>NZ_JAGSOG010000196.1 GCF_018139695.1 Actinospica durhamensis | reverse complement strand
CCACCCACACGGACCCCGCACCGCACCGGCCCCCACGCCCGGTACACACTTCCGGCCCAGCGCCGTACAACTGAACAGCCAAAACAACCTTTCACCATGGACAATTGCACACAAGCACCACAAGGAGCCGCCTGATGAGCCATCCCCACCCCGAGCTGGGGACCCCTCCGCCGCTGTCCGAAGGCGCCCTGCGGATCACTCCGCTCGGCGGCCTGGGCGAGATCGGCCGCAACATGACCGTCTTCGAGTTCGGCGGCAAGCTGCTGATCGTGGACTGCGGCGTACTCTTCCCCGAGCCCGAGCAGCCCGGCGTGGACCTGATCCTGCCCGACTTCACCTCGATCAGGGACCGCTACGACGACGTGGTCGCGGTCGTGCTCACGCACGGCCACGAGGACCACATCGGCGCCGTGCCCTACCTGCTCAAGGAACGGGCCGACATCCCCCTGATCGGCTCCCAGCTCACCCTCGCGCTGATCGAGGCCAAGCTGGCCGAGCACCGGATCCGGCCGTACACGCTGGAGGTGAAGGAGGGTCAGACCGAGCGCATCGGTCCGTTCGACTGCTCCTTCCTCGCGGTCAACCACTCCATCCCGGACGCCCTGGCCGTGGTCGTCAAGACCCCGGCCGGCACCGTGCTGCACACCGGTGACTTCAAGATGGACCAGCTGCCGCTCGACGGCCGGCTGACCGACCTGGCCGGCATCTCCCGGCTCGGCGAGGCGGGCCTGGACCTGGTGCTGGTGGACTCCACCAACGCCGAGGTGCCCGGGTTCGTGGCGAGCGAGCGGGAGATCATGCCCGCGCTCGAGCGCGCCTTCGCCACCGCGCAGCGCCGCCTGATCGTCGCCTCCTTCGCCAGCCACGTGCACCGGATCCAGCAGGTGCTCGACTGCGCGGCGAAGTACCACCGCAAGGTGGCCTTCATCGGCCGCTCGATGGTGCGCAACATGGGCGTGGCCCGCGACCTCGGCTACCTGCACGTGCCCGAGGGCCTGGTCATCGACCCCAAGCAGATCGAGGAGCTGCCGCCCGAGCAGGTCGTGCTCGTGTGCACCGGGTCCCAGGGCGAGCCGATGGCCGCGCTGTCCCGGATGGCCAGTCGGGACCACCAGATCCGCATCGTGGAGAACGACACCGTGGTGCTCGCCTCCTCGCTCATCCCGGGCAACGAGTCGGCCGTCTACCGCGTGATCAACGGCCTGAGCCGCTGGGGCGCGAACGTGGTGCACAAGGGCAACGCGAAGGTGCACGTCTCCGGCCACGCCTCGGCCGGCGAGCTGCTGTACTTCTACAACCTGGCCAAGCCGCGCAACGTCATGCCGGTGCACGGCGAGTGGCGCCACCTGCGCGCGAACGCCGACCTGGCCGTGCTCACCGGCGTCCCGCGCGAGCGCACCGTGCTGGCCGAGGACGGCGTGGCGGTGGACCTGGTGGACGGCGTGGCCCGGATCGCCGGCAAGGTCCCCTGCGGCTACGTCTACGTGGACGGCGCCTCCATCGGCGACATCACCGAGGCCTCGCTCAAGGACCGCCGCATCCTCGGCGACGAGGGCTTCATCTCGGTCTTCGCCGTGGTGGACTCGGACACCGGCAAGATCACCGGTACCCTCCAGGTCCAGTCCCGCGGCGCGGGCATCGACGACGAGCAGCTCGCCGCCGTGGTGCCCAAGATCGAGGAGGCCCTGGCCGACGCGGCCGCCGAGGGCGTCGGGGACGTCTACCAGCTGCAGCAGATCATCCGGCGCATCGTCGGCAAGTGGGTGGACGTGACCTTCCGCCGCCGTCCGATGATCCTGCCGGTGATCATCGAGGTCTGACCCGGGCCGGCTGACCCGCGGTCAGCCGCCGGGCACCGTGGGAAGCGGCCGTCGACCTAGTCGACGGCCGCTTCCAGCTCGAGCTTCACGGCGTGGCGCATGGCGCCGCGGGCACGGGAGGAGTCCTTCGCGGCGTAGTACGCGGCGGCGAGCCGGTACCAGCAGCGCCAGTCGTCGGGAGTGGCCTCGGTGTCGGCCTTGCGCCGGGCGAACAGGGCGTCGGCGGCGGTGCGGTCGACCCGGCCGCCGGGCGAGCGCGGCAGGCCGTCGATCTCCTCGTAGCGCAGGCCGCCGCCGGGGGTCTCGTCCTCGTCCAGGGCCCGGGCCAGGCGCTCGGTGGCGAAGCCGAACTGGATCTCGCGGTAGAGGACCCAGGAGCCGATGAAGCCGAACGCGAGGACGGCCAGGCCCAGCATGCCGGCGATCCAGGAACCCTGGTCCACCGCCGTGTAGAGCGCGAGCACGCCGCGCCAGACGCAGCCGACGAGGTAGAACACCAGGACGGCGCCGAGGATGAAGGCGGTGGTACGGGCACGCATGATCTCAGTCCCAGACTTCTGACTTCTCGTTCTTACTCTTCACAGGCTCAGGTAGTGCTCGAGCCCGACGGTCAGCCCCGGGTGCGCGGCGATCTCGCGCACGCCGACGAGCACGCCGGGCATGAACGAGGCGCGGTCGAGGGAGTCGTGGCGCAGCGTGAGGGTCTCGCCGACGCCGCCGAGCAGCACCTCCTGGTGCGCGACGAGGCCGCGCAGCCGGACCGAGTGGACCGTCACGTCGCCGACCTTGCCGCCGCGGTGGTGGTCCTCGTCCTGCTCGGTCGCGTCGGGGGACGCGGCGACCCCGGCCGCCTCGCGGGCCTCGGCGATCAGCTCGGCGGTACGGCGGGCGGTGCCGCTGGGGGCGTCGAGCTTGTCCGGGTGGTGCAGTTCGACGATCTCGACCGACTCGAAGTACGGGGCCGCCTGGGCCGCGAACTTCATCATCAGCACGGCGCCGAGGGAGAAGTTGGGGGCGACCAGCACGCCGACGCCGGAGTCCGGCGACTCGGCCAGCAGTGCCTGGGTCTCGGCGATCTTGTCCGGGCCGAAGCCGCTGGTGCCGACGACCACGTGGATGCCGTTGCGTACGCAGAACCCGAGGTTGCCGAGCACCGCGTCGGGGCTGGTGAAGTCCACCGCGACCTGCGCGCCGGCCTCCACGGCCAGCTTCGGGTCCTGGCCGACGTCGATCCGGGCGACGAGTTCGAGGCCCTCGGCCCCCTCCACCGCCTCGCACACCTGACGGCCCATCCGGCCGGCCGCGCCGAACACGGCAACCTGCACGCTCACGCGAAATCCTCGACGTTCTCGTAGGGGCCGACGACCGCCGTGGCCGGGGCCGTCGCCAACAGTTCGGCGGCGACCTGCCGCACCTCGTCCATGGTCACCGAACCCATACGCTCGAGGACATAGTCCACGGACAGGTGCTGACCGTACACGAGTTCGCTCTTGCCCAGCCGGCTCATCCGCGATCCGGTGTCCTCGAGTCCGAGCACCGTGCCGCCGCGCAGCTGGCCGATGCCGAGGGCCAGCTCGCCCTCGCTGATCCCGTCCGCCGCGGCCTTGCCGATCTCCTCGCGGCACAGCGAGAGCACCTCGCGCAGCTTCTTCGGCTGGCAGCCCGCGTACACGCCGAACGCGCCGGAGTCGGTGAACTGGGTGGCGAAGCTGTAGACCGAGTAGGCCAGGCCGCGCTTCTCGCGCACCTCCTGGAACAGCCGGGAGGACATCCCGCCGCCGAGCACCGCGGCCAGCACGCCGAGCGCCCAGCGCCGGTCGTCGAGCCGGGTCACGCCCGGGGTGCCGAGCACCAGGTGCGCCTGCTCGGTCTTCTTGCCCAGCAGCCGCACGGCCGGGGCCAGGGTCAGCGGGGCGGGTCCGGCCGCGGCGTCGAGCTCGGCCCGGGAGACGAGCGGACTGCGGCCCGGCTCCAGCGTCAGGTGCGAGTGGGCGTCGCGGGCGACCCGCTCGAAGCCCGCCCAGACCAGCTCCACCACGTGCTCGTGGCGCAGGTTGCCGGCCGCGGCCACGACCAGGTTGGGCCCGGTGTAGTGGCCCCGGTAGTGCTCGGCGATCTGCTCCCTGGTCAGCGCGCGCACCGACTCGGCCGAGCCCGCGATGGGCCGGCCCAGCGGAGTGTCGCCCCACAGCGCCAGGGAGAACTCCTCGTGCACCAGGTCGCCCGGGTCGTCCTCGGTCATGGCGATCTCTTCGAGGATGACCCCGCGCTCGGACTCGACGTCCTGCGCCCGCAGCAGCGCCGCGCCCACCACGTCGGTGAGCACGTCCGCGGCCAGCGGCAGGTCGGCGTCGAGCACCCGCGCGTAGTAGCAGGTGTACTCCTTCGTGGTGAAGGCGTTGATGTCACCGCCGACGGCCTCGATCGCGGCCGAGATGTCCAGGGCGCTGCGCCGCGGTGTGCCCTTGAACAGCAGGTGCTCGAGGAAGTGGCTGGCGCCGGCCAGTTCCGGGCTCTCGTCCCGGGAGCCGACGCCCACCCACACCCCGAGGGAGACCGAGCGCACCAGCGGCATCGCCTCGGTCACCACCCGGATGCCGCCGGGCAGGACGGTCCGGCGCACCGCGCCGGAACCGTCCGTGCCCTCGAGCAGGAGTTCCCCGCCCACGGAATCGTCCTCCGTGTAGGCGGCGGCCGAGATCACCTCGACGGAGTCGGTCACCTGACGCCTCTCTGCTCTCCTGCGCGGCTGTGCACTTGTTGCGAGCTGCGTTACGCCTGCGGCGCGTCCGCGGTCTCTTCCTCGGCGACCACGGGGGCCAGCGAGAGCTTGCCGCGCTGGTCGATCTCGGAGATCTCGACCTGGATCTTGTCGCCGACCTTGACCACGTCGTCGACGTTCTCCACGCGCTTGCCGCCGGCGATCTTGCGCAGCTGCGAGATGTGCAGCAGGCCGTCCTTGCCGGGCATCAGGGAGACGAAGGCGCCGAAGGCGGTGGTCTTCACGACCGTACCCAGGAACCGCTCGCCCACCTCGGGCATGGTCGGGTTGGCGATCTGGTTGATCGTCGCCCGAGCCTGCTCCGCAGCGGCACCGGTGGTGGCGCCGATGTAGATGGTCCCGTCGTCCTCGATGGTGATCTCGGCGCCGGTGTCCTCCTGGATCTGGTTGATCATCTTGCCCTTCGGGCCGATGACCTCGCCGATCTTGTCCACCGGGATCTTCACCGTGATGATGCGCGGCGCGAGCTCGGACATCTCGTCCGGCACGTCGATCGCCTCGAGCATCACGTCGAGCACGTGCAGACGCGCGTCGCGGGCCTGCTTCAGGGCGCGGCCGAGCACCTCGGCGGGGATGCCGTCGAGCTTCGTGTCGAGCTGCAGCGCGGTCACGAAGTCCTTCGTGCCGGCGACCTTGAAGTCCATGTCGCCGAACGCGTCCTCGGCACCGAGGATGTCGGTCAGCGCCACGTACTGGGTCTTGCCCTCGATCTCGGCCGAGACCAGGCCCATGGCGATGCCGGCGACCGGCGCCTTGAGCGGCACGCCGGCGTTGAGCAGGGACATGGTCGAGGCGCAGACCGAGCCCATCGAGGTGGAGCCGTTCGAACCGAGGGCCTCGGAGACCTGGCGGATCGCGTACGGGAACTCCTCGCGGGTCGGCAGCACCGGCACCAGCGCCCGCTCGGCGAGCGCGCCGTGGCCGATCTCACGCCGCTTGGGCGAGCCCACCCGGCCGGTCTCACCGGTGGAGTAGGGCGGGAAGTTGTAGTTGTGCATGTACCGCTTGCGGTTCTCCGGGTTCAGCGTGTCGATCTGCTGTTCCATCCGGAGCATGTTCAGCGTGGTGATGCCCAGGATCTGGGTCTCGCCGCGCTCGAACAGGGCCGAGCCGTGCACCCGCGGGACCACGTCGACCTCGGCCGAGAGGGCACGGATGTCGGTCACGCCGCGGCCGTCGATGCGCACCTGGTCGCGGATGATGCGCTCGCGCACCAGCTTCTTGGTCAGCGAGCGGTAGGCCCCGGAGATCTCCTTCTCCCGGCCCTCGAACTGCCCGGCCAGCTTCTCCACCGTCACGGCCTTGAGGCGGTCCTGCTCGGTCTCGCGCTCCTGCTTGCCCGCGATGGTCATCGCGGCGGCCAGCTCGGCGGAGACGGACGCGGAGACGGCCTCGTACACGTCGTCCTGGTAGTCCAGGTAGCGCGGGAACTCGGCGGTGGGCTTGGCCGCGAGCTTGGCCAGCTCGGCCTGGGCCCGGCACAGCTCCTTGATGAAGGGCTTGGCCGCGTCGAGGCCCTCGGCCACGATCTCCTCGGTCGGCGCGCCGGCGCCGTCGGCGATCAGGTTGATGGTCTTGTCGGTGGCCTCGGCCTCGACCATCATGATCGCCACGTCGCCGTCGGCCAGCACCCGGCCGGCCACGACCATGTCGAAGACCGCGTTCTGCAGCTCCTCGTGGGTCGGGAAGGCGACCCACTGGCCCTCGATCAGGCCGACGCGCACGCCGCCGATGGGGCCGGAGAACGGCAGGCCGGCCAGCTGCGTGGACGCGGAGGCCGCGTTGATCGCGATCACGTCGTAGAGGTGCTGCGGGTGCAGCGCCATCACGGTGCACACGATCTGGATCTCGTTGCGCAGGCCCTTGGCGAAGGACGGGCGCAGCGGACGGTCGATCAGACGGCAGGTGAGGATCGCGTCCTCGGACGGACGCCCCTCACGCCGGAAGAACGAGCCGGGAATGCGCCCGGCCGCGTACATGCGCTCCTCGACATCCACGGTCAGCGGGAAGAAGTCCAGCTGGTCCTTCGGATTCTTGGAGTAGGTGGTGGCCGACAGGACCATGGTCTCGTCGTCCAGGTAGGCCACGGCGGACCCCGCCGCCTGCCGGGCCAGACGCCCGGTCTCGAACGTGACCTTGCGGGTGCCGAAGCGCCCGTTGTCGATGACCGCCTCGGTCGTCGCGATGTCGGAACCCTCCATGGGTTCCCTCCTTTTTCGTCTGCGGGAACGCGACGACTCACCTCGGGGTGACCAGGACCGGTCTCCGATCGAAGCCGCCGTATCCGCGCTCGCGGTCTCCCGCTCCCGCGCGGATGCCGACGGCCACTACCGAAGATCGGTACACCGGCGTCGCTGTTCCGGTCGTTTCCTCTTCTTTTTATCCACAGCCACGCTAACCCATGTGGCTGCCTCTCGGCACCGTGACGCCCCGGCGGGCGCCGCGCTACCCCCGCTCCGGGCGCCCGCGGGCGCCGGATCGCGCCCGCCGGGTACGGCGAGGAGCGGCACCCGAACTTCCGGGTACCGCTCCGGTGACTGCGCCCTCGGCCAGGAGCCGAAGGGCTCGCCGACTAGCGGCGCAGGCCGAGCCGCTCGATCAGCGAGCGGTAGCGCGAGATGTCCTTGGCGGCGAGGTACTTCAGCAGCCGGCGGCGCTTGCCGACCAGCTGCAGCAGACCGCGGCGCGAGTGGTGGTCGTGCTTGTGCAGCTTCACGTGCTCGGTCAGGTCGTTGATACGCTTGGTGAGCAGCGCGACCTGGACCTCCGGGGAGCCGGTGTCACCCTCGACCGTCGCGTACTCGGTCATGATCTGCTTCTTCGTGGCGATGTCCAGGGACACGCGCGACTCCTCGTCAGTTACGGGCCCGCCACGGTAGGGGTCACGCGGCGGTGTCGAACCCGACCTGAAGTCTATCAGCGCGTCGGGGCCGCTCCGGACCGTTCCGGAACGGCCCCGACCTGCGCAGGCCTCGAATCGTGCGGGAAGGTCAGTGACCGACCGACTGCACCGTGTTGTACACCGCGAGCACGCCGAGCAGCACCGGGATGACCGAGGCCAGCAGCAGCGCGTCGAGCAGGTCCACGGTGCGGGCCCAGCGCGGCGAGAGCGAGCGGTTGGGCAGGCCGTAGCCCACCAGCAGCAGGAGCAGGCCCGCCGCGAGCACCACCGCGAAGTACCAGGTCTGCCGGGCGGTGGCGGACAGCTGCAGGGTCGCGCCCACCAGCAGGATGGTCTCGGCGATCACCCCGCCGCCGATCAGCGCCGTCACCTGCGGGGTGCGCCGCAGCAGCCGGGCCCGGGAGATGAGCACGAGCCCGAGGATGGCGGCCATGCCCTGGGCCCAGGCGCCGCCGCCGCTGTGCAGCGTGGTGAACGAGAGCGTCAGCGCGCACACCACGGTCACCAGCGCACAGGCGGAGACCAGCCCGGTGAGCAGTTCGTGGCCGCGGCGGGTGCGCCGGGCCATGGCCTCGGTGTCCACCGGGTCGTCGTTGCCGGCCGGCAGGGTGGCCCGCTGCTGCTGCCCGCCCGGGCCCACCTGCGGGGCGCCGTCGATCAGCTGCGGCATCGGGAAGCGCACCAGGCGCATGGCCAGGCCGGGCAGGAAGCCGATCGCGGCGACGGCCACGGTGCCGGCCCCGGCCGCGAGCTTGACCGGGTCGGCGTGCGTGGCCAGGCCCACCGCGGCGGTCAGCGCGCCGATGGTGCCGGCGATGCCGGCCGCGACGTAGACCTCGTCGTGCTCCTCCTGCACCACCCCGCCGATGACCGCGACCACCAGCACCGCGGCGCAGGCGACGAGGAAGTGGCTGCGGCCCAGGCCCGAGGTCTGGCTCAGCGGCAGCACGCCGAGGCCGGCCAGGAACGCGTAGGGCACCGCACAGCCGCCGAGCACCGCGCCGCCGAGGTGGTCCTTGTAGGAGCGTGAGCACACGCCGCCGGAGACGGTCAGCAGCACGGCCAGGACTCCGGACACCGCGGCCGGCATGCCGTGCGGGTCGGCCGCGGTCCACAGCACCCAGGCGCCGATCGCGAACATCAGCGCGCCGCCGATCAGGCCGAGGCGGCGGAAGTGCGTACCCGACCACATCCGCTTGTCGTCCGCGACCGAGCGCACGATCGCGTCCACCACGTCGTCGTAGACCGGCGGCGGGAGGGTCTCGGTGGCCGCGCGCAGATACAGCAGCTCCCCGTTGCGCACGCCCTGGGCCGAGAGGGAGAGCCCGGTGTCGAGCTCGCCCCCGTCGAGCCGGGCCATGGCGAAGCCGGAGTGCGCGCCCTCGTTCTGCCACTGGTCGGCCATGCGCAGGATGTCCGGCAGCAGCTCCGCCAGCGGTACGTCCTCCGGCAGGGCCACATCCACCCGCACATCCGGAGCCACCACCGTGATGCGACAGAACCCTGTCATGACATTGGCAGCCACTGCCCGCCCCTCCCGTTTGTGCGAAACGCTCGCAGCGCCCGCCGCCGTACGGAACCCGCGACCTGCGAAGGCCCCACGCATCGGCGCATCCTGATGAACTGTCTACGCGCGCGAGAGTCTACTAGACTCCACCGCGACTGCCAGTTCTGCGATATCGAACTGCCGCACGGAAATTCAGTGGGTCACGGGAGGGGCACGGCTTTGAGTACCGTCGTCGTCAAGCGCCCGCCGCGCGTTCATCCGCCGCAGGTGCCTTCGGGAGAGGTGTTCCTCGAGCCGCCGCCCGAGCTGGCCCGGGCGAACAAGGGCGGCGGGGCGCTGATGCAGGCACTGCCGATGCTGGGGATGCTCGGCTCCGTCGGGTTCTTCTTCATGCCCGGCAGCAACATCATGATGAAGATGATGGGCGGTATGACCGTCCTGGGTTCACTGGGCATGCTGACCCAGACCATGGGAAAGAAGGGGAATAAGGGCAAGACGGCGGACGCGCGCCGGGACTATCTGCGTTACCTGAGTCAGATGCGCCAGCAGGTGCGCCGGACCCAGCAGCAGCAGTACACCGCGCAGATGTGGTCGCACCCCGATCCCGCGCACCTGTGGGCGATCGTCACCAGCGGCCAGCGGCTGTGGGAGCGGCGCCCGACCGACCCGGACTTCGTCCAGGTGCGCCTCGGCACCGGCTCGCAGCGTCTTGCCACGCCCCTGGTCGCGCCGGAGACGGCGCCGGTGGACGAGCTCGAACCCATCTGCGCGGACGCGCTGCGCCGGTTCATCACGGTGCAGGGCATGCTGGACAAGCTGCCCATGGCGGTGCCGCTGCGCTCGTTCTGGCACGTGCTGATCAGCTCCACCGGCCAGGGCGAGGCCGACGACGCGCGCGGGCATGCCAGGGCCCTGCTGGCCCAGCTGACCTCCTTCCACGCCCCGGACGAGGTGCGGGTGTGCGTGGTCGCGGCGGAGAACCGGCGCAAGTACTGGGAATGGGTCAAGTGGCTGCCGCACGCGCAGCACCCCAAGCAGAACGACGCGGCCGGCTCGGTGCGCCTGATCTACTCGGACGCCAGCGAGCTCGAGGAGGCGCTCGGCGGCGAACTGCTCGACCGCCCGCGCTTCATGCGCGACGCTCCCCCGATCCTGGACCAGCCGCACCTGATCGTGGTGGTGGACGGCGCCCGCGCCAGCGGCGACTCGATCCTGCTGCACGGCGAGGGCGTACAGGGCGTGACCATCGTCGAGATCGACGCCGAGGGCCACGCCGGCCTGGTGCGCGGCGGCGTGCACATGTCCCTGGACGGCGAGAAGCTGCGGGTGGAGACCTCCTCCGGCGCCTCGTTCTCCGGCGTCGGCGACCGGCTCTCGATCGCGCAGGCCGAGGCGCTGGCCCGGCAGCTGGCCCCGCTGCGGGTGGGCAGCGGCGGCGACGGGGACGAGCCGCTGATGAGCGCGCTGGACTTCACCGACCTGATGGGCATCGGCGACCCGGGCGCCTTCGACACCCGCAAGGGCTGGAAGCGGCTGAGCCCGCAGGACAGGCTGCGCGTGCCGATCGGCATCGGCGAGAACGGCGAGCCGGTGATCCTGGACATCAAGGAAGCCGCGATGGGCGGCATGGGCCCGCACGGCCTGTGCATCGGGGCCACCGGCTCCGGCAAGTCCGAGGTGCTGCGCACGCTGGTGCTCGCGCTCGCGGTCACCCACTCCTCGGACAACCTCAACTTCGTGCTCTCCGACTTCAAGGGCGGCGCGACCTTCGCCGGCATGGCCACCATGCCGCACACCGCGGCCGTGATCACCAACATGGCGGACGACCTGACCATGGTCGACCGCATGCGCGACGCCATCGTCGGCGAGATGAACCGGCGTCAGGAGATGCTGCGCGACGCGGGCAACTTCAAGAACATCCACGACTATCAGAAGGCCTGCTCGGCCGGGGCGCAGCTGACCCCGATGCCGAACCTGCTGATCGTGCTGGACGAGTTCTCCGAGATGCTCACCGCCAAGCCCGAGTTCCTGGACCTGTTCATCCAGATCGGCCGCATCGGCCGCTCGCTCGGCGTGCACCTGCTGCTGGCCTCGCAGCGGCTGGAGGAGGGCAAGCTGCGCGGCCTGGACACCTACCTGTCCTACCGGCTGGGCCTCAAGACCTTCTCCGCGGCCGAGTCCCGGGTCGTGCTCGGCGTGCCGGACGCGTTCAACCTGCCCTCGATCCCCGGCTCCGGCTACCTCAAGACGGTGGGCGCGGAGGGCGGCCAGGGCCCCGGAACCCGGTTCAAGGCCGCGTACGTCTCAGGCCCCTACCGCCCGCAGACGCGCACCAACGTGGAGCGCAAGCTCGACCACCGCCGCCCGACCCTGTTCACCGCCGCGTACCTGGAGCCGGAGCGGATCGCCGAACCGGTGGCCGCGGTGCCCAAGGCCAAGGAGGACGACGACGTCCTGATCGACACCGTGCTTGACGTGCTGGTGCGGCAGATGGAGGGCGAGGGCCTGCCGGCGCACCAGGTGTGGCTGCCGCCGCTGCTCGAGCCGCCCACGCTGGACCTGCTGATGCCGGGCATCCAGGCCACCGCGGACCGGGGCCTGGTGGCCACCGGGTACTCCGGGGCCGGCCGGCTGCTCGTGCCGATCGCCATCGCGGACAAGCCGATCGAGCAGAAGCGCGAGGTCTACCAGCTCGACCTGTCCGGCGCCGCGGGCCACGCGGTGGTCGTGGGCGGTCCGCGCACCGGAAAGTCCACCATGCTGCGCACGCTGCTGACCGGGCTCGCGCTCGGCCACACCCCGATGGAGACGCAGTTCTTCTGCCTCGACTTCGGCGGCGGCTCGCTGATGAGCCTGCAGGGCCTGCCGCACATGTCCGGCCTCGGCGGCCGCCTCGACGTCGACGTCGTGCGCCGGATCGTGAGCGAGGTGGTCGGGATCCTGGACAAGCGGGAGGAGACCTTCCGCACCAACCAGATCGACTCCATCGGCACCTTCCGCGCCCGCCGGGCCCGGGGCGAGCTGCCCGGCGAGGCGTTCGGCGACGTGTTCCTGATCGTGGACGGCTGGCAGACGCTCAAGAGCGAGTTCGAGACGCTCGAGCAGGACATCCTCGACATCGCCCAGCGCGGCCTCGGCTTCGGCGTGCACGTGGTCATCACCGCCGCACGCTGGGCCGAGATCCGCCCGCAGCTCAAGGACGCCATCAACACCCGCATCGAGCTGAGGCTCGGTGACCCGATGGAGTCCGACGTGGACCGCAAGGTCGCCCAGAACGTGCCGGCGGGCAACCCGGGCCGCGGCATCACCCGGGAGAAGCTGCACTTCCTCGGCGCGCTGCCGCGCATCGACGGGGTCGAGGACGCGGCCGATCTCGCCGACGGGGTGGCCAAGACGGTCGCCGCGATCTCCGAGGCCTGGCAGGGTCCCATGGCTCCCAAGCTGCGCATGCTCCCGCTCATGGTGCCCTACACCGAGATGCCCGAGCCCGCCGCGCGCCCGGCGTTCGCGATCCCGCTCGGCGTGGACGAGAACAAGCTCGAGCCGGTCTTCCTGGACTTCAGCCAGGACCCGCACTTCCTGATGTTCGGCGAGGGCGAGTCGGGCAAGACCTCGGTGCTGCGCACGATCATCAAGGGCATCACCGAGACCTACACCGGCAGCCAGGCCCGCATCCTGCTGGTCGACTACCGGCGTTCGCTGCTCGGCGCGGTCCCGGAGACCCACCAGCTCGGCTACTGCGCTGCGAGCGGAGCGGTCTCCTCGACGGTGGCGGAGATCAAGCCGTTCCTGGACAAGCGCCAGCCCGGCCCCGACGTCACGGCCGAGCAGCTGCGCAACCGCAGCTGGTGGACCGGCCCGGAGATCTTCGTGATCGTGGACGACTACGACCTGGTCGCCACCCCGGGCGGCAACCCGCTCTCCCCCTTCGGCGAGTACCTGCCGATGGCGCGCGACCTGGGCTTCCACCTCATCATCTCGCGCGCCGCGGGCGGTGCCAGCCGGGCCCTGTTCGAGCCGGTGGTCCAGCGCCTGCGCGAGTCGCGCCAGCCGGGCCTCGTGCTGTCCGGCGACCGCGAGGAGGGCCAGCTGATCGGCTCGGTCCGGGCCAGCCAGCAGCCCCCCGGCCGCGGCACCCTTGTCAGCCGCCGGCACGGCAGCCTGCTGGTGCAGACGGCCTACACGCCGCCGTCGCTGTAGCGGCGAACGCACGCAATAGCGGCAACAGCCAAGCGCCCCGTCCCCGGTTCGATCGGGGGCGGGGCGCTTGGCTTGTGGTTCGTGCTCTGCTGTTCGCTTGCTGTGGTTCGGGCTCTGACTGCTCGTTCGCTGGGGTCTACAGCGCCTCGGCCGAGTCGCCCGGGACTCCCACGGCGCGACGGCGGCGGGTGGCGTCCCGGGCCACCGCGGCGGCGCCGAGCGTCACCACGGCCACCAGCAGGCCCACCGCGAGCGCGATGTAGGCGCCGCGCTGCTGCTCCTGGGCGGTCTTGTTGGACACGGCCGCGACGTAGGGCCGGGCCACCACCTTGCTGCCGGTACCGGCCGCGCTGGAAGCCGGGCCATCCGCGTTCGGGCCGGCGCCGTACATCTTGGTCAGCCCGTACACGGTGCCGAAATCAGAAGGCTGGTCCCCGGAGACGAGCTGTGTGTTCAAGCCGGTCGCCGAGCTCGAGGCCTTCGACTCCAGCGCCTGCTTGATGTCGACCGGCCCCCAGCCGGAGGACAGGTCGTAGGAGCCGTCGCCGTCCGCGGTGCTCTCGATGATCTTCATGACCTCGTAGGCGCGGGCGGCGACGCGATCGTGGGTCCAGCCGTATGCCTGGATGATCAGCGCCGCCTCGGCCGCGACGTACGGCGCGGCGAAACTGGTGCCGTCGTCCACCGCGAGTTTCCCGGACGGCAGCAGCGCCTCCACCGCCACTCCCGGGGCCACCACGCCGACGAACGGGTTCGCGTCCGTGCCCTTCTCCGAGAAGGTGGGCACCGAGTCGTACTCGTCCACCGCGCCCACCGCGAGCACGTAGGGCTGATACGCGGCCGGATAGGTGAGCGGGTTGACCCCGTAGTCCTTGCCGCTGCTGTCGGTCGTGTCCCGGTCGCCCTGGTTGCCCGCCGAGGTCACCACGATCACGCCCTGGTCGTACGCCTTGAGGATCGCGTCGTAGAGCGACTGGTCCTTGTCATAGCCGTCCTGGGAGATGTTGATGACGTCCGCGCCCATGTCGACCGCCTTGCTGATGGCGGTGGCCATGGCGTTCTCGTTGTTGCCCGCGGTGGCCCGGCAGCCGGCCTCGCGCATCGAAAGCAGCTTCACACCCGGGGCGATGCCCTGCATCCCGCCGTCGCTGCCACTCGCCTTGGCCGCGATGATCGAGGCCACCATGGTCCCGTGGCCGTCGTCGTCCGCCCCGTACCCGGTCGCGGTCTCCCCGTTGAGCACCAGGCCGTTGGCCGCGAAGAGCTGGTCGCCGACCTTGGCGATCCCGGTGTCCACCACCGCGACCGTGACCCCGGCCCCGGTCATCGGCACGCCCTGCAAGTTCTTCAGCGCGCCGGGTTCGGCGGTGCCGATCTCCCAGGGTGTGTCCTGGTTCGGCGCCAGGCTGACGTTGTTCGTCGTGCAGTTGGACGCGTCCGCGAGCACGGTCTCACCGACCGTCGCCGCGGCGCCCGCGGCCGCCGCCGCACCCGGCATCGCGAACCCGGTGCCGAGCGCCAGAACCGTGGACGCGGCCGCGCAGCCCATCTTCCTCAGGGTGCTCACGTCGACCGCCTACTGGCCGCTGCCGGGCGTCATGCCCGCCGAAGTCGGATTGAGGGTGGCCCCGCCCTGGATCAGGTTCACCCAGGCATTGGGCACCTGTTCGTCGTTCACGCCCTGATACCCCAGCAGCGTCTTGGCCGAGGAGGTGCTCGCCTGGCTGCCCGAGGTGGCCGCGTTCTGCACGGTGACCAGCGCGTACCGGTAGTCCGAGTCCTCTATCAGGTACTCCTGGCCGCCCGAGCCGTAGTTGCCGTTGATCCGTAGCGCGACCAGCCCGTAGCCGGGCCGCACGAGCACGTTGTTGGCCTCGTTGTTCGCGCCCGATTGGTCCAGCCCGAACTGGCCGCCCACGCCGCCGTACGGCAGCGTCGCGCTGGTCCAGGTGGTCAGGTGCGGCACCGAGCTCCCGTCGTCGTACGTGCCGTCGTAGCCCACGCACAGGTTCTGCGTGTCGCCCTGGGTGGTGTCGGTGCCCGTGAGGCTGAGCGAGGCCGTCGGCCAGGTGCTGCCGTAGGTGTCCGCCTTAAACTCGGTACTCGGATTCGGATTGCCGTGCGGGTTCGCGTTCGCGATGTCCGACGGGGTGAGGTTGCTCGAGTCGATGGCCGTGGCGTTGTGTACCGTCGGGTTCTCCAGGAACAGGTCGTACGCGAAGGGGTTCAGTTCGAGCAGCCCGTCGTCGGTCTGTACCGAGCCGCCGCCGCCCGGGTTCGCGCCGTTGTCCCCCACGTGCCCGCTGACCGCGTGCGAGTCGGTCACCGCCTCGCCGAAGCCGCCGGCCAGCGTCGGGAAGGTGATTCGATCACCAGGGCTGAAGACGCTCAGCCAGGCGTCCGAGACCCAGAACCCGTCGCCGCCGGTCCACGACTGATCCAGGTTCAGGCCGGTCAGCAGATCGGTGACCGTCGTCGGCTCCTGATCGGAGTTGCCGATGTCGTACTTGTAGTCGCCCGCGATGAGGTAGACCTCGTTCTGCGAGTCGTGCACGATCAGGCCCTGGTGGCTGTTCGTGGTCCAGGTCGGAGTCTGCTCACTCGGCCCGTAGCCGACTTGCAGATAGGTCGCGCCGCCGGGCTGGGTCTGATCCGAGGGATTCTTCTCGTTCTGACAAAGCGACCACTGCGTCAGGGTCATGCTGGACGCGCTCGGCACGTCCTCGGGAGCGCCGAGAATGCCCACCGGCGCGCCGATCGTGATACCCGAACTGTTGATGGTGGAGTCCGGCACGTCGTACTTGGCGAAGTTGCTGCCCAGGATCAGCCGCGCCGAGGTGATGTTGTACACCGAGTGCAGCTGATTGTTCGACTTCGTATAGATGTACGCGGCGCCGGTGGACTCGTCCACGGCAAGTCCACTCTGCCAGCCGGAGGGTGCCGCGGGTTTGAAGACCCCGATGACGGCGACCGCGGCGACCGCGATGGCACTGAGGATGATCGAGGTGGCGAAGGTCTTGACCGGCCTCGGAGCCCCCTCGTCGCTGCCGGTGGCAGTCGGCACGACGAGATTCGCCACCATTCTGCGACGGGCGAAATTGAAGGCGTCGAGCTGGTCCTTGCGTGTCGCCACGGTCTGCCCCTTTTCCCCTCTCATCCCCGTCGCCCACGGGCACGGAGCATGCGTGCGAAACAGAGTACAGTAACGGCGGCGCGGGCGGACGGGTGCTCAGACCGGCGGCGAGGTGCGACGCAACTATCGTCGAACCCGGATCTGCACGTACGATACGGCTGCGGACCTAGGCACACGCGCTCATACGAGGGGGCAGGCGCACCTGATGGCGACAGCAGCAGCACGCGACGACGCACGCGCGTCCGGCCGGCCGGAGACGGGCAGCGGCGGGCGCCGTCCCGCCGGAGTGTCGGTCAGCCCGGGCTTCCAGCCGCGGCCGGGGCGCATCGGCTCGCTGCCGCTGGTGCGGCTGATCCTGTTGGAGGCGGCCGCCGCGCTCGCCGCCACCCCCTTCCTGCTGCACAAGCCGATGGCGATCGCGGGCACCGGCCCGGCCGCGCTGCTGTGCGTGGTCGGCGCGGTCGGCGGCAGCCGCGGCCGCTGGCTCGGCGCGAGCCGCCAGGTGCACGCGCAGTACAAGGAGCGCCAGGACCAGCGCCGGCCGACCGCGGGCGAGTCCGCGCTGGCACCGCTGCGCGAGACCTTCCCCGCGCTGCGCACCGCGACCGTGGCCACCCGCGGCGGCGAGCCGGTCGGCGTGATCGGCGACGGAACGTTCCTGACCGCGGTGATCCAGCTCGACTCCCGCGGCGAACCCCTGCGCGAGCCGCGGGAGGCCCACCCGCTGCCGATAGGCGCCGTGGCCGCGGCCTTGGCGGACACCCAGGTCCCGGTGGCGAGCGTGCAGCTGATCACCCACTCC
>NZ_JAGSOG010000195.1 GCF_018139695.1 Actinospica durhamensis | reverse complement strand
ACCCGGTCCTCCACCCCCTTCTACGGCCCCGACTTCGCCGACCTCGTCCGCAAGGATCCGCAGATCGCCGGCGTGATCCTGGACGAGGTGGAACGCCAGCGCGGCACGCTGCAGCTGATCGCCAGCGAGAATCCGACCTCACCGGCGGTCCTGGCCGCGCTCGGCTCGGTGCTGTCGAACAAGTACGCCGAGGGCTACCCGGGCCGGCGCTACTACGGCGGCTGCGCCGAGGTGGACCGGGCCGAGCGGCTGGCCGTCGACCGGGCCAAGGCGCTCTTCCAGGCCGAGCACGCGAACGTGCAGCCGCACTCGGGCGCCTCGGCGAACCTGGCCGTGTACGCGGCGCTGCTGCGCCCCGGCGACCGGATCCTGGCGATGGCGCTGCCGCACGGCGGGCACCTGACCCACGGTTCGCCGGGCAACTTCTCCGGCACCTGGTTCCAGGCCATCGGCTACCCGGTGCGCGAGGACACCGAGCTGATCGACTACGACCGGGTGCGCGATCTGGCCAAGGCGCACCAGCCGAGGCTGATCATCTGCGGGGCCACGGCCTACCCGAGGCTCATCGACTTCGAGGCCTTCCGTGAGATCGCCGACGAGGTGGGCGCCTATCTGCTGGTGGACGCGGCGCACATCGCCGGCCTGGTGGCCGGCGGCGCCGTGCCCTCGCCGGTCCCGTACGCCGACGTGGTCAGCATCGCCACGCACAAGACCCTGCGCGGCCCGCGCGGCGGCGCGATCCTGTGCCGGGCCGAGTTCGCCGACGCGATCGACCGCGCGGTCTTCCCGTTCGCCCAGGGCGGGCCGCTGATGCACGCGGTGGCGGCCAAGGCGGTGGCCTTCGCCGAGGCGGCCACGCCGCAGTTCGCCGACTACACCCGGCAGGTCGTGGCCAACGCGCGGGTGCTGGCCGAGGAGCTCGCCCGTGAGGGCATGCGGCCGGTGACCGGCGGCACCGACACGCACCTGGCGCTGCTCGACCTGCGCGGCGTGCACATCGCGGCCGGGCGCGGGGTGAGCGGGCGCGAGGCCGAGCAGCGCTGCGAGCGGATGCGGATCATCCTCAACCGCAACTGCGTGCCCTACGACACGGCCAAGCCGATGCTCTCCTCCGGGATCCGGGTGGGCAGCGCGGCGGTGACCACGCAGGGCATGCGCGAGCCGGAGATGCGGGTGATCGCGAACCTGATCGGCCGGGCCGTGCGCAGCCCGGAGCCCGAGGTGGCCGAGGAGGTCACCGAACTCGTCTCCCGCTTCCCGCTCTATCCGTGATCCCGCGCTGACTCGGAGTTCACTCGGACCAAGGCTCTGACCTGGCCTTATCCGTGCCGTCGAAGTCCCCGGCCCGCCGGAAACCGTGCGGGCCGGGGACGCGTCTATCTGCGAGGCGGCTCGGCTGCCGTTACCCTGAACTTCCAGCTTCAGCAGTGTGCACCCGGGTCCGGAAGGCGGCGATCAGTCCTCGATGCGCGAGTATCTGGCCGTCTTGATCGTCTCCTGGGTCGCGACCTACCTGACCACCGGCCCGGTCCGGATCGGCGCGATCCGCTTCGGCGCCGCGCCCGCGGTGCGCGACCGCGACGTGCACACCACCCCGATCCCGCGTCTCGGCGGGGTCAGCATGTACCTCGGGATGCTCGCCGGGCTGATGGCCGCGGCCAACCTGCCGATGATGCAGACCTGGGTCTTCCAGGGCACCCCGACCGTGCACGCGCTGCTGATCGGCTCGGGCATCCTGATCATCATCGGCGTGGTGGACGACCGCTGGGGGGTCGACGCCTTCATCAAGCTGGCCGGGCAGACCCTGGCCGCCTCGATCATGGTGGAGATGGGCATCCAGCTGACCTGGATCTCCATCCCGGGCGTGGGCATCATCAGCCTCGAGCCCAACCTGGCCGTGACCGTCTCGGTGCTGCTGATCGTGGGCATGATCAACGCGGTCAACTTCGTCGACGGCCTCGACGGCCTGGCCTCCGGCATGGTCGCGATCGCCGCGAGCACCTTCTTCATCTACGCCTACCGGCTGCAGACCGGCGCCTACAACGTCAGCACGATCGTGCCGGCCGCGATGGTCACGGTCATCCTGATCGGGATGTGCCTGGGCTTCCTGTGCCACAACTGGTCCCCGGCCCGGATCTTCATGGGCGACTCGGGCTCCATGCTGCTCGGCATGCTGCTGGCCGTCATCACCATCCTGGAGTTCGGCCAGATCGACCCGGACCAGCTGAAGGTGATGATCGGTTCGCAGACCGGGGCCACCTACAAGACCGTGCCCGGATTCCTGCCGCTGGTGCTGCCGTTCTGCGCGGTGGCCCTGCCGGTGGCCGACACCGTGATGGCCGTGGTCCGGCGCACCCGGGCGGGGCGCTCGCCCTTCTCCGCGGACGCCGAGCACATGCACCACCGGCTGCTGCAGATCGGCCACTCCCGCCGCCGCGCGGTGCTGATCATGTACTTCTGGTCGGCCCTGATCTCCTTCACCGTCTTCATGGTCTCGGTCTCCTCGCAGTCCCGCCCGGTCGTGCTCGGCGCGATGGGCCTGGCCTTCCTCGGCCTCGTCGGGCTGCTGCTGCCGCGGGCCCGGCGCCACCTCGACGACCGCGCCGGGCGCAAGCCGGGCGGCCGCGGGCGACACGCCGCACGGGAGGACGACGCGCCGGACCGGGACCTGGTCTCTTCCGCCTCCGTGGTCGAAGGTCCGCCGCGAGACCCGTCTTGACCTGCGCGTATGGTCGAGTGATCCATACCACGCACCCCCGTGGAAGACGCGTGACGACACTTGTGATAGGTTTCACGAGCAGAGAGAGGAACCCGATCGGAGCAATCGCATACCCCCCTGCGAATGCCGGATCAAGCTTCTTCTAGAATCGCACCAGATCCAGAAAGCCGTATCCCCGGCAGCCACCACCCCGATGACCGCCCCGGAGACTTGATATGCAGGCCGAAGACGTCCGCGCGCTACGGCGATCCGCCGTACCCACGGCCCTCGTCGGCGTGGTCTGCGTCGCCGTCGGTTCGATAGTCGACGGGACCAAGGGAGCGCTCGGAGCACTGCTCGCGCTCGCTGTGGTGACCATCTTCTTCTCGATCTCCCGCTACGCGGTGGGACGAGCCGCCAGGGTCAGCCCGCAGTCGATGATGATCGCCGCGATGGCCAGCTACATGATCAAGATCGTGGCGCTCGCGATTCTGCTCGCCAACTTCCGGGACTCCACGGCCTTCAACGGCCGGATTTTCGGGTTCTGCGCCATCGCGCTCGTGCTGTGCTGGAGTGGCACGCAGGTGCGCGAGATGTCGCGCAACAAGGTCCTCCAGGTGGAGCCGCGCCCATGAGCGTCTGCTCCCGCCACGCTGTCGCGCGCACGAGCCACCGGGCTCGGCCGGGACATAGCCTGCGTCGCCGTCGCGGCGCGCAGTTGTGTCGTGAGCACGCCGGGGCCCGTATCGGTGCCGGTGATGAGCCCGAAGACCCGACCGTCCCACGCTGAGCCCGATCCGCGGCAGCGGGACGAGGACGACGCGATCGAGCGCGAGCGCGCCGAGGGCCGAGAGATGGACTCCATGATGTGGACCATCGTCGGACACATGGCGGCTTCGATGCTGGTCTACGGCGGTCTCGGCTATCTGCTCGGCCGCTGGCTCGGACACCCGATCCTGCTGCTCTTCGGCGTCCTCTTCGGCATGGTCCTTTCGCTGGTCTACACGATCTGGCTGGCCAACCGGAGCGGCCGCGACCGATGAGCCCCCGATCGAGGACTCGGCCCCCACACGTCCCCGCTCACGCGGATGAATTTTCCCTGAAAGACCGTCAGACCGTCCCCGACGGATGGCGGACCACCATGCGTAAAGCCGAAGGAGAAACCCGGTGAGTGCGGCGATCGCGAGCACTGTGCTACTCGCCAGCGGCGGCGACTGTTCCACCACGGACGCCCATGCCGGCAGCAACTGCGGCTTCCAGCCTCCGTCGCTCGGCGACTTCAACTACCGACCGATCTTCCACCTCGGCAGCTACGGCTTCTACAAGCCGGAGCTGCTGGCGCTGATCTGCGCCGGCCTGGTCGTGCTGTTCTTCTGGACCGCCTTCCGCAGCCCGAAGCTGGTGCCGCGCGGCGTCCAGAACATCGGCGAGATCGGCTACCTGTTCATCCGCGACCAGATCGCCCGCCCGATGATCGGCAAGACCGCGGAGCGGTTCGTACCGTTCCTGGTCGGCCTGTTCTTCTTCATCTGGTGCATGAACCTGATGGAGATCATCCCGATCGCGCAGATGCCGGTCACGGCCTTCGTGTCCTTCCCGGCCTCGCTGATGCTGATGGTCTACATCACGTACTGGTACCAGGCGATCAAGCACCAGGGCTTCTTCGGCTTCCTGAAGAACATCGTGCCCAAGGGCGTGCCGTGGCCGGTCATGATCATCCTGGTCCCGGTGGAGTGGCTCAGGGTCCTGGTGATCCAGCCGTTCACGCTGATGATCCGGCTGTTCGCGAACATGTTCGCCGGCCACATGCTGCTCGCCACCTTCACCCTCGCCACCTGGTACCTGGCCAGCGCGACGTTCAGCGCCGTGTTCGCGGCCACCTCCGCCGTCATGGTCGTGGTGCTGACCGTGTTCGAGATGGCGATCCAGGCGCTGCAGGCCTACATCTTCACGATGCTCACCGCCCAGTACATCGGCGAGGGCGTCTCGGCCGGCCACTAGGCCGGTGCACACAAGCCACCTGAATACCAAGCCAACCGGCGGGTCCGTCCGCCGGCTCGACCAGAAGGAATAGACAGAAAATGTCTGCTGCCATTGTTGACCTCGCTGCCTCCACCGGCGTGACCGGTTCGCTCGGCGCCGTCGCCTACGGTCTCGCGGCCATCGGCCCGGGTGTCGGTATCGGCCTCATCTTCGGCCACGGCGTCGAGGCGATGGCCCGCCAGCCCGAGCTGCGCGGCATGATCCAGACCAACATGTACATCGGCTTCGCGCTGACCGAGGCGCTCGCGCTGCTCGGCATCGTCATGCCGTTCGTCTTCGGCAAGTAAGTCCTCGCGACCCTCGAGTCGAAGAAGGAGGCTCACCCGTGACCCCCGTCACGTACCTGGCCGACAGCGCGGTCAACTCCAACCCGATCATTCCGGAGCTGCCCGAGCTGATCATCGGTGTCATCGCCTTCGCGATCGTGTTCTACTTCCTGGCCACGAAGGCGCTGCCGAACATCCGCAAGACCCTGGACGAGCGCACCGAGGCCATCGAGGGCGGTCTGCAGAAGGCCGAGCTCGCTCAGGCCGAGGCCGCGCAGGTGAAGGCCGACGCTCAGGCCCAGATGGCTGAGCTGCGTCACTCCACCGCGGACATCCGGGCCAAGGCGCAGGCCGACGGCGCGGCGCTGGTGGAGCAGGCTCGCACCGAGGCCAACTCGCAGAAGGAGGCCATCATCGCCTCCGCCCACAACCAGCTCGAGGCCGACCGCAACAGCGCGGTCAACGTGCTCAAGGCCGACCTCGGCAAGCTGGCCACCGAACTGGCCGACAAGATCGTCGGCGAGCGCGCACAGGACGCCGGCGTGCAGGAGCGGATCATCGACCGCTTCCTGGACGAGCTCGACGCCAAGCTGGGCGCGACCCAGAAGGTGGGCTGAGCATGCGTGGCGCTAGTCGTGAGTCGCTCGCCGCGGCGCACGAGTCCCTGGCGGCCCTGACCTCGGTCCCCACGACCGATGTCACCGCGCTCTCGGACGACCTGGCCGCCATCTCGGCCCTGCTCGGCTCCGAGGTCTCGCTGCGCCGCCTGCTGACCGACCCGGGCCGCCCGGGCGAGCAGCGTGCGTCGCTGGTGACCGACCTGCTGGCCGGCAAGGTCGGCGGGAGCACGGTGGACCTGGTCGCGGGCGTCGTCCGCAGCCGCTGGTCCCAGCCGCGCGACCTGGCCGAGGCGATCGACGAGCTGTCCGTGGAGGCCGAACTGGCCCTCGCGGAGCGCGCCGGCAGCCTCGACGCGGTCGAGGACGACCTGTTCCGCTTCGGGCGCATCCTCGCCTCCGAGCCGGAGCTCGCGGTGGGCCTGAGCGAGCGGACCCCGGTCCAGCAGCGCACCGGCCTGGTCGACTCGCTGCTGGCCGGCAAGGCCAACCCCTCGGCGGTGCGGCTGATCCACCGGGTGGTGGCCCACCCGCGCGGCGCGTCGGTCCTGACCGGCGTCGAACGGCTCGGCGCCATCGCCGCGTCGCACCGGGAGCGCATCACGGCCCTGGTGACCGCGGTGGTCCCGCTCACCGAGGCGCAGCGCGAGCGGCTCACCGCCATCCTCGCGCGCGGCTACGGCAAGCAGATCAGGCTGAACGTCGAGCTCGACCCGGCCCTGATCGGCGGCATGACCATCCGGATCGGCGACGACATCATCGACGGTTCGCTGGTGGCCAGGCTCTCCGAGGCCTCGCGCGGCTTCGCGGCCTGAGGCAGTTTCACCCAAGACATAAGCAGTACCCCACGACAAGTTCGCGGGCGACGGCGAAGTACCGCAGGCGTCCGAGAAGACTTAGGAGACAGGAACACTGATGGCGGAGCTTACGATCCGTCCGGAGGAGATCCGGGACGCGCTGGAGCGCTTCGTCGCCTCGTACGAGCCTTCGGCCGCCAACGTAGACGAGGTCGGTACGGTCACGGAGATCGGCGACGGCATCGCCAAGGTCGAGGGCCTGCCCTCGGCCATGACCAACGAGCTGCTGAAGTTCGAGGACGGCACCCTCGGCATCGCCCTTAACCTGGACGTGCGCGAGATCGGCGTCGTGGTCATGGGCGACTACAGCAAGATCGAGGAGGGTCAGCCCGTCCGCCGGACCGGCGAGATCCTCTCGACCCCGGTCGGCGACAAGTTCATGGGCCGCGTGGTGGACCCGCTGGGCAACCCGATCGACGGCCTCGGCCCGATCGAGGCCGAGGGCCGCCGCGTGCTGGAACTGCAGGCGCCCAGCGTCATGCAGCGCCAGTCCGTGCACGAGCCGCTGCAGACCGGCATCAAGGCGATCGACTCGATGACCCCGATCGGCCGCGGCCAGCGCCAGCTGATCATCGGCGACCGGCAGACCGGCAAGACCGCGGTCTGCATCGACACGATCCTCAACCAGAAGGCCAACTGGGACTCGGGCGACCCCAAGAAGCAGGTGCGCTGCATCTACGTCGCGGTCGGCCAGAAGGGCTCGACCATCGCGGCCGTGCGCCAGGCGCTGGAGGACAACGGCGCGCTGGAGTACACCACGATCGTCGCCGCCCCGGCCTCCGACCCGGCCGGCTTCAAGTACCTCGCCCCGTACACCGGCTCGGCCATCGGCCAGCACTGGATGTACGCCGGCAAGCACGTGCTGATCGTCTTCGACGACCTGTCCAAGCAGGCCGAGGCCTACCGCGCCATGTCCCTGCTGCTGCGCCGCCCGCCGGGCCGCGAGGCCTACCCGGGTGACGTCTTCTACCTGCACTCCCGTCTGCTCGAGCGCTGCGCCAAGCTCTCGGACGAGATGGGCGCGGGCTCGATGACCGGTCTGCCGATCGTGGAGACGAAGGCGAACGACATCTCCGCGTTCATCCCGACCAACGTCATCTCCATCACCGACGGCCAGTGCTTCCTGGAGACCGACCTGTTCCTCTCGGGCGTGCGCCCGGCCGTGAACGTCGGTACCTCGGTCTCCCGAGTCGGCGGTTCGGCGCAGATCAAGGCCATGAAGTCGGTCTCCGGTTCGCTGCGTGTGGACCTGGCCCAGTTCCGTGATCTGGAGGCCTTCGCGGCCTTCGCCTCGGACCTCGACGACGCCTCGAAGGCGCAGCTGGCCCGCGGTCAGCGCATGGTCGAGCTGCTCAAGCAGGGCCAGTACACCCCGTACCCGGTCGAGGACCAGGTCGTCTCGATCTGGTCGGGCACCTCCGGCGAGCTCGACGAGGTTCCGACGCAGGACGTGCGGCGCTTCGAGACCGAGTTCCTCACCTACCTCAAGTCCTCCAAGCCGCAGATCCTCACGTCGATCGCCACCACGCAGAAGCTGGGCGACGACATCGCGGAGCTGCTCAAGGCCGCGGTGAGCGAGTTCAAGGACTCGTTCGAGAAGGCCGACGGTTCGCTGCTGCGCGGCGACGTCGCGGTCGCGCCGCTGGACCGGGCCGAGGTGGGCCAGGAGACCATCACCCGGCACGCGAAGGGCTGAGCACCATGCCCCGAGTGATCCGCATCGAGTTCAGGAAGGAGGGCTGAGGCAGTGGGAGCCCAACTCCGTGTCTACCGGCGGCGCATCGCGTCCGTCAGCGCCACGAAGAAGATCACCCGCGCGCAGGAGCTGATCGCCACCGCGCGCATCGTCAAGGCGCAGCAGCGCGTGGCGGCGTCGACCCCGTACGCCCGGGAGATCACCCGGGCGGTGTCGGCGGTGGCCTCGCACTCCAACGCCAAGCACCCGCTGATCGGTGAGCGTCCGAGGCTGCGGCGTGCCGCGATCGTGCTCATCACCGCGGACCGCGGGTTCGCCGGCGCGTACAACAGCGCCGCGATCAAGCAGGCCGAGCAGCTCGCGTCCCTGCTTCGGGACGAGGGCAAGGAAGTGGTCAGGTACGTCATCGGCCGCAAGGGCGCGTCGTACTACCGCTTCCGGGGTATCGAACTGGCGGGCGTGTGGTCCGGATTCTCGGACAACCCGCAGTACGGCAACGCGGCCGAGGTCGCGGACGCCGTGATCGCCGACTTCGAGAAGGGCGGCGAGGACGGCGGGGTGGACGAGCTCCACGTCGTGTCCACCGAGTTCGTCTCGATGCTCACCCAGACCGCCGTCGCGGCGCGGGTCCTGCCGCTGGAGATCGAGGAGTCGACCGAGCCCCCCACGGGCGGCGCCTTCGCGCTCTACGAGTTCGAGCCGTCCCCCGCGGAGGTGCTCGACGCCCTGCTGCCGCACTACATCAAGGCGCGGCTGTTCAACGCCCTGCTGCAGTCGGCAGCCTCCGAGCACGCTGCTCGCCGGCGCGCGATGAAGTCGGCGACGGACAACGCCTCGGACCTCATCCGCCAGCTGACCAGGCTGGCGAACTCGGCCCGACAGGCCGAGATCACCCAGGAAATCAGCGAGATCGTCGGTGGTGCCAACGCCCTGGCCGACGCGAACGCAGGGAGTGAATGAAACCCATGACGACCACGACCACGACCGGCGTCGGCCGCGTTGCGCGGATCATCGGTCCCGTTGTCGACGTGGAGTTCCCCGTCGACGCGATGCCGGAGATCTTCAACGCTCTGACGATCGACTACGACTTCCTCGGTGAGACCCGTACCCTCACCCTCGAAGTCGCGCAGCACATCGGCGACAACATGATCCGCGCGATCGCGATGAAGCCGACCGACGGCCTCGTGCGCGGCTCCGAGGTGAAGGACTCCGGCGGCCCGATCTCGGTGCCCGTCGGCGACATCACCAAGGGCCACGTCTTCGACGTGACCGGGAACGTGCTCAACCTCAAGGAGGGTGAGAAGTTCGAGGTCACCGAGCGTTGGGGCATCCACCGCAACGCGCCGAGCTTCGACCAGCTCGACTCGAAGACCGAGATGTTCACCACCGGCATCAAGGTCATCGACCTGCTCACCCCGTACGTCTCCGGCGGCAAGATCGGCCTGTTCGGCGGCGCTGGCGTGGGCAAGACGGTGCTCATCCAGGAGCTCATCTACCGTGTGGCCGAGAACTTCGGCGGTGTGTCGGTGTTCGCCGGTGTCGGCGAGCGCACCCGTGAGGGCAACGACCTGATCGCGGAGATGACCGAGACCGGCGTCATCGAGAAGACCGCCCTGGTCTACGGCCAGATGGACGAGCCCCCGGGCACCCGTCTGCGGGTCGCGCTCTCGGCGCTGACGATGGCGGAGTACTTCCGCGACGTCCAGAACCAGGACGTGCTGCTGTTCATCGACAACATCTTCCGCTTCACCCAGGCCGGCTCCGAGGTCTCCACGCTGCTCGGGCGCATGCCCTCCGCGGTGGGTTACCAGCCGACCCTGGCGGACGAGATGGGCCAGCTGCAGGAGCGGATCACCTCGACCCGTGGTCACTCGATCACCTCGGTCCAGGCGATCTACGTCCCCGCGGACGACATCACCGACCCGGCGCCGCACACCACCTTCGCGCACCTCGACGCGACCACGGTGCTCTCCCGGCCGATCACCCAGAAGGGCATCTACCCCGCGGTGGACCCCCTGGACTCGACCTCGCGCATCCTGGACCCGCGTTACATCGCGAAGGACCACTACGAGACCGCGACCCGGGTCAAGGCGATCCTGCAGAAGTACAAGGACCTGCAGGACATCATCGCGATCCTCGGTATCGACGAGCTGTCCGAGGAGGACAAGCTCACGGTCCACCGCGCCCGCCGGATCGAGCGCTTCCTGTCGCAGAACACCTTCGTGGCGAAGGTCTTCACCGGCATCGAGGGCTCTTTCGTCCCGCTGGAGGAGACCATCGCGGCCTTCACCGCGATCGCCGACGGCAAGTACGACCACGTCCCGGAGCAGGCGTTCTTCATGTGCGGCGGCATCGAGGACCTCGAGCGCAAGTACAAGGAACTGAGCAAGTAGGGTTCCCGGACCGCCCCGGTCCCCTCCGATCCGTAAGACACGGTCGGAGGGGACCGGCGGTATCCGATAAACTTTACGGACTAGTGGTAAGGGAGCCGCACCCATGGCTGAACTCGACGTGGCGTTGGTCGCGGCCGACCGAGAGGTCTGGTCGGGCAAGGCCTCGCTCGTCGTCGCGAAGACGGCGGATGGCGAGGTGGGCATCATGCCCCAGCACCAGCCCATTCTCTCGGTGATGAACCCCAGCGTGATCACCATCAAGACCCTGGTGGACGGCGCGCCCGGCGAGGTGCTGCGGGCCGTGGTCCACGGCGGCTTCCTTTCGGTGGCCGACAACCGCGTCTCGCTGCTGAGCGAGGCGGCCGAAATCGTCGACCAGATCGATGCGGCCAGGGCCCAGGAGTCGCTCACCACCGCGCAGGCCGGCGGATACGGAGCTGACTCCGAGGCGGCGGCCGCCCGAGCGGAACTTCGGCTTCGCGCCGTCGGCCGATAGCCGGGCGGGGGACGCGTTGAGCACGTGCGGCTGGGTAGGTCGGCGATGTTGAGCGTCGTCCTCGAGTTCGTGGTCTCACTGTGCCTGCTCGTCCTGTTCGCGATAGGCGCACTGTTCCTGCGCCGGGTGATGATCCGGCGCAGGGGCGGCACTTTCGACTGCAGCCTGCGTCTGACTCCCGCTCTGCCGGGGGCGACGCGGGCTGCTTCGCGCTTAGGCGGGCCCGCGGCGGCCGAGGCCGAGCCGGAGTCCGGCCCGGTGCGCGGCACCGGCACCCCGCTGACGGCCGCCGCCGTGCGTGACGGCCGCGGCTGGTCCTACGGGATCGCGCAGTACGGCGCGGACCGGGTGGACTGGTACCGCATCTTCTCCTACGCCTTCCGCCCGGCCGCGGTGCTCACCCGCCGTGACCTCGAGGTGGTGGGCCGCCGGGAGCCCGAGGGCACCGAGGAGCTCGCGCTCTTCCCCGGGTGGACCATCCTCGACTGCCGGTTCGGCGCCGGCTACGCCGAACTGGCCCTGTCCGAGGACGCCCTGACCGGCTTCCTGTCCTGGCTGGAGGCGGCGCCTCCCGGCCAGGGCGTCTCCCGCGTGGCCTGAGCGCCAGGCCCCTTCCCGGCCCGGTCAGCCCTCGCCGGTCCCGCTGCCGCGGCTGCCGCCCGGCACCCACAGCACGTCTCCGCCCGCCTCCCGGTTGGTGTCCCTGGCCAGGATGAACAGCAGGTCGGAGAGCCGGTTGAGGTACTTGGCGGTGAGCGGGTTCATGCTCTCCCCGTGTACCTCAAGCGCCGCCCAGGCCGTGCGCTCGGCCCGGCGCACCACGGTGCGCGAGACGTGCAGCAGCGCGCTGCCCGCCGTGCCGCCCGGCAGGATGAACGAGCGCAGCTTCTCCAGCGCCTCGAGGTAGTGGTCGCAGTCCCGCTCGAGCCGGTCGATGTCCTGCTGTTCCACCCGCAGCGGCGGGTACTCGGGGTTCTCCACGATCGGATTGCACAGGTCCGCGCCGACGTCGAACAGCTCGTTCTGAATCCGCGTCAGCGTGGCCCTGACCTCGTCCCTGAGTCCGCCCATCGCGAGCGCCACGCCGATCGAGGAGTTGGCCTCGTCCGTGTCGGCGTAGGCGGCCAGGCGGGGGTCGGTCTTCGAGGTCTTGCTCATGTCGCCGAGCCGGGTGGTCCCGTCGTCGCCGGTCCTGGTGTAGATGCGCGTGAGGTTGACTGCCATGGGGCAGAGGATACCTACCCGCGAGTAGGCTGCCAGCCATGACTATGACTATCGCTGTGATCGGTGCCGGGCTGATGGGCTCCGGCATCGCCCAGGTCTCGGCGGCCGCCGGACACCAGGTGGTGCTGAGGGACGTGTCGGACGCCGCCACCGCGCGCGGTCTGGCCGGGATCACCGCTTCGTACGAGAAGTTCGTCGGCAAGGGCAAGATGACCCGGGACGAGGCCGACGCCGCGCTGGCCCGGATCGCCACCACCACCGACCTCGCCGCGGTCTCCTCGGCCGACCTGGTGGTCGAGGCGGTCTTCGAGGACCTGGAGGTCAAGCAGGGCCTGTTCCGCGAGCTGGACAAGCTCGCCCGGGACGGCGCCGTGCTGTGCACCAACACCTCCGCGCTGCCGGTCACCCAGATCGCGGCCGTGACCGAGCGACCCGAAGCGGTGGTCGGCACCCACTTCTTCTCGCCGGTGCCGCTGATGGCGCTGTGCGAGCTGGTGCGCGGCTACAAGACCTCGGACGAGACCCTGGCCACCGCCCGCGCGTTCGCCGAGTCGGTCGGCAAGACCTGCATCGTGGTCAACCGGGACGTGGCCGGCTTCGTCACCACCCGGCTGATCGCCGCGCTGGCCAACGAGGCGGTGCGGCTGCTCGACAACGGCGTGGCCACCGCCGAGGACATCGACACCGCGTGCCGGCTCGGCTTCGGCCACGCGATGGGCCCGCTGGCCACCCTGGATCTGACCGGCGTGGACATCATGCGCAACGCGACCCGCAACATCTACAACGAGGCGCACACCGACCAGTTCGCCGTGCCCGAGCTGCTCAACCGCATGGTCGCCGCCGGGGACCTGGGCCGCAAGAGCGGCCGCGGGTTCTACGAGTACGGCTGAGCCGCGGCCCCGGCGCCGAAGCCGACAGGGCACTGATCCGGATCGCTCCGGGTCAGTGCCCTGTCGGCATCACGGCCGTGACGGCCGGTCAGCTCAGCGCGCGGCGTCCAGCGCCTGGCCGGCCAGCGTGCGCACGGTGCCGTCGCGCTGCTCGAGCAGCAGGCGGCGCAGGGCCGGCGGCACGGTCTGCTCGTCCGCCGCGGCCAGCAGCGCGTCCACGCTCTCGACCACGGACTGACGCACGATCAGAGCCGGGTACAGGCCGTTCGCCAGCGCCTGCGCCATGTGCGGAGTACGCGCCGCCCACAGCTTCGTCACCACCGCGAAGTACTTCTCGGCGTACGGCGCGAGCAGGTCGCGCTGGTCCACCTGGCGGAAGCCGGCGATGCTCGCCCCCAGCTCCTCGTTGGTGAGCTTGTCGCTCTCCACCATCGAGGCCCAGGCCTCGGCCTTGGCCTGCTCGGTCGGCATCGCCGCCCGCGCGTGCATGGCGTGGCGCTTGCCCGCCGCGGTCGGGTCCTTGACGAACTCGGCCTCGATGTCGGCCTCGGTGGCCCGCGAGGTGGCCGCCAGACGCTGCAGCAGCGTCCAGCGCAGCTCCGTGTCCACGGTCAGGCCCTCGAGCGACTCGGTGCCGTCCAGCAGGCCGCGCAGCAGCCCCAGGTGCGCCTCGTCCACCGCCGTCGCCGCCAGGGCGCGGGCCCAGGACAGCTGCACGTCGCTGCCCGCGGCCGCCGCCACCAGCTGCGCGTGCGCGAACGCGGCCCAGCGCTCGGCCAGCTCGGCCCGCCCGTCCTCGGCCGCGTACAGCTCCACCGCCGACTTCGCCTGCCGCTGCAGCGACTGCAGCACCGTGATCGAGCTCTCCCGCGCCGCGCCGGAGATCACCAGCGCCACGTAGTCGTGCGCGGTCAGCTCGGCGTTGCGGACCATGTCCCAGGCCGCGACCCAGGACAGCGCGCGCGGCAGCGACTCGGTGAACTCGCCGATCGAGGACACCAGCGTCCCGATCGAGCGCTCGTCGAAGCGGATCTTGGCGTAGCCCAGGTCGTCGTCGTTGAGCAGGACCAGGTCCGGCTGCTTCACGCCGACCAGCTCGGGCACCTCGGTGCGCGCGCCGACCACGTCCAGCTCCACCCGGCGCACCCGCTCGAGGCCGCCGGCGCCGAGCTCGTAGAGGCCGACGGCGATGCGGTGCGGCCGCAGCGTCGGGTAGTCGGCCGGAGCCTCCTGCGCGATCGCGAACTCGGCGAAGGTGCCGTCCTCGGCCAGGGTGAACGCGGGCCGCAGGGTGTTCGGCGCGGCCGTCTCCAGCCAGGCCTCGGACCAGGCGCCCAGGTCCCGGCCGCTGGCCTCCTCGAGCGCGCCGAGCAGGTCGGAGAGCCGGGTGTTGCCCCAGGCGTGCCGGGTGAAGTAGGTCCGCAGGCCCTTGACGAAGGCCCCGTCCCCGACATACGCCACCAGCTGCTTGAGCACCGAGGCGCCCTTGGCGTAGGTGATGCCGTCGAAGTTCACGTACACGGCCTCGAGATCGGGGATCTCGGCCACGATCGGGTGCGTGGAGGGCAGCTGGTCCTGCGCGTACGCCCAGGTCTTCTCGGTGTTCGCGAAGGTGGTCCAGGCCCCGGTCCAGCGGGTGGCCTCAGCCTGGCAGCGCACCGAGGCGTAGGTGGCGAAGGACTCGTTGAGCCACAGGTCGTTCCACCACTCCATGGTCACCAGGTCGCCGAACCACATGTGCGCGAGCTCGTGCAGGATGGTCTCGGCCCGGCGCTCGTAGGAGGCGTCGGTGGTCTTGGAGCGGAAGACGTAGTCCTCGCGGAAGGTCACGCACCCGGCGTTCTCCATCGCGCCCGCGTTGTACTCGGGCACGAACAGCTGGTCGTACTTCGGGAACGGGTACGGGTGGTCGAACAGGTCCTGGAAGTAGTCGAAGCCCTTGAACGTGACGTCGAACAGCTCGTCCGCGTCCAGGAACTCCATCAGGGACCTGCGCGCGGCGATCGCCATCGGGATCACCGTGCCGTCGGCCGAGGTGTAGTCCTTGCGCACGACGCCGTAGTCGCCGGCCACCAGGGCCGTGATGTACGTGGAGATGCGCGCGGTCGGCTCGAAGCTCCAGACGGCCTTGCCCTCGCCGGCCGGCTCCGGGCGCGGCGTGGCGGAGTTGGAGAACAGCTCCCAGTCCGCCGGGGCGGTCACGGTGAACTGGAAGGTGGCCTTCAGGTCCGGCTGCTCGAACGCGGCGAACACGCGGCGCGCGTCGGGCACCTCGAACTGCGTGTAGAGGAACACGCCGCCGTCCACCGGGTCCACCATCCGGTGCAGGCCCTCGCCGGTGTGGCTGTATTGGCAGGCCGCCTCGACCCGCAGTTCGTTCTCCTCGGCCAGGTCCTCGAGCCGGATGCGCGAGTCGGCGAACACCTCGGCCGGCTCGAGTTCGCGCCCGTTGAGGGTGATCCGGCGCACCGGACCCTCGGTCACCAGGTCGGCGAAGGAGGCCGAGCCGGGCTCGGCGACGAAGCGGATGACGCTGACGGAGTCGAAATCCTCGGCTCCCGTCGTGAGATCGAGCTCGACCTCGTAGGAGGAGACCGACAGCAGGCGGGCGCGTTCGGCCGCCTCTTCACGAGTCAGATTGGTACCGGGCACTGTATTGCACGGCTCCTTACTGGGGTGCGTTTGGTCAGGTGTCTTGCCGTTCTGAAGGATGGTATGCCCTCGGGCCGGGAATGAAGCGTCCCGTACCGGTGTTCGCGTGGTCATGACGGAATCTGCGCAGAACCGAGTGGTCGCCGACCTGTGGGTCGACCCGTTGTGCCCGTGGGCCTGGATGACCAGCCGCTGGCTGATCGAAGTCGAGAAGCAGCGCCCGGTCGACGTCCGTTTCCACGTGATGTCGCTCTCGGTGCTCAACAGCGGCCGGGACGAACTGCCCGAGCAGTACAAGGAGATGCTCCAGCGCGGCTGGGGCCCGGTCCGCGTGCTCATCGCGGCCCAGCACAAGCACGGCGACGAGGTGGTGCGCCCGCTCTACGACGCCCTGGGCTCGCGCCGCCACATCGGCAAGCAGGAGTTCAACCGGGAGACCATCGAGGCCGCGCTGGCCGAGGTGGGCCTGCCGACCGAGCTCGCCGACGCGGCCGACACCGACGCCTACGACGAGGCGCTCAAGGCCTCGCACCACGCGGGCATGGACCAGGTGGGCATGGACGTGGGCACCCCGGTGATCGCCACCGAGGGCGTCGCGTTCTTCGGCCCGGTGGTCTCCCCGGCGCCCAAGGGCGAGGCCGCGGCCAAGCTCTGGGACGGGGTGCTGCTGGTGGCCGGCACCGACGGCTTCTTCGAGCTCAAGCGCACCCGCACCCGCGAGCCGATCTTCGACTGAGCCCAGACCGGTTCCGGCGCCGTCTGCGACGCCGAGGCCGCGTGCGCACGAGCGCCGGCTCGACACTCAGTCGTTGACCCGAGTTTGTGCATTTGTGGCCTCGGCGCCGCCCGGCGCTTGTGCGTTTGTGAAGTCGCCGTCACGCGCCCGCGGCAGCGGTCCCGGCACCGGCAGCGTCACCGTGAACACGCAGCCGGCGCCGGGTGCCGCGGCCACCCGCGCCCGACCGCCGTGCGCCTCGGCCACCGAGGCCACGATGGAGAGCCCGAGCCCGCTGCCGCCGGTCGATCCGCCGCCCTCGCTCGTGCCGGTACCGTTCTCGCGCCCGCGTCCGCGCGCGACGTCGCCGCGGTAGAAGCGTTCGAACACCATCTCCTGCTGATCCGCGGTCAGACCCGGCCCCGCGTCGGCCGCCTCGATCACCACCGAGTCCGCCGTGCGGCGCGCCGAGATCGTGGCCGGGGTGCCCGGCGGCGTGTGCGCGCGCACGTTGGCCAGCAGGTTGGCCAGCATCTGCCGCAGCCGGTCCCCGTCGCCGATCACGTGCACCGGCTCGCCCCTGTCTCTTATACCCATCTGACGCT
>NZ_JAGSOG010000194.1 GCF_018139695.1 Actinospica durhamensis | reverse complement strand
GGGTAGGTGGTGGGGGACGTCGCGATCGGGGTGCCGGTGGTCGGAGTGGTCGTGGGCGTGGTCGTCGGGGCCGCCTTGACGCAGAAGGTGAACGTCCGGCTCGCGGTGCCCTCCTGCGGGTCGGCGACCTCGATGGTCGCGGTCGTGGTGCCGACGGCGGTGGGTGTGCCGGTGATCACGCCGTCCCGATGCAGCGTCAGCCCGGGCGGGAGCTCCCCCGAGGTCAGGTGCCAGATCAGGTCCGTGTGCTCCGCGAGGTAGGCCTCGAGGTGCAGGTCCACGGGCTCGTCCACCGTCACGCAGGGCAGCTCGGCCGGGGAGGTGATGCACGGCGGCTGGGTGATGCCCACCAGGTTGCGGTTCCAGCCGGAGAAGGTGTTGCAGATCAGGGTCGTGCTCGGGCGGGAGGAGGCGTCGACGTCCACGCCGAAGCCGTAGTGGTCCTCGAAGCCCGGCCGGTCCTGGGCCGTGCGCTCGATCCGGTTGTAGGCGATGGTGACGTCGCTGTTGGGGCCGAAGAACAAGATGCCCTGATCCGTCCCGACCCCGGTGAAGGTGTTGTCCCGGATGCTCAGGCCGGACGCGCCGGCGATCAGCATCCCGGTCGAGGCGGCGCCCAGCCGGCCGAAGGAGGAGCCGATGACGGTGTTGTCGGTGAAGGTGCCGGAGCTCGGCTCGGGGACCGCGGGCGAGCCGATCTGCACCGTGTTCTGGGCCAGGCCGCCGGGGTTGGGGGTGAGCGGGTCCGGCGGCCCGAAGGTGTCGCCCGAGGCGTGCAGCGTCACAGCACCCTGTACCAGCAGCGCGGTGCGCTGGTAGATCGCGACGGTGCTGCCGGTGATGCTCACCGTCTGCGGCCCGGTGTCGGCGCGCAGCTGGATCGAGTGGACGGTCTGGCAGGTCGAGTGCTGGGTGATGTCGAGGACCTTCAGCCCGCTCATCGAGCCGCTCGCGTTGTGGTAGAACACGCCGACGGTCGGGGTGGCGCCCGCGTTGCAGCCGAACGAGGTGAACCCGGTCCCGCGCACCGTCAGGTGCGTCAGGTTCATCGTGGCGCCCTCGTTCGTGACCACCGGCCCGAGGAACAGGCCGCTCGGCCCGGCCGCGGGATCGGGGTCGTGTGCGGTGATCTCGTGCCCGGCGCCGTCGACGGTGAGCCCGTCCGGCACCGTCAGGGTCGCGGTCGTGTCGCAGTCCGCGCCGAGGGTGTAGGTCGACCCGGACAGCGCTCCGGCGCACACGGTCGTGATGTCGCCGCCGGCCGCGAACGCGGCGGGCGCACCCACCGTCAGCTGTTCGGCCGCCGCCACGGCCAACGTCAGTGCCAGCGCGAGCACCGGAACACGAGTACGCATACAGGCTCCTGAGCGTCGATCTTCGATCGGTCCGCTCAGACCATAGATTCGCCGTCTCCCGGCCGCCGCGCAGGTCTCGTCCGACACGCGCCAGGTCGGCGGCCATACGGGCGACGCGGCCGGATTCTCAGGGCCCGCAGGTCATCTGCGCAGCCACCCGCGCACCGTCACGCACGGGCGCCCGACGTGCCCTCCAGGTAGGCGAGCGCGGCGGCGGGCTCCTGCACGATGTACATCAGCTCCGCGAGCGGGCGGGGCAGGAAGCCCTCGGCCTCCATCCGGCGGAACTGCTCGGTGAGGCCGTCGTAGAAGCCCGCGGTGTTGAGCAGCACCACCGGCTTGTCCGTGCGGCCGTGCTTCTTGAGCTCCAGGATCTCGGTGGCCTCGTCCAGCGTGCCGGTGCCGCCGACCATGATCACGACCGCGTCGGCCTTGTCCACCAGCAGCCGCTTGCGCTCGGCCAGGTCGGCCGCGATCACCATCTCGTCGACGCCCTTGCGGCAGCTGGCCCGCAGGAAGTCGACGGACACGCCGCACAGCCGGCCGCCCGCTCGCTCGACCCCGTCCGCCAGGACCTTCATCAGGCCCACGTCCGAACCGCCCCACACCAGCGTGTGCCCGGCGCGGCCGAGCCGTTCGCCGAAGTCGCGGGCGGGGCCGGCGTAGCGCTCGGGCAGCTCGGCGGCGGACAGGAAGACACAGATACGCACCAGGCCACCGTACCCGAGGCGGGCGCGACGTCATCCGTTCGGCCCCGGTAACACAGCTGCGGTTCGGGGCATGATCGGGCGCGACAGAGGGAGTTCTCGATGAAGTCGTGGCGTTTCCACGGGACCGGCAAGCCGCTCACCCTCGACGAGGTACCCGAGCCGCAGGCGGGTCCGGGCGAGGTCGTGGTGGAGGTCAAGGCCGCGGGCGTCTGCCACTCGGACGTGAGCGCGCTGGACGACCGGGGCTGGATGCCGCTGTTCTTCCGCATCCCGATGACCCTCGGCCACGAGAACGCCGGGGTCGTCGTCGAGGTCGGCGAGGGCATGGACCGGTGGAAGGTGGGCGACCGCGTCGGGCTCGCCCCGGTGATGCCGGACGGCGACGCGATCGGTTACGGAGCGTGGGACGGCGGTTTCGGGCCGCGCCTGCGGGCCACCGACGCGAACCTGGTGCGGCTGCCGGACGAGGTGTCCTTCGAACTCGGCGCGATGGCCACCGACGCCGGCCTGACGGCGTATCACGCGATGGTGAGCGTGGGCGGCGCGGCGAAGGGCAAGAAGGTCGGGGTGATCGGCCTCGGCGGTCTCGGCTACATCGGCGCCCGGGTCGCGGTGCTGCTCGGCGCCGAGGTGTACGCCGCGGAGGTGAACCAGAAGACCCGGGAACTGGCCCACGAGATCGGCCTGGCGGACGTCGCGGAGTCGATCGGCGAGTTCAAGGACGAGGGCCTCGAACTCATCGTGGACTACGCCGGATTCGGCACCACCACCGCCGCCGCCATCGAGACCCTCGCCGAGTTCGGCACCCTGGTCCAGGTCGGCATGGGCCGGCTGGAGGCGACGGTCAACACCTACCCGATCATCATCAACCAGCTGACCGTCAAGGGTTCCAAGTCCGGCACCAAGGCGGACCTCGAGGCGCTCTACGCGCTGATGCGCTCGGGCGACCTCAATCCCCCGATGAACCTGATCACCCAGGCCGAGATCCCGGACGCGCTGGGCCGGCTGCGCGCCGGCGGTGTCGTCGGTCGCTTCATCGCGCGCTACGGGGACTGAGCGCCGCAGGGGTTCGGTTTGGGCGGCTCAGTGCTCCGGCTCAGTGCTCGCGCAGGCGGTCGTGCAGGGCGCGGGCGACCCGGCCGATCAGCGCGTCCACCGCGGGCTGGGCGGCCGCGGGCACGGTGGACTCGGTCAGCGCGACGACCGCGTAGGACTCGCCGTCTTCGTGTTCGACGACGCCCGCGTCGTGGCGCAGGTTGAGCAGGGTCCCCGACTTCGAGGCCCAGCCGGTCGCGTCGGAGATGAAGTCGGGTCCCAGCCGGCGCTGCAGCACTCCGTCGCTCATCAGGGCCCGGACACGCTCGGCGACCTGCGGGTGGATCGCGGACGGGGTCCACAGCGCCTGGAGCAGGTCGGCCAGCGCCCGCGCGGTGCCGATGTTCGCACGGGAGAGGTCCAGGTGGGCGACGGGGTGGCCGCCGCCGGGAGTGCGGGCCCCGATGGCGAGCGTCTGCGCGAGATGCAGCCCGTCGCGGCCGAGCTCGGCCCCGAAGACGTCCACGAGGTCGCGCATCGGGTGGCGCACCGCGATGCCGCAGAGTCCGGCCTCCGCGAGCGTCCGATCCACCTCGCCCGGCGGCACCAGGGCGAACAGCGCGTCCGCCGCGACGTTGTCGCTGATCGAGACGGCGAGGTAAACCAGGTCCTGGATCGCGATGCGCACGGGGTGGGTGAAGCGGCCGAGGCCGATCGGCGGCGAGACGGCCTCGCGGTCGGGGGCGATCTCGAGCATCCGGGCGCCGTCGAGCCGCCCGGCTCGGACCGCCTCGAGGACCGCGATCGCGAGCGGCACCTTGACCAGGGACGCGATGGGGTAGCCGACGTCCGGGTCGATGCCGAGTTCCTCGCCGGTGGCCAGGTTGCGCACGAGGAAGGAGCCGGAGAGTCCGGCCTCGGCCAGCCGGTCGCGCAGCCCTGCGATCAGCTCTCTGTCACGCATGGGCGGGGCTCGTCTCGGCCGTATCGTCAGCCGTCGTCTCGCCGACGTGCGCGGCGACGGTGTAGCCGCGGGCGAGCGACGCGTCGGCGATCGGCCGCCAGGCCAGGCCGAGTTCTCGCGCCTGGTCGGCGGAGGCCAGCACGAAGTCGCCGGTGCGCAGCGCGGCACCGACCGCGGCGATGAGCGAGTTCGCGACCGAGATCTGAGCCGGCAACAGCGCCGCGCGGTGCCCGGCGCGTTGGAGCACGTCGCGCACGTACGGCACGTCGTCCTCGGGCTGGATCCAGACGCGGCGGAACGTCGGCTCCGTCCGGGAGGGCCGCAGCGATTCGAGTCGCGCCCCTCCCGCTCGGCTTCCGACGGCCCTCGCCGCGGCGAGCCCGAGCGGGACGACCCAGGTCGCCTCTGCCGGAGGCACCGCCCGCACCGCGGCGCGCACCTCCTTGCTCGCGAACCAGGCCGCGCGCTGTTCCGGGCCCGCGCAGCGCAGGTCCAGGGCCACGTCCGCGTCCCGCGCCGCGGCGTCGAGCATCGCGAGGCGGCGGACGTCGCAGGTCTCGGGCACGGCGAGGGTCAGCGGCCGCAGCTTGGCCTCGGCGGCGTGGTGGTCGAGCGCCTCGGCGTACTGCACCAGCCGCTTGGCCGGGCCGAGCAGGTCCTGGCCGAAGACGGTGAGCACCGCCCGGCGCGCGGTGCGGTCGAACAGCGGCTGGCCGAAGTGCTTCTCCAGCGCAGCCACCCGGCGGCTGGCCACCGACTGCGGTATGCGTTCGGCCGCCGCACCCAGCGTGAAGCTGCCGCGCTCGGCCACGCTGACGAAGACGCGACACGCGCCGACGAGATCCATGTGACCAGATCGTATGCCGAAACGGCATGGAACATCGCACCGGGGTCTTTGACCGGATGGAACATCGCGGCCACGCTGCCGATCATGAGGAGATACACGAAGCGGAACGCCGGGCGCACGCTGATCCCGGCAGCGGCCTCGCTGGGCCTGGCGGCGGCGGCGCTGGCCGGGTGCTCTTCGGCGCCGGACACGACCCCTGCGGCCGCGCGGCCGAGCGCCGCCCACACGAGCACCGCCGCCGCCACTTCCACCGACACCGACACCGACACCGCGGCGTTCGCACAGCTCCAATCCCGGTACCACGCCCAGCTCGGTGTGTACGCCGTGGACACCGGCACCGGGCGCACGGTCGCGTTCCAGGCGGACCAGCGGTTCGCGTTCTGCTCGACCGTCAAGGCCCTGGCCGCGGGCGAACTGCTGCGGCGCGAGACGGACGCCCAGCTCGCCCGGACCGTCGCCTACTCCGCCTCGGACCTGGTCGACTACTCCCCCGTCACCTCGCTGCACGTGACCGGCGGCATGAGCCTGACGGCGGTGATGACCGCGGCGATCGAGGTCAGCGACAACACGGCGCTGAATCTGATGCTCGATCAACTCGGCGGCCCCGCGGCGCTGCAGACGGCGCTGCGCGCACTGGGCGACACCACCACCGACGTCGACCGCACCGAGCCGACGGTCAACTCCGCGGTGCCCGGCGACGTGCGCGACACCGGCACCGCCCGCGCGCTGGCCGAGGACCTGCGCGCCTTCGTGCTCGGCGACACGCTCACGCCGCAGCGGCGCGCGCTGCTGACCTCGTGGCTGAGGGCGAACACGACCGGCGGCCCGTACATCAGGGCCGCGGTGCCGGCCGGGTGGAGCGTCGGCGACAAGACCGGAAACGGCGACTACGGCACCCGCGACGACATCGCCGTGCTCTGGCCCGCCCACGGCGCGCCGATCGTGATCGCCGTGCTCTCCCACCGCGGCACCGCGGACGCGAGCTCGGACGACGGCCTGATCGCCGACGCCACCAAGCTCGCGCTCCAGCAGCTCGGCTGACCCTGGGGCCTCGTCACCGGCCTCGAGCAGCCGGTGCCGTGTTGCCCACAGGTGCCCGAGGCGGACGGGCCGGCGCGGTACCACCCTCGGCGCCGTCATCAGTACGGTCATCCGATGGTCAGCTGATCCGCCTATAGCGCTGGACGAGGGAGTGCCTCGGCCCGTCGCGCCTGCGTCGCCGTCGTCGGGTCGCCGCGCATCGAAAAATCCAGGCATGTCCACAAAATCCCATGCCAAGCGCCCGCGCCTGCGCGCCGTCGCGGTCCTGCCCCTCTCGGCCGTGCTCGCCGGATCCTTCACTCTCGCCGACTCGGCCGTCGCGTCCGCCGCGACCGCGACCGCGCGCGCGGCGGTCGCGGTGCCGGGCACCCACCCCGCCTGGGCGACGTCCGCCGCCGACCGCGGCTCGGTGCCGGACCGGGACCAGGTCACCACGACGGTCTACCTGGCCGGCCGCGACCAGGCCGGGATGGCCGCCTACGCGGCCGCGGTGGCCGATCCGCACAGCGCGAGCTACCGCAGATACCTGACGCCGGATCAGTTCCAGGCCCGCTTCGGCACCTCGGTCGCGCAGAACGCCGCGGTCCGCGACTGGGCCCGCGTGGCCGGCCTGACGGTCTCCGCCCTGGACGCCCGCTCGCTCACCGTGACCGGCTCCGCCGCCGTCGTCGCGCGCGCCTTCTCCACCCGGCTGCACGACTACGCGGTCAGCGGCCGGGTCTTCCGCGCGCCGGACGCGGACGCGCGCGTCCCGGCCGCGATCGCCGGCGACGTGCTGACGGTGACCGGACTCGACGACATGCCGAGGCTGATGCGCCGCGGCAGCCTCGTCGGCGAGGAGTCCACCCCGACGGTGCCCGGGATCTCCGGCACCAAGGCCCGGCAGTCCACCGGCTCCGACGGCTCCCCCTTCCTCGGCCCGACGCCGTGTTCGGCGTACTACGGGCAGCTGGAGGACACCACGGACCCGGCGTTCACCGGCCAGACCGAGAGCCCTTACGCGATCTGCGGCTACGTCCCGTCCCAGCTCCGCGCGGCGTACGGGGTCGACGAGGCGACCTCGGCGCACGCCGGGCACGGCGTGCGGGTCGCGATCGTGGACGCCTACGGCTCGCCCACGATGCTCTCCGACGCGAACACGTACGCCGCGAACCACCACGATCCCGTGTTCACCCCCGGTCAGTACACCGAGACGGTCACCCCGGGCCAGTGGACGAACGAGGCCGCCTGCGGCGGCCCCTCGGGCTGGGCGGGCGAGGAGTCCCTCGACGTCGAGGCCGTACACGCCATGGCACCGGGCGCGCAGGTGCACTACTACGGCTCCGACTCGTGCCTGGACGCCGACTTCCTCAAGGTCTTCACCCAGATCGTGGACACCCACAGCGCGGACCTGGTGTCCGACTCCTGGGGCGAGCCGGTCTACTCGACCACCGGCGACGAGGCCGCGGCCGTGATGGCCGAGTACACGAGCCTGTTCCAGCAGGGCGCCATCGAGGGCATCGGGTTCAGCTTCTCCTCGGGCGACTGCGGCGCCGAGGATCCCGCGACCTCCTGCGGCAAGGCCGACACCTCGAGCACGCCGCAGGCCGATTTCCCGGCCTCGGACCCGTGGGCCACCTCGGTCGGCGGCACCAGCGTCGCGATCGACAAGCACGACTCCGTGGCCTGGACCTCTTCCTGGGGCACCGACGGATTCGTGCTGGCGAACGGCAAGTGGCAGCCGGTGGGCTGGGTGTACGGCGGCGGCGGGGGCACCAGCGCCGTCTTCGCGCAGCCCGGCTACCAGCGCACCATCGTCTCCCACCGGCTGGCCACCAGCCTGCCGGACCGCACCAGGACCGACCAGCCGATGCGGGTCACCCCGGACATCGCGATGGACGCCGACCCGTTCACCGGCTTCCTGATCGGCATGACCCAGACGCTGCCCGGCGGCGCCACCGGCTACGCGGAGAGCGACATCGGGGGCACCAGCCTGGCCTGCCCGCTGTTCACCGGCCTGCAGGCCGACCTGATCGCGGCGCACGGCGGCACCCCGACCGGGTTCGCGAACCCGCGCCTGTACGGGAAGTACCGCACCGTCCTGCTGCGCGACGTCACCGGCCACAGCCCCGGCACGAACGTCGCGAACATCCTGCCGGCCTACCAGGGCTCGCCCGCCGTGCTCGTCACCTTCGGCGACGACCGGCTGCTGTGGGCCTCCCGCGGCTACGACGACGCCACCGGCCTCGGCACCGCGTCGGGCGCCTACCTCTGGTGGCAGTGACGGCTGACCCGGCATCAGGGCGCACGGGGCTCCGCCGGAATCGTCCGGCGGAGCCCCGCCGCGCACACCGGGTCAGGCGATGCCGCCGTTGGCGTAGAGCACCTGGCCGTTGACCCAGCGCCCGCCCGGCCCGGCCAGGAACGCGACGGACTCGGCGATGTCCTCGGGGGTGCCGAGGCGCTCGAGCGGGGCGGCCTTGGCGATCTGCTCGACCAGCTGCTCGCTCTTGCCGTCGAGGAACAGCGGCGTCGCGGTCGGGCCGGGCGCGACGGCGTTGACGGTGATGTCGCGGCCGCGCAGCTCACGGGCCAGGATCAGGGTCATGCCCTCGACGGCGCCCTTGGTCGCGGCGTACGCGGCGTATCCGGGCTGCTGAAGCCGCGTCACCGAGGTGGAGAAGTTGATCAGCGCGCCGCCGGAGCGCAGCCGGCGGGCGGCGAGCTGGGAGACGATGAAGGTGCCGCGCACGTTGACCCGGTGCATCCGGTCGAAGTCCTCCAGGCTCAGCTCGGCCACCGGCGCGAGCAGCATGATCCCGGCGGTGTTCACGACCACGTCGAGACCGCCCAGGCGCCGTTCGACCGTGTCGAAGAGCTCTGTCATCTGGTCCGGATCGGCCACGTCGCCGGGCAGCGCGAGCGCGGTACCGCCGGCCGCCGTGATCTCCGCGGCGACCTTCTCGGCCTGCTCGGCCCGGCCGGAGTAGTGCACGACCACCGCCGTGCCCGCCTGGGCCAGCCGCCGGGAGACGGCGGTGCCGATCCCGCCCGAGCCGCCGGTGACGAGCGCGACGCGGGGAGCGCCGCCGTGGCCGGGCGTGGTGCCGAGGACGTCTGTGCTGGTGCCGGTGCTCATCGGTGGCTCCCTCTAGTTATGTGGACGAGTTGTACACTAGCATCAAGTGTACGGCTGGTCCATATATTCTGCGCGCAGGACACGCGGCACTCCGGCCGAGGCGTGGCCGCACTAGAGTGACCGAGGAGACAGACCCATGGAGCAGACAGACATCGACACCCCGCCCCCGCCGCCCCTGCTCAAGCCCGGCCGCGGCCGCCGCCGCGCCGAGGACGTGCGCCAGGCCGCCCTGGCCGCGACCAGCGCGCTGTTGTTCGAGGAGGGAATCAGGGGTGTGACCTTCGAGAAGGTCGCCGGGCGCGCCGGGGTGAGCAAGATGACGCTCTACAAGTGGTGGAGCACGCCGGGTCGGCTCGCCTTCGAGGCCTACTTCAGCGCGCTCGAGGAGACCCTGGCCTTTCCGGACACCGGCGACCTGCGCGCCGATCTGACCACGCAGCTGCACGCGCTGGTCGGCCTGTTCCAGCGCAGCGGTGCGACGATCGCGCAGATCGTGGGCGCCGCGCAGAGCGAGCCGGAGCTGATCGAGGCGCTCTCGAACCAGTACGTGCGCCGCCGTCGGCAGCTCGCGGTGGACCGGCTCACCGCGGCCCGCGAAGCCGGTCAGCTGCGCCCGGGGGCCGACCTCGACGCGATCGTGGACCAGCTCTGGGGCGCCTGCTACCACCGGCTGATGCTGCCCGCGCTGCCGGAACATCCGGTGGACACCGCGTTCGCGGACGCGCTCATCGCGAACCTGTTCGGCGGCATCGCGGCGTAGTGCACGGCGTGTGACCGCTCCCACAGTGGTCACTCCGGCTCCGCCAGGCCGTCGCAGCGCTATGATTTCGGGCCTGTACGCGGAGTTCCACAGCCCACGTACGCCGCGCGGGCCACCCACGGCACGCAGGTCACACGGCTCGGGTCGGTCGGACAGTTCGCGTAGGTCGGGTACCGGAACACGGGGGGCACTGATGCGGTTCGCACTGCTCGGGACACTGCGGGTCGCGGACGGGGAGGAATGGCGCGAGCTCGACGGGGCGAAGCTGCGTACGCTGCTGGCGCTGCTGCTGCTCAACTCCGGTCGGGTCGTCTCGCGCGAGCAACTCGCCGAGGCCGGGCGGCGGGAGGACCAGTCGCCCTCCTCGCTGGGAGCGCTCTACAACCACATGACGCGGCTGCGTCGGGCGCTCGGCCCGGATCTGGGCGCACGGATACAGACCTCGTCCCCCGGGTATGTCGTGCGGCTCGAGCCGGGCGAGCTGGACGCGGACGTGTTCGAGGTCGGACTCGCACGCGGGCAGGCGGCGCTGCGGGCGGGGACGTGGGCTCAGGCGCGGGAGGAGTTCCACGCGGCGCTCACCCTGTGGCGCGACGACGTCCTGGCCGACGTGCCGGCGCTGCACGGGCACTCGCGGGCGATGCGGCTGGCCGAGGCGCGGATGACGGCGCAGGAGGGGCGGATCGAGGCGGACCTGCAGCTCGGCCGCCACCGCGAGGTCATCGGCGAACTGCGGGCGCTGGTGAAGCAGTACCCGTTGCGCGAGAGCCTGCACGCGAACCTGATGCTGGCGCTGCACCGCGACGGGTTGTCCGCGGAAGCGCTCTCCACCTTCGCCGACCTGCGCGGCACGCTCGCCGAGGAGCTGGGTACCGACCCCGGCGCCGCGCTGCAGGACCTGCATCAACGTATTCTGCGACGCGACCCGACCCTCGAGCCGGACGCGGCGCCGGCCCCCGCCGTATCGCCGGTCCGCCCGGCCGCGAGCCCCGCCGCACCGGGTCCCACCCGCCAGCTGCCCGCGGACACCCGGCTGTTCACCGGGCGCCGCGAGGAGCTCGCGGAAGTCCTCGCCATCGCCCGGGGCGGCGGGCCCACGGGCGCGTCGGAGACGGTGGTCATCTCGGCGATCAGCGGCATGGCCGGGATCGGCAAGAGCGCGCTGGCCGTGCACCTGGGGCATCGGCTCAGCCCCGAGTTCCCGGACGGAGCGCTGTTCGTGGACCTGCGCGGGCACACCGCGGGTCTAGAGCCGCTGCCGCCGGAAGTGGCGCTGGAGCAGCTGCTGCGCTCCCTCGGCGTCCCGGCGCGGCAGATCACCGGCGACCTGGCCGCCCGGGCGGCGCTGTTCCGCAGCCGCATCGCCGGAACCAGGACCCTGATCGTGCTGGACAACGCGGCGGGCGCGGAGCAGGTCAGGCCCCTGCTTCCGGGCAGTGCGGGCTGCCTGGTGCTGATCACCAGTCGCAGGCAGCTGATCAGCCTGGACGACGCGCACTCGCTCACGCTCGACGCCCTGCCCGACGCGGACGCGGTCGCACTGCTGCGGAACGCCGCGGGGCCCGGGCGGGTCGCGGCGGACGACCCCGCGGCCGGCGAGCTGGCCGGGCTCTGCGGGCGGCTGCCGCTCGGCATCCGCATCGCCGCGGCGCACCTGCGCCACCGCCCCCTGCTGGGCGTCGCCGACCTCGTCGAGGAACTGCGCCAGGAGGGCCGGCGGCTGGACCGGCTCAGGGACGACGACCGGGATCTGACCGCGGTATTCGAGTCCTCCTACACCCGGCTGCCGGAGCCGGAGCGGCACCTGCTGCGCTGCCTCGGCCTGGCCACCGTCTCGGACTTCGACGCGTACGCCGCGGCCGCGCTGGCGAGCCTTGACCTGCGCACCGCCGAGCGGCTGCTGCGTTCGCTGGCCGACCACAACCTGCTGACCGAGCACCGGCTCGGCCGCTACCGCTTCCACGACCTGGTCCGCATCTACGCCGCGCAGCGCGCCCGGGCCCACTGCGGCGAGGAGGAAGCCCTCGCCATCGTCACCCGGCACCTGTCCTGGACGCTCTACGCGGTGGCCACCTTCATCATGGTCCTGACGCCCGGGCGGGTCCGGCCGCTGGACCTGGAACCCGACCCGGCCTGGGAGTTCCCGCCGGTCGACTCGCACGCGGCCGCGCTCGCCTGGTTCGACGCGGAGCACTCCAACCTCGTCACGGCCGTCCACCACGCCGCCGACCTCGGGCTCGACGAGATCGCCTGGCAGAGCGCGTTCAAGCTGTTCAACTACGTCATCCTGTGCTCCTCGCTCGAAGACGTGCTCGAACTCCAGCAGCGCGGCCTGGACAGCGCCCGCCGCTGCGGGGACGCGCACGGCCAGAGCGCGCTGCTCAACACCATCGCGATCGCCCACGCGGAACGCGGGACCTACCAGGACGCGGCGCGCAGCCTCGAGCAGGCCCTGGTGATCAGGCGGGCGCTGGGCAACCGCTCGGGCGAGGCCGCGTGCCTGAGCAATCTCGGCAGCGTCTACCTGGGGCTGCGGGACTACGAGAAGTCGGCGGACGCGCTGCGTCAGGCCGTGGAGATCGCCAAGGAGACCGACTCCGCCTCGACGCTCGCGATGGCGTACAACAGCCTGGCCCGGGTGCTGCTGGAGATGTCGGAACTGACCGAGGCGCGGGCCGCGTACCAGGCCGCCGCCGAGTCGCACGAGCTGCGCGGGGACGCCATCGGGCTGGCCTACAGCCTCGACGGCCTCGCCTCGGTGGACAGCCGCCGCGGCGAGCTCGACGCGGCGCTCGACCTGCGCGGCCGGGCCGCGGCGCTGCTGCGCGAGCAGAACGATCTGCGCAGGCTCGCGCCGGTGCTGGACAACCTCGCGGCCGACGAGGATCACAAGGGCCTGACGGACGCGGCGCTGGCGCACCGGCGGGAGGCCGAGGCGATCCGGACCGGGCTCAAGGAGACCGACTGAGCCGAGCCGCTATGCCTGCTGCCGGGCCACCGGCAGCCGGGCGGCCAGGGTGGCTCCGCCGCCGACCGGCTCGAGCACGCGCAGGCTGCCGTGGTGGCGGTCGGCGATCTCGCGGGCGATGGCAAGGCCGAGGCCCGAGCCGCCGGTGGCGCGGGCGCGGTCGTCCTGGAGCCGGGTGAAGCGGTCGAAGACGCGTTCGCGGTCGGCCGGCGCGATGCCCGGACCGTCGTCGGAGACGGTGACCACCGCCTGCCCGTCGTCGACGGCCACTGATATCACCACCGCAGCGTCGGCGAAGCGGACGGCGTTGTCGACCAGGTTGCGCAGCATCCGCTCCAGCCGCACCGCGTTGCCCTCGACCGTGGCGGCGCCGAGCGAGTCGTCCTGTACGGACACGGCGACGCGGCGGCCTTCGAAGTCCGAGGCCACGTCCTGAACCAGCGCGGCGAGATCGACCGGCCGCCCGGCGCGGGCGGACGCGGCGCTCGAGGTGTTTCCCGACGTCTGCGGCGCGGTGTCCAGCCGGGCGAGCAGGAGCAGATCGTCGGCCAGCGCACGCAGACGACGCGTCTGGCCCGCGGCGGTGCGCACGGCCGCGGGCCAGTCGGCCTTTGCCGGATACTTCTCGGCGACCTCGAGCGTCGCCAGCAGGCTCGCGAGCGGGCTGCGCAATTCGTGCGCGGCGTCGGCGACGAAGCGGTGCTGGGTGCGCGAGGCCGCCTCCAGCCGCTCCAGCGTGGAGTTGATCGCGGTGGCCAGGCGGGCTATCTCGTCGCCGGTGGCCGGAACCGTGACGCGCTCGCGCGGGTCGGACGCGGTCACCGCCGCGGTGCGCGCGGTGATCTGCTCGACCGGGCGCAGGGCCCGGCGGGTGGCGACGTAGGCGACGGCGGCGACCAGCAGCGCCGCGGCCGGCACGCCCGGATACAGCACGCGATCGAGCGCGTTCTCGGCGGCCTCGGCGGCGTCGGGGGTGACGAACACATAGGCGCGGACGGCGACGAAGTCGCGCGTGCCGGGGTACGCGTAGGCGAGGGGGACCCCGTGCATCATGGTGATGCCGTCCACCTCGGTCAGCACGTCCTGCGCGGTCAGCGTCCGGCCCGCGAGCGCACTGCCCGCGGACGCGGCGGTGCGCGGAAAAGTCACCGAGGTCGAGCCGAAGATCTGCTGACCGGACACGGTCGGGGGCTGCGGCATCAGGCTCTTGTGACCGCCGTCCTCGAAGGGCTTGAGCTGGCTGCTGGAGGCCAGCAGCCCCTGGGAGGAGACCATTTCGTACGGATACTTGCCGGTCTGCAGGTCGCTGATCACCCAGCCGTTCGGCTGTAGCTTCGCCAGAATGGCGTCAGCCTCCTGCCGGGCGTCACTGCGCGCCTGGCTCATCTGCTGGTCGTAGGCGAGGTGGCGTACCTCCAGAGCCGCGGCGGAGAAGAACACCAGCGCGACCAGCCCGGCCGCGATCGCCGTGCGCGCCCGCAGCGAGCGGATCCGGCTTGGGGCTGTCCTGCCGATCTTGCGGCGCGAAACGCCTGATCGGCTTCGCCTGGCCGCCCGGCCGAAGCACCCCCAGACAACCAGTATGAAGGCGCTCCGGCCAGGCGCCCATGCTCGCCGCTGAGCCGTTTCGCATTGCCATGCCGCTGAAGCCTCGCGTTCCAGCGTGGCCACAAGATCGGCAGGACAGCGCCTAAAGGGCCGCACGGTCGTCCACCAGCCGGTATCCGACGCCGCGCACCGTGCGCAGCGAATCCCGCTCGAAGGCCAGGTCGATCTTGCGGCGCAGCCTGCTGATACTCGCCTCGACCAGGTTGACGTCCTCGACGTCGTCGGGCCAGACATGGTGCAGCAGCTCGGATTTGGACACCACCTCGCCGGGCCGGCGCGCGAGCACCTCGGCCACGGCGAACTCCCGGGGCGTGAGCGTGACGGCGGTGCCGGCCCGGCGGCAGGAGCGGGCGGCCACGTCCAGCACCAGGTCGCCCACCGACAGCAGCGCGGAGCCGCCGCCCCGGCCGCGCCGCAGCAGCGCCCGCACCCGGGCGAGCAGCACCACGTAGGAGAACGGCTTGGTCAGGTAGTCGTCCGCGCCGGTGTCGAGTGCCTCGGCCTGGTCGTAGTCGCCGTCCTTGGCCGTGAGTACCAGGATCGGGGTCTCGTCTCCCTCCCGGCGCAGGGTCTGGCAGACCTTGTATCCGTTGGGCTGCGGCAGCATCAGATCGAGCACGATGGCCGCGTACCTTCCGGTCCGGGCCATCCACAGCCCCTCGCGCCCGTCGTACGCGAGATCGACGGTGAAGCCCTCCGCGCCGAGTCCGCGCCTGAGCGCGGCCGCGAGCTCCCGTTCGTCCTCCACCACCAGCAACCTCACACACATCATGTTCACACGACTTTCTTAGAACCTTTCTGACAGATTCGTCAGCTCAGGTCAGGTTCCCGTCAGGAGTGCTCCTCGAAGGTGGGTGGCTGTATCGAAAGGACGGCCACCATGACGAGGACCGACGCTCCGGACTCCGCACCCGCGGGACCCCCACAGTCCGACGCGACGACCGCACCGCCCGCCACGCCCGACACTCACCGCGCGCCTGCGCCCGCCCACCCGGCCGACCGGATCCGCGGCGCCCTGCGCCGGATCGGCGCGATCGTACGCATCCCGTTCACCGGCCCGGGCTCCGCGCTCGCCTGGGGTGCGGCGGCCCTCACCTTCGCCCTCTACGCGGCCCTGGCCGTGCGCGACCAGCAGCGCATGCTCACCGGCGGTTACGACCTGGGCATATTCGAGGAGACCGTGCGGGCCTACGCGCACGGCCACCTGCCGTACGTGGCGCTCAAAGGCTTGCATTACAACGAACTCGGCGACCACTTCTCCCCTATCTGGGCCGTACTCGCGCCGTTCTACCTGCTGTTCCCCAGCCCCTACACGCTGCTGCTGGCCCAGGCCGCGCTGTTCGCCGTCGGCGTCGTGCCGCTGATGCGCTGGGCCGTGCGCGCGGTGAGCCGGCCCGCCGCGCTGGTCGTGGGCTTCGGCTACGGCCTGAGCTGGGGCATCGCGTCCGCCGCCGGGTTCGACGTGCACGAGATCGCCTTCGCCGTGCCGCTGCTCTCCTTCAGTGCCACCGCCCTCGGCCACCGCCGCTGGCGCGCGGCCGCCGCCTGGGCACTGCCGCTGCTGCTGGTCAAGGAAGACCTCGGACTCACCCTCGGCGCGATCGGCGTCTACATCGCGCTGCACGGGGCCCGGCGCCTCGGCGCGGCCGTCGCGGCCACCGGCGTCCTCGGCACCGTCCTGGAAGTCAAGGTCCTCATTCCCGCCTTCAACACCAACGGCTCCTACGGCTACGCCGGCAAGATCGGCGCATTCCAGGGCGGCATCCTCGGGGCGCCCAGGGACGTGCTGAACTTCGTCACCCCCGAGACGAAGATCGTGACCGTGCTGCTCCTGCTCGCGGTGGCCGGCTTCATCGGGCTGCGCTCCCCCCTCACGCTGCTGGCGGTGCCGACGCTGGCGTGGCGCTTCCTGTCCGACAACCAGTCGTACTGGGGCACCGCGGCCCAGTACAGCGCGGTCCTGATGCCGATCGTGTTCGCAGGCTTCGTCGACGCCCTGGCCCGGCTGCGCGCGGCCGGCCACCCGGAGAGCGCCAAGACCGCCCGCACGGCCCTGATCGCGAGCCTGGTCGCCACGGCCGTGCTGGTGCCCGACTATCCACTGTGGAACCTGGTGCACACCTCCACCTGGCGCACCTCCGCCCGCATCGCCGCCGCGCGCCAGGTCATGGCCGAGATCCCGGACGGCGTCACCATCGCGACCGGCGACCAGCTCGTCCCGCAGCTGACCGACCGCGACACCGTCTACCTGCTGATCCCGGAGACCCCCGCCGCCCCGCCGGAGTACGTCCTGTTCGACACCGAGAACCCGGACAACTTCCCGCTCAGGCCGGGCGAACAGGCCCAGCTCATCAAGACCTTCCGCAAGGACGGCTACCGGACCCTGGCGGACCGGGACGGATACCTGCTGCTCGAGCAGTGACGGTGGGCGGGCCGGGTGCACGCCTCGAGCGCCCGGCCCGGGATACACCTGCGTCGTACCCGTCTGGCAGTGTGTGATCCGATGGAACTGAACATGGTGGGCTCGGCCCGAGCCGCCGCGACGGGCTTCGCCGCGGTCGGGTGGCCGGAGGGGTTTCGGGATTATCAGACACGGATGCTGGCCCGGATCGGGGCGGCGGTCGGGGCGGGGCAGTCGCGCTGCTGGGCCGTGCTGCCGCCGGGGGCGGGCAAGACCCTGGTCGGGCTGGAGTCGGCGCGCAGGCTGGGACGGCCGGTGGTGGTGTTCGTGCCGAACACGGCGATCCAGGGGCAGTGGGTGCGCACCTGGCGGCGGTTCGCGGCGGCGGACGGGGGC
>NZ_JAGSOG010000193.1 GCF_018139695.1 Actinospica durhamensis | reverse complement strand
GGGCTGCGCACGGGGGCGCTGCGGGTATTGATGCGCTTCTCCTTCGATGAATCGGGGCCTTCTCGCCGAACCCGGCTCGGAGCTTCGGTCCTCACCGGTTCGGTACCGCGACCGCGGTGGCCACCAGCCCGCCCCCGGCGGCCCAGCGGCCGTGCAGGAGTTCGGGCAGCGGTCCGGCGGGGACGAGCAGCCGGGCGGTGAAGGTTCCTCCGGGGTCGAGCACTACCTCGGCCTCCTCGAAACCCAACCAACTGCGCGTCAGCGGGAACCAGGTCTTGTACACCGACTCCTTCGCGCTGAACAGCAGCGTGTCCCAGGGCACGCCGATCGGCGCACGGCGCGCCAGATCGGCCAGCATGGTTCGCTCCGCCGGCCTCGTCACGTATCCCAGGACGTCGCCTGGCAGCGAACGGTTGACTTCCGCGTCGATACCGAGGCCGAGCAGGTCCACCGAGAGCGCGACGGCGGCGGCGCAGTAGCCTTCACAGTGGGTCATGCTGCCGCTCACCCCCTCCGGCCAGATCGGCTCGCGCCGCGGTCCGGGCAGGATGGGGCCCGGGGCGAAGCCGAGTTCGCCCAAGGCCGCGCGGGCGCAGGCGCGCACGGCGGCGAACTCGGCCCGGCGCACCGGGGCGAAGCGGGCGGCGTGCTCGAGTTCCTCCGGGAACAGCAGCGCCTCGGCCGGATGCGGCGGCGGCTCGGGTATCCGCCGCGACGGCGCGGTGGCCGACTCGGCCCAGCGCACGACCTCGGGAAGCAGCCCGCTGATCAAGGCAGCACCCACCGGAACCTCCCGCTTCCGCTCGTCCTCGCGCGTCGAATCTCCGGCGCCGCAGCGCGCCCGATGCGCCGTGTCCCCGGCAGCCTACGGCACCGCGGAGGCGGACACGGCGGCACCCGCCGGGGCGGGCAGCGCCGGGGCGATGGCCAGGGCGGGCACCGGGGCCGGGCGGGCGATCTCGGCCGAAGGCAGCACGGTGTGGGAACGCCGATGGGTGCGGCGGATCAGGGTGCCGTACGCGCCGATCATCCGGGCCCGGCCGAAGCGGTAGCGGTTGCGGCTGACGGCCAGCCGGAAGTGCGGCCCGGCCTCGAGCGCCTCGAGCCAGCCCTCGACGACGCCGGAGGCCTCGGGCGGGGTGATCAGCCCGTGCCCGGCCACGATCGCGGCGCAGTCGCCCACGTCGGTGGCCACCGGGACGGCCCCGCAGAGCATGCCCTCGATCAGGCACAGCGGCGCCGCCTCGCCGAACGCCGAGGTCAGCGCGACCACGTCGGCCGCGGCGAAGACGGACTCCGGATCCGGGCGCACGCCGAGCAGGTGCACCCGCGCCGTGTTCGGACGCGGTGCGCCGCGGCGCCCGGCCCGGCCGGCGCCGGCCAGGGCCACGTCGGAGACGTCCGCGGCGCCGAGCCCGACCGCGGCCAGGTCGCGCAGCAGGCCAGGGTTCGCCGTGCTCATCCCGGCCCCGCACATCAGCACGTGGCCCTCGGGGCGGCGGGCGATGAACTCCCGGGCCGCGGCCAGGAACAGCGGCACGTTCTTCATCTCGTCGTAGCGGGCGGCGAAGACGACCACCTCGGCTTCGGCCGGGATGCCCGCGGCCGCGCGCACCGCGGCGCGGGCCCTGCGGTTGGGCTTGAACCGGCGCAGGTCCACGCCGTTGGGGATCACGTGCAGCAGCTGTTCCGGGATCCCGGCGCCGGCGTACGCGTCCCGGGTGGACTCGGCGCAGCACACCGCCGCGGCCAGCTGTCCGGAGCCGGCGGCGGCGAGCAGCTCGTCCAGCGCAGATCCCTGATTCTCCGGGTCGGAGCGGTGCAGGCAGGCGATGACCGGGCGGTCGCGCAGCCCGGCCCGGTTGACCAGGCGCAGCGGCTGTTCCTTGAGGGTGAGCACGATGTCGGCCTGGCGGGCCAGGCGGGCGGCGAGGGCGATCTCGGCCTCGGCGAAGGGGGACTGGTCGTCGGCCGTGCGCTCCAGGCTGAGCACATCGAGGCCGTCGGCCACGAGCCGGCGGTAGCAGGCGTCCTCGCGCATCGGCTGGAAGGTCGACTCCCGCCGTACCTCGGCGTGAATACTCAGCACACTGTGCTGCTGCCCACGGCGTCCGTGCAGGCCGGAGAGCACGTCGCTGTGCAGCATGCGCGCACCGCCGCTGAAGAAGCCCTCGTAGATCGAGAGGACTCGCAGGTGACCGTTCATTCGCTCATGGTGGACGACGTCCCGTTCATGTGCAGGGCGAAATCCCGCGCCGGAAGAAAACCTTCAATGAACTTTGCCTCACTTTTACCTGATGTACGCGAATCGCCACTCTGTGCTCAGGATTGACCCTATCCACGCGTCCTGACGGGTGCCCCGGTGGACCGGATGTACCCGCCGTGCCCCTTCCGGCCAGATCCGTACCGTTCGGCCACCGCTGCGACGCGCCGGTGGATCCGAGCCCACGCTTGTTGCCCGCGATCCCGGGCGCAAACCCGTCCCGAGAGATCGACATGGTGCGCGCGACGGCCCGGCGGATGCCACACTGGGGGCCATGTCCACCTTGCCGATACCCGCCGAGCTCCTCGACGAGCTGCTCGACTACGACGATGAGGACGAGGAGTCGAGCGCGACACACTTCGACCGGATGGAGGACGTGTTCGCCCGATTGGAGACCACGGCCAACCGGCTCGGCCTGGCCGAGGCGTTCTGGGCCGAGCCCGAGGAGCCGGTGCGCGCCCTCGGCTTCGACCTGCTCGCGGTGCAGGCGCACCAGTTCGACTGGCATGTCCAGCCTCTGATCGACGCGGCGGCCGCGGTGCGGCTCGACGGCATGGCCGTCGCCGGGGTGCGGCTGCGCCGGGCCGCGGCGAACGCGCTCGCCTGCGTGCTCGAGGACGCCCGGGTGCTCGAGCCGCTGCTGCGCTTCGCCGCCGACCCGGACGCCGGGGTGCGCTGGCAGGTGGCCCGGGGCGTGCCGAGCGTGGTCGACCCGCTGCCGCCGGACGCGGTGCGAGTGCTCTCGGCGATGCTGCGCGACGAGGACTCGGACGTGCGCGACTGGGCCGCCTTCGCCCTCGGCAGCCGGGAGAACGACACCCCGGAGCTGCGCGACGCGCTGGCCCGGCTGCTGTTCGACGTGGACCCGGACACGGCCGGGGAGGCGGCCTCGGCGCTGGCCCGGCGCAAGGACCCGCGGGTGCTGCCGGTGCTGCGGCAGATGCTGACCGAGCCGGACGTGGGCCACCTCTACTTCGAGGCGGCGGCCGAACTCGCCGATCCGGAGCTGCTTCCGCTGCTCGAGCAGCTCGAGGCCGGCGGCGTGACCGACCGGATGCTGCGGACCGCGATCGAGGCCTGTGGCGGTGCGGCGGACTGAGCCGCCGCGAGGAGCGCGGGCCCCCGCCGCCCGGCCCGCCTGGTCGCGCCGGTCGCCTGTTCGGGCCTCCCGGCTCGCGGGCCGCGGGTGCGGACCGGCAGTCTCGACGCATGGCGTGGCTCATGGTCATCTGCGCGGGGCTGCTGGAGACCGGCTTCGCGGTGTGCCTGAAGAAGTCGGACAGCTTCAGCCGCATCCTCCCGACCGTGGGCTTCGCCCTGTTCGCCCTCGGCTCCTTCGGTCTGCTCACCCTCGCCCTGCGGCGGCTCGAGGTGGGCCCGGCGTACGCGGTGTGGACCGGCATCGGCGCGGCCGGGACGGTGATCTACGGCATGGCGTTCCTGGACGAGTCGGTCTCGATGCTCAAGATCATCGGCATCGCGCTGATCGTGGCCGGGGTGGCCGCGCTGAACCTGGCCGGAGGCACGCACTGAAGGGCCCCGGCCCGGCTATCGTTCGCGCATGGACGAGCGACGGGTGCTGCTGATCGGCAAGCGGGCGGGGGTGCTCACCCGGCTGGCCGCGGCGCTGCGGGCCAGGGGCATCGCGGCGGACGAGGTCCGCGACCCGACCGGCGCCGGGGTGGATCCGAGCGGCGGCCACCGGGTGGTGGCCTTCGGCCGGGCGGTGAAGCCGGCCGACCGGGACAGGCTGCGCCGGACCCTGGGCGCGGCCGATCCGGAGGTGGTGTTCGTGGACGGCTACGCCCCGATCGTGGAGCTGCTGGTGGCGCAGTGCGAGCAGGCGCTGGACCGGCGGCCGCTGGGCCGGCGCGCCATCGTGGACGCCTCGGTGCGCGGCGGCATCGTCGACCTCGAGCTGCGCGGCCCCTGCCGGCTGCGGATCACCTCGTACCGCCTGGACGGGCTCTACCGGACCCACACCCGCGAGCTGTTCGACCGCGCGGTGCGGGCCGGTACCCATTCGGCCGCGCTCGACCCGCGCGCGGCCAGGTCGCGCCACGCCTTCGTGGTCATCCGGGCCGACGACGAGACCGTGGCGCTCGCGGCAGGCTGACCCCGTCGGAGACCGCCTCGCCGGTGCGCAGCGCCACGCAGACCGACTCGCCGAGCAGGGAGAGCCCGAACATCATCAGGATGCTGGTTCCGGTCACGGCCGCCGCGACGCCGAGGCCGTGACTGGCCGTCAGGTCGGCGGCCAGCCGCAGCGCGACGGTGCCGAGCCACAGGCCCGCGGTCAGCGGCGTGTACTGCTGGGTGAGCTCGCCGCCGCGGTCGCGGATGCGGATGGTGGTGCCGCGCAGCAGGCCGAGGAGCACCGAGAGCGCGCCGACGACCACGAGGTAGGCGACGTCGGCCGTATCGAAGGCGATCTTGTGGGCGCCGCCGGTGAGCGAGAGGGTCTCGTAGCCGCCGATCGCGGTGAGGATCAGCGGCAGCCGCCAGCGCTGCGCGTCGGTGGCGATGGGCCGCTCGCGCATCTTGCGGGCCAGCCGCCAGACGATGATGACCAGGAACAGCAGCAGCTGGGTTTCGGTCGATTGCGTCGCGTTCATGCCCTCGACGCTACGGACCGGGGCCCGCAGGCGGATCCACTCCCGGGTGGAGAGGCGGGTGGATTCCCCGTCTCCACCCGGGCGGGTGGTCCGGCGTTCGCCCAGGTCAGGCGGAGGTGCGCGGGTAGAGCAGGTTCGGCACCTCGGCCAGGGTCTCGAGCAGCTGCCCGAGGTCGGCGTCCACGCGCTGGTGCTGCGCGACGCTGAGCGAGCCCACCGGGATCCAGGACCCTGAGGCGGTGCGGTCGGCCAGCAGGTCGGCCTGGAACGCGGCGATCTGGGTCCTCGCGGTGGCCAGCAGGGCCGGGTCGCGCGGCTGGATCAACGACGCCAGGATGTCGAGCAGCTTCGCCGTGCCCTGCGTGCTGGCGTAGGTGGTGGCCAGCGTGGTGCCGCTGCCGTAGTCGGAGATGCCGGTGAGCTGGAACTGCAGCGCGTTCTCCAGGATCTCGTGGGTGCGCAGCGGCAGATCGCCGGGATCGACCTCCTCGCTCGGGAAGTCCTTGATCAGCCCGTCCACACTCCCGACCAGACCCTGGGTGAGCGTACGCAGGCCGGCCGTGCTCTCACCGTGCCAGAGCCCGTACTCGATCGCGAGCAGGCCGGTCCAGCTCTTGTCGTGCACCCCGTCCGGCAGGCCGCTCGCCATGCCGTCGATCTCGCCGTCGAAGTCGCCGAAGGCGTTGTAGGCGGCGCCGAGCCGGGTGTAGTCGAGGTGTGCGACCAGCCAGTCCCCGCGGGCGGCGGCGAGGTCGCCGCGGGCGACGTCGGCGTCCAGGGTCCTGCTCGCGGCCAGCAGCCCGGGCAGCTGCCCGCCGATCCACTTCGAGTAGGCCGCGACGGCGGGCTGCATGTCGAGGTCGGGCAGCGGGACGTAGCCGGGCACCGGGGCGTCGGCCGTGCCGGTGACGCTGATGGCGTCGGAGGTGCCGATCTTGCCGTTGGAGAACACACAGCGCAGCGCGTAGGCACCGGCGCCGAGGTCGGTGGACAGCGGCAGCGTGGAGTGCGGTGCGAGCGACTGGATCTCGGCGTAGACGTCGTCACCGGCGGCGGCGATGACGTAGACGTTGACGAAGTCGCGGGAGTCGTCGGTCACCTGGAAGCGCACCGGACCCGCGGCCAGCCGCGCGGGCGGGGCGCCGCACGCGGTTTCGGCCACGGTCACCGCCGTGTCGGCGGAGGACGACGCGGTGACGTGCGCGACGGCGAGAGACCCCGCCGCCGCGCACACGATCACCGCGCCCAGTGCGCCGATCCTGCGGACCGGTCGCGTGATGGGCGGCAATGGACCGGCTCAGTTCCAGATGTCGGAGATGACGCTGGCCGAGGCGGCCGCGCCGTCCTTGGTCAGGCCGTACATCTGCTCGACGGTGGCCAGCACGTTGTAGTGGTTGATCGTCTCGTCGTAGTCGCCCTTGACCACGTTCTGGCCCACGAAGATGGTCGGGACCTGGTTGTTCTCGGTGTAGTCGTCCTCGTCCCAGGTCACGATGAGCAGGCTGTTGTTGCTCTGGGCCCAGGTGGCGTAGGCGGAGATGTTGGTCTTGAGCCAGGTGTCGGCCGCGGCGATGGTGCCGTCGTGCATGTCGTCGTCCAGGTTCGGGATGACGAACGAGACGGTCGGCAGGCTCGCGTAGTTCGAGGAGCTCGGGAACGAGGTGAACGGCAGCGAGTCCGCGGTCGGGATCGCGCTGAAGTTGATCCAGGGCGAGTGCTTGCGGGCGTACTCACCCGAGGTGCAGCTGGTCGAGCCGGTCTTCGGCAGGCCCTCGGAGTAGCCCTTGAAGGTGTAGCCGGCCGTGAGCAGCTCGGAGCCGAGGTTGGCGGTGGTGCTGGTGGTCACCGGGCAGGTGTCGGCGCTCAGGCCGTCGGTGGAGCCGTAGAACAGCGCCATGTAGTTCGGCTCGCTCGGGTGGGTGACGCCGTAGGAGGACGTCATCAGGGCACCCTCGGAAGCCAGCGTGTTCATGTAGGGGGCGCTGGAGTTGCCGATGATGTCGGAGTAGGAGTGGTTCTCCTCCATCACGATCACGATGTGGGCCGGGGTCGGCAGCGTGGCGGCGGCCGGCTTGACCGCGGGCGTGGCGGTGTGGTGCGAGACCAGGAAGGCCGAGGCCAGGGCCACCGTGCCCAGTGCGGCGACGGGCCAGGACGTGCGCGTGCTCAGACGCATGGATGCTCCGTGGGTATGGAGGGCAGACGGGGTGTCACTCGGAGCATCGCCAGCGCAGACACCTGAGGGTTGACGGCCACACGGCCATTGCGTGAACACCCGTCACACGCTCGTCATCCGCGGGCGGAGACGGTGCGCCCGCCCCGGTCGCGGGGCGGGCGGCGTCTTCGGGTCCTGCGGTCAGAGTACTGGTGTCACGATCCTGGTTTACGTGCGTTTCGCGCGCCCCGGGTCCTCGTCCCGTCCGCCTCTCAGTGCGTCGCGGAGGGGCGGTACCGCTTCCCGCGCTTGCGGGCCGGCTTGGCCCCGACCTGCCAGCCGAACGCCATCGAGCCGCCGATCAGGCCGAGGAGCATGCCCACGATGAAGCCGCCGAGGTTGGAGGTCAGCCAGCTGCCCAGGGCCGCGAGCACCGCGAGTACCGAGTAGAAGGTGCGGTGCTGCGGGTCGAACAGGATCAGCACGCCGAGCAGTACGAGCATGCCGGGCACCAGGTACCCGGCGAGACCGTAGAGTCCGAAGTGCATCACCAGGGCCATCGGCGCGTGGTAGGTGAAGATGATCTCACCCCCGCCGAGCAGGACGAGCAGCCCGCCCCAGAACGGCCGGGCGCGGCGCCAGTCCCGGAAGCCCACCCGGGCTCGCCGGGTCAGGGGCGGGCGCGGGCCCGCGGGCTCGGCGGCTTCGCCGGGCTCCGCCGCCTCGCTGGCCGAGACGGAACCGACGGATCCGGCGGGCTCTGCCGGCTCGAGGGCCTCGGTGGCCGCGACGGCCTCGGCCAGGGCCGCGGTCAGCGCGAAGTCGTCGGACACGCCGGGCTCCCCCGTCGGCTGGTGGCCGGCGGGGGAGTCGGTGCGTGCGGGTTCTTCTTCGGGTTCGAAGGTCATCAGCAACCGTTGTCCGAGAAGCTGATGCTCAGGCCCGGCAGGGTGAACGACGAGGCGGTGGTGGCCCAGTTGTCCTGCCGCAGGTTCTTGATCGTCACCGTGTCGGCCTGCTGGCCGAAGGTGCCGAGGGGACCGGCGATGCCGGGTATCTCGTTGAGCGTGCTGGCGTCCTGGTCCACCGACAGGTTGGTGAAGTTGGCATCACCGGTGAGCGTGTCGGAGTCGACGACGAGGTCCGTCGCCTTGACCGGGGTGCTGCCCTGGCCGGCCCGGATCACCAGGTTCGCGAACCCGATGCTGACGGACTGGCACAGGTTGGTCAGTTCCGCCGACTTGATCGCCGAGACGAACACCAGTTCCTGGCCGTTGGTGTCGGTCAGGTTGGGCGAGCCGCTCGCGACGTTGTCGATCGCCCCGTACTGTTCCAGGCCGGTACCGGTGAGTTGGTCGGCCGTGACCGTGAAGGGCATTCCGGAAATGGAGAACTGTGCCGCGATGACGCCCTGCGCGGTCAGGACCACGAGTGCGCCGCCGGCCAGGGTTGCGGGCACGGCGAGCGCGGCGAAACGCCGCAGCCGGACCCGGCCCTGCGGCCGGGCCGCGGAGCTTGCGCTGTTGCCTGTCGAACTCATTCGTTGCTCCCTGAGACGCACGACGATGGGCGGGCAGCCGGCCGACGGCCGGGAATTCAGGGTTTTGCGAGGTGTCCTGGGGCGCGAGTCAGGTAGAACGAGGCACGCGGCCGAGCGACAAGCAGGAAGTTACCGCCAAGTAAGCACTGGGTCAAGGCTGTGAGAAAACCCCGCGGGGTTGAATCTTTACCCGCAGGTCATCCGCCGTGTGCACACGGATCTCAGACCTGATCAACCATCAGAATTCACATCAGTCTCAGAGTGCTGATCAGCCGCGAGGAACAACGGAAGGCACGGCAGCACCACCTTCGGCCGGGGGCCGGAGCCGAGCCGCGGCGGCTGGGCGTCGGCCAGTCCGAACGGGGCGGTGACGAAGTAGGCCAGCACCGGCTTGAGCTCCGGCAGCGCGACCGCGCGGCCGGCCGAGATCCGCTGGTAGATGGCCGAGTACACCCCGCCGATCACCGTGTCGATCAGCTCCGCCCGGTCCACTGGCCCGGGCGGCTCTGGCGCCTCGGCGAAGAAGCGGCGGAAGCGGTGCAGCAGCTCCACCCGCCTGCGCCGGGCGGCCGGCCCGGCCGCCTCGATCTCCACGATCGCCATCGCCGCGAAGGCCGGCGCCCCGGCCAGCACCTCGAGCAGGATCTCCAGGTTCTCCCACACCGCCGAGCGCCAGCCCCCCGCGTGCGCCGCGTAGGCCTGGTCGAGCACGTCGAGCAGCAGGTCGGTGCCGTGCGTGTAGGCGGCCAGGAAGGCTCCCTCCTTGCCGTCGAAGTGCTCGTAGAAGGCGGGCCTTGTCACCCCCGCGGCCCGGCAGATGTCGGTCACGGTGGCGTTGGCGTATCCGTGCTCCGCCACCGTGCGCACCAGTCCGTCGTAGAGCCGGTCGCGCTGGGTGGCCAGCACCAGCTCGCGCGGCACCCGGCTCGGCCCGCGCTTGATGGCGCGTTCGGGATCGCGCCCGTCCCTTCCGCCGGGCAGCCGCAGCGGCCCCGCGGCCTCGCCGGTGTGCGCATGCTCGGTCACGCTGGAAGCGGTCACCGCCAGATCCTTTCTCGCCGCGCTTGACGCGAAAACCTGTCGGGTTTAAAACTCTCTCAGGCAATGTTACCGGCGGGTTAATGATCGTGGAGCGTCGCGTCGCCCCACCGAGTGCGGGTCCGGAACCACGCCGCATCGATACCGATTATGACGCGGATACGGCGTTTTTCCAGCCCGCGACCACCATCACCGTGCACCACCTCTGATGGTACCCATCGTCGATCAGGGAGTGCGAACATATATGCGAGTATTGAGATCTTTCGCGGGCTCCGGCGCCGTGGCGCTGCTGCTGGCCGTCGGCGTGACCGGGCCCGCCTCCGCCGCGTCGGGCACCCCGACCGGCCTGTACGCCGGCATGGGCACCTGTCCGCTCACCTCGTCCCAGCTGACGAGTTCGAGTTCGGCCGAGGTCGGTTGCGTGGTCGCCACGATCGGCGGCGGATCGATCACGATCGGCGGCATCAGCGTTCCGCTGACGGGCACGATGACCGCCAAGTTCGGCTTCTACTGGCCGGCCAACGGCCCCACCGTCACCTTCCCCGACGGCAACTCCGCCGACATCTTCAGCACCGTCGCCCCGACGGACAACAACGAGCTCAGCGGTCCGGTGCTCGACGTGCCGATCCCCGGGCTGTCCAACTACGTGCCCGGCGTCACCAGCGCGTTCGTGCAGGTGCAGCTGGCCGGTCCGATCACCGACTTCGCGCCGCTGTCCACCGGTGAGAACTACCCGCTGTTCGAGCTGCCGCTCAAGTTCCACCTGTGGAACGCGTTCCTCGGCACGAACTGCTACGTGGGCAGCAGCAGCAGCCCGATCCTGCTCGAGCCGACCGCGGGCACCACCGCGCCGCCCTCGCCCAACTCCCCGATCACCGGCGACTCGGGCACGGTCTCGCTCAACTCCGACCCGAACGGCTACAACGACCTGATCGTCGGGTTCGACGGCGCCACGCTGGTGGACAACTCCTTCTCGGTGCCCGGCGCCAGCGGCTGCGGCATCCTCGGCAGCGCCGACTGGCTGGTGAACCTGCTGTTCGGCCTCGGCTCCGGCTCCGGCCACAACAGCGCCACCCTCTCGAACGTGACCACCACGCTCGCGGCCGACTCCAGCATCTCCGACCTGAGCAGCGCCATCAAGGCGTCCGAGTAAGCGGGCGGCCAAGCCGGGCCGCCCGCCCACGCACCACCCCGATCCACCGGCTCCACCCGTTCCCCGCTCGACCGCTCGACCCCTCGACCGTTCACCCGGGCGTCCCCGCCCGCGCGTGATCCAGGGCCCTGATGCGCTCAGGCTCACGCGCGGCGGGCCGCCTCGCCGACGGCCGGTGCCGTCCCCCGGCCGTCGGCGCCCCACCAGCCATCCGCCCCGGCGCCATGCCGTCATGCCGCCGTGCCGATTTGCCGATTTGCCGTCATGCAGCGGTGCCCGACGGCCCCTGAAGCCATCCGTCCCCGTCCACCCGTCCCGACGAGTATCGCCTCTATCCCATGGAAGGGAAGCACCCCATGTCCAAGCGCCGCCTCGCCGCCCTCGGTGTCGTCGCCGTCTCGGCCTCGGCCGTCGTCCTGTCCACCTCTCCGGCGTTCGCCACCAGCAGCGACGTGCTCTCCTACGGCGCGGCGAACACCGGTGGCAGCAACGTCCTGACCACGGACACGCTCTCCGGCTCGCTCGCCACCGGCACGACGAACACCTTCACCTTCACCAGCAGCGGCAAGACCGTCACCATCACCTGTGGCGCGGCCGCCCTGACCGCGAAGGCCACCAGCAACCCGACCGCGCCCGGCACGGCCGGCCTGACCCTCAGCGCCCTGACCTTCACCACCTGCTCGATCACCGGCATCTCCGGCGTCACGGTCTCGAGCGTCTCGCTCAACGGCTCGGCCACCGCGACCGTCACCGACGGCACCACCAAGGCGCTGAACATCACCGCGCTGGACGAGCGGGTCGTGCTCAACAACGGCCTCGGCACCGTCAACTGCGACTATGGCAACACCACCAGCGAGGCCGCGATCGTCGGCACCATCCTGAACCCGGGTTCCGGCGGCACGATCACCTTCACCAACCAGACCGTGCACCTGCTCAGCGGCCTGACCGTCTGCGGCGCCTCCGGCTCCACCGGCACCTTCAACGCCACCTTCGCCTCGATCGTGGACACCACGCACAGCAGTGCCCTGGTGTACGCGAACTGACACCGTCGCCCTGACCGCACGACCCCACACCGCGGCCCGGTCGCGCGCGCCCATCAGGGACGCGCGGCCGGGCCGCGGCCCTTCGCGAAAGGAATCCCGCCATGCCCGCGCACTCCCCCGTCCGCAGCATCCGCGGCGTCCGCGCCACCGGCGCCACCCGCACCGCCCGCATCGGCGGGCGCGGCGCGGCCGGCCTCGGCGCCGCACTCGCCGCGACGGTCCTCGCCGTCGGCCCGGCCTCGGCCGGTACCGCGGTGCTCACCACCTCCGCCGGCGCCGTCGCCGTAGGCGCCACCCTGACCAGCACACTGGCCTCGGCCACCAGCGCGGTACTCCAGGTCGACGCCACCCACTCCATCACCTGTACCAAGGCCGCCCTCGAGGTGACCGTCGGGAGCAACCCCGTCTCGCCAGGCCAGGCCGACCTCGACATCACGGAACTGACCTTCTCCGGCTGCACGCTCACCGGCTGGACCGGCTACACCGTCCAGAGCATCACCGAGTCCGGCATCGGCACCGCGGTCGTCAGCGACGGCACCGTACTGAAGGTCTCCGTCACCGCGATCACCGAGGCGGTCGTGCTGCACGGCGGCCTCGGCTCGCTCAACTGTGACTTCGGCAACACCACGAGTCAGAGCCCGATCGTCGGCATCATCCTGAACCCGGGCTCCGGCGGCTCGATCACCTTCACCAACCAGCCCGTGCACCTGCTCGCCGGCACCAGCGTGTGCGACCCGAGCGCCAGTGTCGCCACCTTCAACGCCACCTTCGCCACGCCGCTCGACGTCACCTCGCCCGTCACGGTGAACTGAAGCGACTGAGGCGCCCCGCGCAACCCGCGTCGGGGCTGCGCGGGGGCTCCCGGGGACCGTGCCGGGGCCGCGTGGATCGCGCGCCAAACTTGTCCAGACAGGTTGTTCACTTACCCTTCGTCAGCTCTTCGCCGCCCCTTCCCTCCCGAGCCGCCCCGCCCGCAGTCGCGCTGGACACACTGGTCCGCATGCCCGTGAACCCCGACCGTCGCCGCTTCCTCCAGCTCACCGGAGGCACCGCGCTCGCCTCCATGCTCTCCACCACCATCGCGAAGGCCGCCTCGATCCCGGCCGCCCGCCGCACCGGCACGCTCGCGGACGTCGAGCACATCGTGGTGCTGATGCAGGAGAACCGCTCCTTCGACCACTACTTCGGCACCCTGCGCGGTGTGCGCGGATTCGGCGACCCGCGCCCGGTGACGCTGCCGAGCGGGCGCAGCGTGTTCCACCAGCAGGACGCCTCCGGTGACACCCTGCTGCCGTTCCACCCCAGCGCCAAGAACCTCGGCCTGCAGTTCCTCGAGGACCTCGCGCACGACTGGAACTCCACCCACCTGGCCTGGAACGGCGGCGCGTACGACCAGTGGCTGCCGAACAAGGGCCCGACCACGATGGCGTACCTGGAGCGCGGGGACATCCCGTTCCACTACGCCCTGGCCGACGCGTTCACCGTGTGCGACGCCTATCACTGCTCCCTGCTGACCTGCACCGACCCCAACCGCTACTACCTGTGGACCGGCTACACCGGCAACGACGGGCAGGGCGGCGGACCGGTGCTGGACAACGCCGAGGCGGGCTACGACTGGTCCACCTACCCCGAGCGCCTGCTCGAGGCCGGGGTCAGCTGGAAGGTCTACCAGGACCAGGGCACCGGCCTTGACGCCGACGGCTACTGGGGCTGGACCTCGGACGCCTACATCGGCAACTACGGCGACAACTCGCTGCTGTACTTCGACAACTACCGCAACGCGCAGCCGGGCGACCCGCTCTACCAGGCCGCGCGCACCGGCACCGACGCCGACTCGGCCGGCACCCTGGACTTCTTCGACCAGCTCAAGTCCGACGTGCGCGGCGGCCGGCTGCCGCAGGTGTCGTACATCGTCGCGCCCGAGGCGTTCTGCGAGCACCCGAACTGGCCGGCCAACTACGGTGCCTGGTACATCGCGCAGGTGATCGAGGCGCTGACCGCCGACCCCGAGGTGTGGAGCAAGACCGCCCTGTTCATCACCTTCGACGAGAACGACGGCTTCTTCGACCACGCCGTCCCGCCGGTGCCGCCCGCCTCGGCCTCGCAGGGCGCTTCGACGGTGGACGTGACCGGCGAACTGTTCCCCGGCGACGCCGACTTCGTGGCCGGGCCCTACGGCCTCGGCCCGCGCGTGCCGATGCTGGTGGTCTCGCCCTTCAGCACCGGCGGCTGGGTCAACTCCGAGGTGTTCGACCACACCTCGGTGATCCGCTTCATCGAGAAGCGCTTCGGCGTGCACGAGCCCAACATCTCGGACTGGCGCCGGACCGTCGTGGGCGACCTGACCAGCGCGTTCGACTTCGCCAAGGACGCCACCACGGTCCCGGCGCTGCCCGACACCGGCGCCTACCTGCCGCCGGACCGCGACCGGCACGCCGACTACGTGCCCGACTACCCGACCTCCGGCCAGAGCATGCCGGTGCAGGAGCCCGGCGTGCGCCCGGCCCGGCCGCTGCCCTACACCCTCACCGCGGACGCCCGCGTGACGGCGAGCGGCGTGGAGTTCGCGTTCGCCAACCGGGGCGCGGCCGGCGCGGTCTTCCACGTGACCTCGCAGACCGACACCTCCGGCCCGTGGGACTACACCGTCTCGGCCGGCGCGCGGCTCACCGGCGCCTGGAACGTGACGAGCGGATCAGCCTACGAATTCAGCGTGACCGGCCCGAACGGGTTCCTGCGCCAGGCCAAGGGCAGCGCGGCCGCGGGCCTCGAGGTCGCGGCGCACGACGCGCAGGACGGCAACGGCGCGCTGGTGCTCAGCCTCGTCAACCACGGCGCCGCCGCGGTGCGGGTCACGCTCACCGACGCCTACGGCAACGACGCGGGCCCCGGCCTGCGCCTGGCCGCCGGCAAGTCCGCCGAGCTGACCGTGCGCACCGACCGCGCGTCCGGCTGGTACGACCTGCGCGTCGGCGTGCAGGGCGAGCCGGCATACCTGCGCCGCCTGGCCGGCCACGTCGAGACCGGCCGCCCGAGCAGCAGCGACCCCGCGATCGCCACCGCGTAGCCGTCGCCGCGTCCAGCGGGCCCGTCCCCGGCACCTGAGCCTCCGGGGGCAGGCCCGCTTCCCCTTTCCCCCCTCTGCTCAACCGATCCGGCGCACCGCGTCGCGGGTGAGGGAGGCGAGGGTCGGGTAGCCGTCCACCGCCATGATCAGGTCGGCCTCGGCCAGGATGCTGCGTAACACGTGCGTCACGCCCTTCTCACCGCCCAGGGCCAGGCCGTAGGCGTAGGGCCGGCCCAGGCCCACCGCGCTCGCGCCCAGTGCCAGGGCCTTGACGACGTCCGCCCCCGAGCGCACGCCCGAGTCGAAGATCACCGGTGTACCGTCGGCCGCCTCGACCACCTCCGGCAGCATCTCGAGCGCGGCCAGGCCGCCGTTGGCCTGCCGTCCGCCGTGGTTGGAGCAGTAGATCCCGTCCACGCCCGCGTCCCTGGCCCGGCGCACGTCCTCCGGGTGCATCAGGCCCTTGAGGATCAGCGGGAGCTCGGTCAGCCCGCGCAGCCAGGGCAGGTCGTCCCAGGTCAGCGGGTTGCCGAAGACCCCGGCCCAGTGCAGGATGGCGGCGCCCGGGTTCTCCTCCGGCGGCTGGGCCAGCCGGGAGCGGAAGACCGGGTCGGTGAAGTAGTTGGCCAGGCAGTGGCCGCGCAGCTGCGGGAAGTTGCCGGTGGACAGGTCGCGCGGGCGCCATCCGGTGATCCAGGTGTCGAGCGTGACCACGATGCCCTTGAACCCGGCCTTCTCGGCCCGGCGCACCAGGCTCTCGGCCAGTTCCCGGTCGGTCGGAGTGTAGAGCTGGAAGAAGCCGGGCGTGTCGCCGAGTTCGGCCGCGACCTGCTCGAGCGGGTCGACCGAGAGCGTGGAGGCGATCATCGGCACACCCATGGCCCGGCTCGCCCGGGCCGCGGCCAGGTCGCCGTGCCCGTCCTGGGCGCAGATCCCGAGCACGCCGACCGGCGCGAGCATCAGCGGATTGGCTAGCTTGTGGCCGAACAGCTCCACGCTCAGGTCCCGCTCCTTGGCGCCCACCATCATCCGCGGAATCACGCCCCAGCGGGCGAACGCCGCCACGTTCGCCCGCTGCGTCGCCTCGTCCCCGGCCCCGCCGGCCACGTACGACCAGACCGCGGGCGCGAGCGCGGCCTCGGCCCGCCGCTCGAGCTCCGGGTACGCCATGGGCAGGTCGGGCAGCACGCCCTGAAGACCGTTGAAGTAGATGTCGATCTGGTAGTCACCGTAGGCCATTCACCTACCGTACCTTCGGCAGCGCGAGCGTGGCCAGGGTCGTGATAATCAATAGGATGACGGCGATGAGCAGGCTCTGGTGCAGTCCCGCCACGAATCCGCCGCGCCCGGCCACCAGCGTGCCGAACCCCGCCACCGCCAGCGCGCCGCCGGTCTGGCGGACCGAGTTGAGCACGCCCCCGGCCAGCCCGGCCCGCTCCGGGGCGATCCCACTGAGCATCATCGCGGTCAGCGACGGCACGGCCAGGCCGAGCCCGCCGGCCAGCGGAAGCAGCAGCAGCGCCAGCTCCGGCGCGCTGGTACCCCGCCCGACGGCGAACAGCGCCGCCAGGCCGCCCGCGCAGATCATCTGACCGACCAGCACCGGCACGCGCGGACCGAAGCGGTTCGCGAGCCCGGCCGAGGCCAGATTCGTCATCGTGCACAGCACCGCGGTCGGCAGGAAAACCAGACCGGCGCGCAGCGCGGACTCGCCGAGCAGGTCCTGGGTGAAGAGTCCGAATACGAAGATCAGACCGTAATACGCCGCGTTCACCACGAACCCGATGGACAGGCAGACCGCCACGACCCGGTCGCGCAGCAGAGCCGGCGGGACCATGGGATCCGTCGCGCGCCGCTCGGCGAACGCGAACCCGGCGAAGCAGACCAGGGCGATCAGCAGGCTGACGATCGTCCGCGGCCGCCCGTAGCCGACCGCACCGCCCTCGATCACCCCGTACGTCAGCGCACCGAGCCCGAGCACCGCGGTGAGCTGCCCCGGCACGTCCAGCGCCGCCGCCCGACGGGGCGAGCCCGGCACCCGCCAGAGCGCGACCAGCACGATCGCGCCGACCGGCAGGTTCAGGAAGAAGATCGAACGCCAGCCGACCGTGCTGGTGAGCAGTCCGCCGAGCACCGGCCCGGCCGCCGTCGCCGCCGCCCCCGACATCGTCCACTGCGCGATCGCCTTGGCCCGCTCCCGCGCCACCGGGAAGGACTGCCGCACCAGCGCGAGCGAAGCCGGCAGCATCAGCGCGGCCGCCGCGCCCTGCACCAGCCGCGCACCGATCAGGAATCCCAGCGACGGCGCGAGCCCGCACGCCGCCGAAGCGAGCGTGAACGCCGCCGCTCCCCCGCCGTACAGCCGATTCGCCCCCAGCCGGTCCGAGAACGCCTGACG
>NZ_JAGSOG010000192.1 GCF_018139695.1 Actinospica durhamensis | reverse complement strand
CGTCGGGCCGGTCCGGCGCGTCGTGGGCCGGCGGTGTTGGCGGCGGCGGTCGCGGCGCTGCTCGTGGGCATGCTGGCGGTGGTCCTGTCCCCGTCCGCGGCCAACGCGGCCGCGGACGCCGGGAGCTACACCGTCTCCAATGCCGCCTCCGGCCTGTGCCTGGACCTGCCCGGCTCCAGCACCGCCACCGGCACCCAACTCGACCTCCAGACCTGCACCGGAGCGAGCAACCAGACCTGGACCCTGGCCACCGCGACCACCGGATACACCATCACCTCGGCGTCCTCCAAGCTCTGCCTCGGTATCGCGGGGGCGTCCACGTCCGCGGGCAAGGCCGTGGAGCAGGAGACCTGTAGCGGCGCCACCAGCCAGGAGTGGACGCTGGCCGCGGGTACGAGCACGTACCAGATCGTGAATGTCAACAGCAGTAAGTGTGTCAACGCCAGTGAGAACGCGACCACGGCGGGCACCCTCGTCGTGCAGAACAGTTGCGATTCCACCAGCACCAAGTCGTGGAATCTGACCGCGGGCGGGACGGTGCCGACGACCTCGGCATCGGCGTCCGCCTCGGCATCGGCATCGCCGAGCAAGTCGGCGTCAGCGTCTGCCTCGGCGAGCGCGTCCGCGTCGGCCAGCGCGTCGGCGTCTCCGACGTCCAGTTCCGGCGGCACCACGATCGCCACGGGCGACAGCCGCACGGTGACCGAGCCGACGATTCCTGCGGTCTGCCAGACGCTGACGGCGACGCTGGCCACGAGCAACGAGCAGTTCACCAGCAGCCAGGAGGCCAGCCCGCCGGACACCTCCCGGATCCAGGCCGCGCTCACCGCGTGCAAGGGCACGGACGAGGCGGTGGAGCTGACCGGCAGCGGCAGCGACAACGCGTTCCTCTCGGCGCCGCTGACCGTCCCCACCGGCGTCTACCTGGTGATCAACGACAACGCGACCCTGTACGCCACCACCGTCGCCTCGCAGTACCAGTCCAGTTCCTCGGACGTGTGCGGCACGATCGGCAGCAGCGACAGCGGCTGCAACCCGTTCATCAAGGTCTCCGGCGCCAACTCCGGCATCGAGGGCATCCGCGGCTCCAGCGGTGCGCAGGGCACCATCGACGGCCGCGGCGACCTGGACATCTACGGCACCACCACCACGTGGTGGCAGCTGGGCACGACGGCCGGCAACGAGAGCGAGAAGCAGAACAACCCGCGGCTGATCGTCTTCGAGGACGCGAACAACGCCGTGCTCTACGACATCAACCTGGTCAACGCCGCGTTCTTCCACGTCACGTACGAGAAGGGCAGCGGCTTCACCGCCTGGGGCGTGCGGATCAAGACGCCCGCCACCGCGCGCAACACCGACGGGATCGACCCGGACGCCGCGAGCAACGTCACCATCGAGGACTCCTACATCCAGGACGGCGACGACGGCATCGCGATCAAGGGCGGCAGCGGCGCGTCCAGCGACATCACCATCGTGAACAACCACTTCTACGGCACCCACGGCATCTCGGTCGGCAGCGAGACGAACGACGGGGTCTCCAACGTGCTGGTGGAGGACAACACGGTTCAGGGCACGGACAGCTCCGGCAACGTCAGCACGCTCAACAACGGCATCCGGATCAAGAGCTACCCGAGCAAGGGCGGCACGGTCTCGGACGTGACGTACATCGACACGTGCCTGAGCGGCATCGAGAACCTGGTGGAGCTCAACCCGCGCTACGACTCCTCCAGCAGCACCAGCGACATCCCCGAGTTCACCGGCGTCCTGGTGGACGGGCTCACCTCGGTGAACTCCGTCTCCGGCGCCACCTCCACGATCGAGGGCTACGACTCCTCGCACATCACCGGACTCACGCTGCAGTACGTGAATCTCGACAACACGTCATACACGGCCGAGTACGCGAACGTCGCGGAGTACGACTCGAACCTGCAGCCGTCCTCCGGCACCGGCGTCACGCTGGCCAAGCTCTCCGCCCCGGTGGCCACGGGCAGCGTGCCGAGCTGCACGTTCCCCGCGTTCCCGAGCCTGTAGGGCCTTGCCGCGCCCGAAGGATGGCCCCAGGGTTACTCTTCGGGCGCGGTGAGTTCGTCGATCGCCTCGATCCACTGACCGACCAGGTCGGCGAGGTCGGAGAACATCTCCTGGTAGTCCGACTCGCTGATCGGGTCGTCGCGCAGGCTCTCGGTGAGGGACGTGACCGCGGAGATCGGGTCCGGGCCCGTGAGCGCCTCGGCCGCGTCGGTGAGGAATTCGGTGGCCTCGTTCAGGAAGCTGTCGAGCTCGGTGGCGTGGGTGCCGTTCTTCCGGGCGTCGCGGATGCTCTTGGAGAGATCGTCGCAGAATCCGATGACGGCGTCCCGGATGAAGGCCGCACCGGGACCCTCCACCCAGCGTCGCGTGCTGAGCGTGAGTTCCAGCACCTGGTCGGCCAGCCGCTCGGCCTGGGCCGAGGACGCGCTGAGCATAGGCCGACGCGGGGCGAGGGACGCCGCAAACGCACTGATCGCCTCGCGCAGCGCTTCGTGCCCGGCGAACCCGCGCACGGCGTGGGCGAACCGGTACAGGGCGGCGATCGCGTCATCGCTGTGCGGAGGGGAAGGCGAATACCAGGGCGCAGGCGCGACGTATACGCCCGGGGCCGACTCCGGCGGCGCCGGAGGGTCCGGCTCGACCAGGAACCGGGTCGCGAACTCGTGCGCCAGGCCGTAGCTGCGCCGGTAGAGCTCGGGCGTCGCGACGCGCTTGAGCAGGTCGGAGCCGGTGTTGACGGCGATCTCCAGCGCCCGGACCAGCTGGCCGAGGGCGCCGGCGAAGCCGGGGTCGCGCACGAGTGCCTCGAGGGTCTCGAGCGCGTCGGAGACCGCGTACACCGCCGTCGGGTCCTGCTCCAACCGGCGCAACGCGGCGAACAGCTGGCTCACCGCGCGGTCGGCGTCGTGGTCGTCCGCGAGCTCCTGCAGCGAACCGAGCAGCGCCCACCATGCCGAGGGCAGCCGAGCCGCCATCAGCACCGTGCGCACCTGGTAGACCAGGCCGATTACCGCCTGGGTCAGGGCCTTGCCGCCGGGCAACACCTGTCCGAACGTGGCCAGTCGGCCCAGCACGCCGTTGCCCTCCCCGCCGCCGAGGACCGGCGCGGCCGCGGCCGGTATCGCGGGCAGCGGGGCGCGGAAGAACGGGTTGCGCGCGACGAAGAGGCGGCCGACGACGTCGGCGTTCCACATGTGCGGCGTTTGGACGGCGCCGCGCCTGAGCAGCCGTGCGGTGGCGTACTCGAACCACTCGTTCACGGCCACGTGGCCGTCGCCGTCGAGGTCGGCCAGTCCCGAACGCAGCCCGTGGATGAGCGCCTCGGTGAAGATCGAGGGCACCGGGTCCGAGCCGGTCAGCGTGTCGGTGTCCTCGTACGCGCTCTCGATCGACCCGGACGCGGTGATGATCGCGCGGCCGGTGCCGGAGACGATCTCGGCCAGGTGGCCCAGGTCGGTGGTCAGCGTCGTGCCCTTGGCGCCCTTCGGGAACGCGCCGCTGTAGCAGCAGTCGAGCACGACCACGACCCGGTCGGCCGCCGACTTCTTCAGCAGCCGGTGCACGAACCCGCCGTCGACGCCGGTGGCCTGCAACCGCCGCTTGAGCGTGTCGCGGGCGGCGAAGTAGAACTCGCCGTCCTCGCGGTAGCCGTGGCAGGAGAAGTACAGCAGCAGGAAGTCGTCGCGGGTGCGGTCGCTGAGAAACTCCTCGAGCGAGGTGCGGATCGTCGAGTACGGGGCGTTGAGTACCGTGGTGACCGCGAAGTCGCCGATCGAGGGGTCCGCCAGCGCCGCCGCGAGCCCCTCGGCGTCGGCGGCGGGGGAGCGCAGCTGGGCCCAGTCGGCGTCGTCGTACTCGTCGGTGGCCACGAGTAGCGCGTGCCGCTGCGGCGCCCGCCACGAGCTCTGGTCGGCGCTCACGCGGCCGGGCTGTCGCCGTCCGCGGCGCCCAGGGCGCCCGCGAACTCCCCGGCCGCCGGGCCGCCGCGTCCATCAGCTCCCTGCGAGACGGCTCCCGGTGACCCGGCTTCCCGCGAGTCCAGCCGCGACTCAGCCCGCTGTGACACGGCGATCCAGTGCTCGATCAAACCCTGCTGCTGCTCCCAGGTGGCCCGGTCGATCTCCAGAGTCCCGGCAGGCGAGGTCAGCTTGACCGAACGGTGCCGCGAGCCGCCCACCCACTCCCGCACCACGCCGAGCAGCGCCACCAGCACCGGCGAGCTGATCAGCGCGAGCACGACCTCCCCGGTCGTCGCCGGGTCCCCCTTCGCGCCCGGCTGCGCGCCCGCCGCGGCAGACGTGCCCGCCGGCGCGAGCGTGCCGAGCCGGCGCAGGTCCTCGGTCAGCGGCGCGACGGCGTCCTCGAGCCGTTGCGGCGCCAACGCGGCGTCGTTTAGTTCCAACCGCACGGCGATATCGTCCATACCTGCGCAGTCCCACCCCTCGGCCCGAGCATCCTCATCCGGCGTCCCGCCTCGCCAAGTATGCCCTGAAAGCACGTCAGACACGCAGCGGAAGTCCCGATTCCCGGGCCGGTCCGCGGCGGCTCACGCCTCGGCGGCGCGCTCGAGCAGCTCCCGGACGGCGGGCACCGCGCTGTGCGGGTGCAGTTGGCGCAGCACGGTGCCGGCCAGGCGGACGGGGCGGGCGGAGGCGACGTGCTCGGCCAGGTCCAGCGCCCGGCCCGTGGTCAGTGCCGCCGCCTCCACCTCGCCGGCGTCGACGTACGCCCCGGCCAGCCACATCAGGTAGAGCGACTTGTCCCGGGCGTGGAAGTCTTCGTACTCGGCCAGTACCGACTCCAGGATCGGCACCGCCCGCAGCGGCCGGCGCAGCACCGCCCAGCTGCGGCCCTCGATGATCCGCTGCTCGCGCTCGTCCGCCCACACGGCCCAGTCCGGCAGCGGACGGCCGTCCGGTTCGCGCAGGTGCCGCGCGGCGATCTCCAGCGCCGTCTGGGTCGCGCCGACCTGCCCGGCCACCGCGTGCGCCCAGGCCAGCCGCTGCGCGAACAGCACCCGCGCGCCGGACGGCGCCCGGTCCCCGGCCTCCCGGTACGCCTCGGCCGCGGTGGCCACCGACTCCTGGCCGATCTGGTTCTGCTGGTAGCCGAGCAGGGCGAACGCGTTGCCCGCCAGCGCCGCGTCGCCCGCGCTGCGTGCCGCCTCGTGCGAGGCCAGGTACAGCTGCTCGGCCCGCTCGTGCATCCCCGCGTCGAACGCCGCCCAGCCCGCCTGCTGCGCCTGCTCGGCGTAGAGCGCGGCGAGCAGCCGCCCGGTCGCCGCGGTGTAGCTCGCCGCGCGGATCAGCGTCCTGGTCTCCTCCAGGTCGAGCGCGTAGAGCTGGTAGGTGTCGGCGCCGCCGAGGTAGTCGTCGAGCCTGCGGTGCCGGGCCGTGCGCGCCCGCAGCAGCTCCACGTCCGAGGCCGCGACGCGTCCTGGGGCGATGAGCCGGATCGGCCGGGACTGCCCCGCCGCCGCGTCGCCCGCCCCGGCGGCCTCGAGCGGCCGTGCCTCGGGTGCGGTGTCCGTGGGGCGCTGGAAGCCGAGCTCCCGGTACGGGCAGGACGTGACGAGTTCCAGAGCCCTGCGATACACCGGCCGGGCCGAGCGGGACGCGCCCGACTCCCAGCGCTGCACCAGCCGCTTGGTCGCGTCGTTCGGCTCGCCGAGCCGTTCGCCCGCCCCGCGCAGCCGGGCCGCGAACTCGTCCTGGGAGAGATTCAGGGCCAGGCGAATGCCTCGCAGAGTCCTGTTCGGCGAACGGTCCTCACGTTCAGGCACAGAGAGTAACGATAGTGCATGCAGTCCGCGCGACAGGGCAGGTCGGGCGAATACGGCGGCGAATGCGGGCGCAATGACGTCGAAATGACGCCCGCATCGTCACGGCGACCGGGACCCGCGCGCGCTTCAATAGCAGTCGGCGGGCCCAGACGCCGTGGCGCGAGGCAGGAGGAATCGTCGATGACCGAACCGTCCCCGGGCGGCGCTCGGGCGCGCCCCGGCTACAGCCGGCGGTTTCCGAGCAGCCTGCTGTCGGCCGAGATCTGGCTGGAACGGGGCCTGGTCGCGGCCCGGCTGGGCGGCGAGCTCGACATCTACTCGGCCGCCGACCTGGGCGCGGCCCTCGGCGAGGCGCAGCGCGAGGCGGACCGGGGCAGCGTGCTGTTCCTGCTCGAGGCGCTCACGTTCGCCGACAGCTCCGCGCTCGGCGTGTTCGTCGGCGCGCTCAAACGCGCCCGGGCGGCCGGCGGCGGCGTCGCGCTCGTCGGGGTGCCGGAGTTTCTGCTGAAAACGCTGCGCGTGACGGGATTGGCGACTCATCTGCCCGCCTTCGCCACCGTCGAAGAGGGCTGGGACAGGTTGGAAACGGCATCAGGGCGCGCCGAAGCGCCGGAGAACACCCATACACAGTGAGGTCGGTGCGCGATGGCGGTGCGAAGGAGTGCCGGTGGCTGGGCCACCGGCCTGTCGTGTGGAATCTTCCTCGATCTGGCGGTCCTGACCTCGGAGTCGGGTGACGCCGAGGTGCTCGGCGTGCTGCGCTATGACCGCGACGACCCCTTCGCGGTGCGCCTCGACTGCCACGCCGACGGTCAGCCCCCGGTCGTGTGGCGCTTCGCCCGCGAGACGCTGGAGGCCGGCGTGCGCGGGCGCGCCGGGGCCGGCAGCGTGCTGGTGTGCAACGGGATGGCCACCGGCCCGGACCAGGTCTACATCCTGCTGTGCAATCCCGACGCCCACTGCGTGCTGCGCGGAAGCCTGGAGGAGTTCGAGGTCTTCCTCGCCCGCACCCGGCAGGTGGTGCCCTACGGCCGGGAGCGCGAGCACGTCGAGCTGGACGCCTACCTCGCCGAACTCACCGGCGAGGACCGGTACGACGAACTGACGGCGGAGCGCGGCGGCCCGGACGGCCACGAGCCGGACGGCTGGGGCGGCGCGCGGTAGGCTGCGCAGGTGGCCGACGATCTGCTCCGCGTGCTCACCTCAGCCCCCGACCTGGCCTCGGCCCAGGACCTCGCCCGCTCCGCCGTGGCCGCCGGCCTCGCCGGAAACGCCCAGGTCCTGGGGCCGGTCTTCGCCGTCTTCCGCCACCTCGGCGAGGTGGGCGAGGGCTCGGAGTTCCAGGTCGTACTCGCCAGCACCGTCCAGGCCTACCCGGCGCTCGAGCGGCACCTGCTCGACGCCCATCCGTGGCAGAACCCGGAGATTGTGGCGCTGCCGGTGACGCACACGCCCGCGGCCTACGCCCGCTGGCTGCGGGAGGCGACCGGCGGCGGCGCCGAGGCCGGGACCGTCGACGCCGAGCCCGAGATCGAGGCCGAGACCGAGCCTGCCACCGCGGACTGACCAGGCCGCGCCCGGCCGACCGTCTTGTGGCGCGAACACCGGCAGATCAGCAACGGGATTCTGCATCGCGTCTTCCACGGCACCGCCACGGTCGCGGCCGTCTGCATCTGGCTACGTGCCTGAGCCCTCGGGCCTCTGACCGGGCCGCCACCGGGCCTGGAAACCCGGCTCGCCGTGGTAGATCGATGCCAAGTGCCGCACCGCTTCCTCGAGACCGGCAGCCCGTCCGAGCGTGAAGACGTCGTGACCATCCACGCCGCCTGACTCTCTGCCCACGGCCCTGGCATACGCCTCCACCACCGCCCGCATCCCGTCGAGCATGGGCACAGTGCTGTCCAAAAGCACGTCCACGCCGGTCGGGGCGAGGGCTTGAACGGCGACCACGTTGTGTTCGTCCGCATCCAACCTAGCCCTGAGAAAGCTGATCAGCTCAAGGTCCATGACGGACATCGTTGCCTGTCTTGGCGATGCCTCCAAGCGAGATCTCGATCCGCAGAATCGGCCGGACAGAACCCGGTCGTTCTGCGTCGTCGGCTGCGCCGGTCCGGCCGCGCGGGTCGCGCCCGCTGGGCTTCAGAGCATGACGGTGCGGAAGTGCGTGGTCAGCCGTCCGTCGTCTTCGAGTACGTGGAAGGCGAGCGCGGGCGGCAGGTCGCGGTCGACGTGGTCTTGGGCGTCGGCGCGCTTCTCCCAGGGGAGCCGCAGGGTGGAGACGACGCCGGGTGCGACCAGCAGGGGGCGGTCGGCGAAGACGGTGGCGGCGGCGGTGTGGGCGTGGCCGCAGAGGTATCCGGCGATGTTCGGGTACTGCCGCCCGATCGCGGCCAGCCGCTCGGCGCCGAACTGCCGGATCTCGTCGATGAACGGGATGTGCAGCCGCTCCGGCGGGTGGTGGAAGGCGACCAGTACCGGCACGTCCGGCTCGGTGTGGTCCAGCACGCTCTCGAGCCAGTCCAGGGTCTCGGCGTCCAGATAGCCCTCGCCCTTGCCCGGCACCGAGGAGTCGCAGGCCGCGATGACGCAGTGCTCCAGACGCAGCACCTGGTTGATCGGCGCCACCTGCGAGGACCCGTCCACGGTGGACTGCAGCAGATGGCTGCGGAACGCGGCGCGCTCGTCGTGGTTGCCCGGGCATATCAGGGTCGGGTGCCGGGAGGTGAGCACCTCGCGGGCCGAGGCGTACTCGGCCGGCTCGCCGTGGTCCGCGATGTCGCCGGTGACCAGCACCGCGTCGAGGTCGTACGGCAGCTGGTCGAGATAGTCCATCACCGCGCGGGTCCGCCGCACACTGCGCACCCCCTCGGGCGTGTGCTGCCCGACGAGGTCGATGTGGACGTCGCTGACATGCGCGATCACGAGGGTCACGATCCAGGCCTTTCCGCGGGAGATCGGGTACCGCACCGCCACGCTATCGTGACGGCCACGCTCCGCGATCGCCGGACCGTCCGGCCGCCCGCGCCCGCAGCGTCCTCGGCGGCCTCAGCGACCTCGGCGCCCGCAGCGCTCTCGGCGGCCTCAGCGACCAGAGCGCCCTCAGAGTGCGGGAACCTCGTCCAGCAGTGCGCCGCCCCAGGCCTGGTGCAGCGCCGACTCCAGCGCCGCGCCGACCCGGAAGAGCCGGTCCTCGGCCAGCGCGGGGGCCATGATCTGCAGCCCGACCGGCAGGCCGTCCTCCGGGGCCAGACCGCAGGGTACGGACATGGCCGTGTTCCCGGCCAGGTTGGACACGATCGTGCACAGGTCGGCCAGGTACATCGCCACCGGGTCGTCCACCCGCTCGCCGATCGGGAACGCGGTGGTCGGGGTGGTCGGCGAGACCAGCACGTCCACGTGCTGGAACACCGCGGCGAAGTCCCGCAGCACCAGCGTGCGCACCTTCTGCGCCGAGCCGTAGTAGGCGTCGTAGTAGCCGGTGGACAGGGCGTAGGTGCCCAGCATGATCCGGCGCTTGACCTCGGGGCCGAACCCGGCCGCTCGCGTCAGGGCGCTGACGTCCTCGAGGGAGGCGTCCGGGTCCGCGGGCACCCGCAGGCCGTAGCGCACCGCGTCGAACCGGGCCAGGTTCGAGGAGGCCTCGCTGGTCGCGATGAGGTAGTACGCGGACAGCGCGTACGGGAACGAGGGGCAGGAGACCTCCACCACCTCGGCGCCGAGCTTGCCGAGCAATTCCACCGACTCGTGGAAGCGCTGCGTCACCCCGTCCTGATAACCCTCGCCGGACAGCTCCCGCAGCACGCCCACGCGCAGCCCGCGCACGTCCGCGCCGCGCACCGCCGCCACCGCCGAGTCCACCGGAGCGTCGATCGAGGTGGAGTCCAGCGGGTCGTGCCCGGCGATCGCCTCGTAGAGGAGCGCGGCGTCGAGCACCGTGCGCGCGCACGGACCGCCCTGGTCGAGCGAGGAGGAGTAGGCCACCAGGCCGTACCGGGAGACCCGGCCGTAGCTCGGCTTGAGCCCGACCGTGCCGGTGAGCGCGGCCGGCAGCCGGATCGAGCCGCCGGTGTCGGTGCCCATCGCCAGCGGCGCCTGGAACGCGGCCAGCGCCGCGGCCGAACCGCCGCCGGAGCCGCCCGGGATCCGGGTCAGGTCCCAGGGATTGCGGGTCGGGCCGTACGCGGAGTTCTCGGTGGACGAGCCCATGGCGAACTCGTCCATGTTGGTCTTGCCCAGGATCACCACGTCGGCTTCGCGCAGCCGCCGGGTGACGGTGGCGTCGTACGGGGGAAGCCAGCCCTCGAGGATCTTGGAGCCGCAGGTGGTCGGCACGCCCCGGGTGGTGAAGACGTCCTTGAGGCCGAGCGGCACTCCGGCCAGCGGTCCGAGCCGTGCCCCGGCGGCCCGCTTGGCGTCCACGGCCCGGGCCGCGGCCCGCGCGCCCTCGGCGTCCACGTGCAGGAAGGCGTGCACCCGCTCGTCCGTGGCCGCGATCCGCGCCAGCGCCGCGTCGGTCACCTCCAGCGCCGAGACCTCGCCCGCGGCGATCGCCTGCGCGGTCCGCGCGGCCGTCCAGCGCGTCGGGTCGGCCTGGTCACGCTGTCGCTCGCGGCCGTCGGACTCGACCCGGGCGGCGGCGTGCGGCGTGATTCCAGACAAAGCGACGGTTCCCTCATCAGTGTACGGATATGGAAGCCCCGGACGGGCGCAGGACCCGATGGTACCGGCCGGGCCCGGGCGCCTCGGGCTTCGCCTCGCCGGATGAGACGGCCCGCGCCCGGCCTGGGGGAAAACGCCGTGCGCGTCGCCGGATCCGCTCCCTAAGCTGCTGGACGGCGGCGCCGGCCTCGTGCGCCGTGACCGGTGCGCTCACGGGTGCCACGACCGTCGCGGGGGAGGGAACATGACCGGAATCCTGGTGGCCGGGCTGCTCGCGGGCTTCGGCATCGCCGTCCAGGTCGGCGCCATCACGGTGCTGATCATGACGCTCTCGGCGCACCATTCGCTGCGCACCGGACTGGCCGCGGGCCTTGGCACCGCCACCGCGGACGCCCTCTACGCCCTGACCGCCGCCACCGCGGGCGCCGGCGTCGCGGCCCTGCTGCGCCCGATCGCCGAGCCGATGCGCGACATCGCGTCCGCCGTGCTGATCCTCATCGCGGCCAGAGGCGTCGTCTCCGCCCTGCGCGCCCGCCGCGCCGCAGCCCGAGCCGCAGCCGCATCCGCAGCCCCCGCATCCGACTCCGCTCCGGCCGAGGCGAACGCACCGGACCTCAGGGTCCGGCGCCCGCTCGGCGCCTACTTCCAGGTGCTCGGCCTCACTATTCTCAACCCTCTGACGATCATCTACTTCTCCGTGCTGGTCCTGGGCCTGCACAACGGCCACTCCTGGAGTGTCGCGGACGGCGCGGTGTTCGTTCTCGCCACCTTCGCCGCCTCGGCCTGCTGGCAGTCCGTGCTCGCCCTCGGCGGCGCCGCCCTCGGCCACGTGCTGACCGGCGCTCGCGGCCGGCTCGGCTCCGCACTCGTCGGCAACGCGGTCATCGCGCTGCTCGCCGTGCACCTGCTGATGAGCTGACCGGCCCGCGCGCGGCGTCACAGGGGGTCGCAGGGAGTCGCGGGGGAGTCGAAGGCGTGTCGAAGCGCTTCGACTCCGAGTCGCCTGCAAATCCCCAGGCGCAGCCCAGCGTCGAGATCAGAATAAAGAATTGACAGGCCAGCCCGAGCCTGAAAGCGTCGAAGCGCTTCGATGAGGATGCGAACCGGAGAGTGAGGCCCCCGTCTTGGCCTTGTCAGACGAACGTCGCGCGATGCTGCGCATACGCAGGCAACTGCTCGGGCTGCTGCGCGACGGCGGATTGCCCGCCACGGTGCTCTTCAGCGTGATCCAGCTGGTCCAGGTGGTGCTGCCCGCGCTCACCGCCCTGGCCACCGCCGCCGTCGTCAACAGCGTCGGCACCACCGCGAACGCCGGCGTCTCGCGCGTGGTCACGCCGTTGGTGCTGCTTGCGGCGACGCTGATCGTGGCCCAGATCCTCTCCGCGATCCAGCTGCCCACCACGCTCGTGGTGCAGAGCCGGATCGACGTCGCGTACCGGGAACGGCTGGCCGACCTCGCCTCGCGCTCCGAGACCATCACCGTGCTCGAACAGCCCGCCGTGCAGGACCTGATCGCCACCGCGAACGCCGAGCCGAGCACCTGGATCGAGAAGACGCCCGGCCAGGGCTCGACCGCCCAGCTGCTGCTGATCGTGCGCTACGTCGGCCTCGTCTCCTCCGCGCTCGTGCTGGTGCGCTTCTCCTGGTGGCTGGTGCCCTTGCTGGTCCTGCCCGCCTTCGCGTTCCGCTACCTGGCCCTGCGCCAGTGGCTCAACCACTTCCGGATCTGGGCCCGCGGGATCGGCGACCACCGGCGCTACCAGTACTGGAGCAAGCTGGCCTTCGCGCCCGCCGAGGGCAAGGAGATCCGCGTCTTCGGGATCGACGACTGGATCTCGAGCACCGGCCAGAACCACGGCCTGACCCACATGCGCCCGGTCTGGGAGGACGACTACCGGGCCGCGCGGGCCAAGTGGCTGCAGAGCGCGCTGCTGTTCGTGCCGCTGGTGATCGTGTTCCTCGCGGTCTGCATCCAGACCGAGCACGGGCGCACCAGCCTCGCCACCGAGACCGTCGTGCTCACCGCCGCGTGGGCCGTGTTCCAGGCGGTCGGCTACACCTTCGACTCGGTCGCCGTGCAGGGCGTGGTCCCGGTGATGCAGGCCTACAACGCACTCGACGCCGCGCTCACCGACCCGCGCCGCACCGAGTCCGACACCCCGGCCCTGACCCGTACCCCGACCCTCGCCTTCGAGGGCGTCGGCTTCCACTACCCGGGCACCGAACGCGAGATCCTCAAGGGTCTTGACCTGGAGATCCGGCCCGGCGAACTCGTCGCGCTGGTGGGGATGAACGGCGCCGGCAAGTCCACCCTGACGAAGCTGCTCGCGGGCCTGTACGAGCCCACCGCGGGCACCATCCGGGCCGACGGCCGCGACATCGCCGAGATCGGATACGCGGCCTGGCGCCGGGAGCTGGCCGTCGTCTTCCAGGACTTCGTGCGCTACCCGCTCTCCGCCCGCGAGAACGTCGCGCTCGGCGCCGAGATCGACCAGGACGCGCTCGACGCCGCCGCCCGCGAAGCCGGCTTCGACGAGGTGCTCGCGCGCCTGCCCGAGGGCTGGGACACCCCGCTGTCCAAGGAGCGCGTGGGCGGGGTGGACCTGTCCGGCGGGCAGTGGCAGCAGGTCGTGCTCACCCGGGCGATCTACGCGATCAAGCACGGGGCCAAGATCCTCGTGCTGGACGAGCCGACCGCGCACCTGGACGTGCGCACCGAGTTCGAGGTCTTCGAACGCCTCACCCGGCTCGCCCGCGAGGCCACCGTCATCCTCATCTCGCACCGGCTGTCCACCGTGCGCCAGGCCGACCGGATCGTGCTGCTCGAGAACGGGCGCATCGCCGAGTCCGGCGACCACGACGCGCTCATGGAACTCGGCGGCGACTACGCCGCGATGTTCACCATCCAGGCCGAACGCTTCCAGAGCGGCTACGACGACCGCGTCGAAGAGGGGGAACTGCTGTGAGGACGCTCAGGACCCTGCGCGGCAACGCCACGCTGTTCCGGGAGATCTTCGGCCTGTGCTGGCGCCGGAGCAGACCGCTGTTCCTGACGGTGTGCGTCTGCATGACGCTCGACACCTTCGCCGTGGCCGCGATCGGCCTGTGCATGCGCGCGATGGTCTCCGGCACGATCGACTCGGACGGCACCGTGATCGTGGTCGGCGCCGTCGGCGCGGCCCTCGGCTACGCCCTGACCATCACCTTCACCGAGATCACCGGCGCGCTGCAGATCAACCTGTGCGAGCTCGTCGCGCGCGAGCACTACGACCGGCAGATCCAGCTGGCCGCGATGGGCATCGAAGGGATCGAACACCTCGAGCAGACCGAGTACCTGGACCAGCTCACCGCGCTCTACGACCAGACCTGGGCCATCGGTCGCTCCGCCTGGGGCGCGCTGGAGGCCACCGCCCTGGTCGTGCGGCTGTTCCTGGTGCTCGGCCTGCTCGGCAGCATCAGCCCGGTGCTGCTCGTCATCCTGCTCGCCGGCGTCATCCCGCTCTACTTCGAGCAGCGCGCCCGCACCCTGATCCAGAACGCCCAGCACGCCCGGTCCCAGGACAGGCGGCTGCAGCGGCGGCTGTTCGAGATCCTCACCGGCGGCGCCACCGGCAAGGAGGTGCGCGTCGCGGGCACCAGCACGCACCTGGTGCGGCTGCAGCGCGAGGCGGCCGAGCGCAGCGAGCTGATCTGGCGCCGGGCCAACCTGCGCGCCGGGCTGCTCAACGCCCTCGGGTGGAGCGTGTTCGTCGGCAGCTTCGTCGCCGGACTCGCCGTCGTGGTGGTCGACGCCGCGCACAACTCGGCCCACGTCGGCGACATCGTGCTGACCATCACCGTCGGCACCCAGCTGCGCTCGCTCGTGCAGAACGCGGTGCGCGCCTCCTCCAGCACCGGCGGCGCCGGACGCGTGCTCGAGCCCTACCGCTGGCTGCGCGAGTACGAGGCCGCACACACCTCCAAGGCCGCCGGGCCGGCCCCGGCCGGGCTGACCCGGGGCATCACCTTCGAGGACGTCACCTTCACCTACGGCAACAGCGACCGCCCCGCCCTGGACGCGGTGAACGTGACCCTGCCGGCCGGCAGCGTGGTCGCCGTCGTCGGCGAGTACGGCTCGGGCAAGACCACGATCGTGAAGCTGCTGGAGAAGATGTACCGCCCGACCTCCGGCCGCATCCTGATCGACGGCGTCGACCTGGCCGACATCGACACCCGCTCCTGGCGCACCGCCACCGCCGCGGCCTTCCAGGACTTCGGCCGCTACCACAGCACCTTCGCGCAGGGCATCGCGCTGGGCGACCTGGCCCACCCCGAGCGGCTCGGCACCGCCGTGGCCAACGCCGACGCGCAGATCCTGGTCGACCGCCTGCCCGACGGCGTCGACACCCAGCTCGGCCGCCCCTTCGGCGGTGTCGACCTGTCCGAGGGCCAGTGGCAGAAGCTCGCCCTGGCCCGCGCCTGCATGCGCGAGGCCCCGCTGCTGTTCGTGCTCGACGAACCGACCGCCTCGCTCGACGCCCCCAGCGAGCACGCCATCTTCGAGCGCTACATGGAACGCGCCCGCGCCATCGCCCCCGGCGGCATCACCGTGATCGTCTCCCACCGCTTCTCCACCGTCGCGGGCGCCGACCTCATCCTGGTCCTCGACAAGGGCCGCCTGGTCGAAGTCGGCTCCCACGAAGAACTGCTGGCGAAGTCCGCGACGTACGCGGACCTCTACTCCCTCCAGCAGACGGCGTACGCGGGTTAGGCGGCGTGAGCGCGGCGGGTCAGAGGTCGATCCTCACGTCGTCGACGGTCAGGTACCACTTCTTCTTGCGGGATTCCGGCCGGTGGAACTGGCAGGTCACCTTGCCCACCTTGAACGGCGAGTCCCAGGTGCGCAGCGTGATCGTCTTGGCCTTGGGACCGCTCATCGAGACGAAGATGTTGGTCTCGCCGATGCCGCCGTACGTGGAATGGGAGAAGCTGCACTGGGCCTGCGCCGGAACGGAATAGAACGAGACGTGGTAACTGACCCTTGTCCCACCCCAGTGATCGCGCGCGCTGTCCTGCGTCACGCTGACGTTGGTTGCCTTGCCCGCCACGGAGTCCATCCTTTCGTGTCGTGATCGTCCAGCTCGTGCATGTCCTGCCGCCCGGGCTCAGCCGAGCTTCGTGATCACGGGCGTGGTCAGTTCGACGGCGGCGCCGTTCCAGATGCGGATGAAGACGCCGCCGGCGGCCTCGGCGGCCTGGGGCAGCGTGCCGGCGGCGATCTGGCGGCCGTCGACGCTCTCGGTGTAGTGGCTGCCGTCGACGGTGATCGACAGGGTGTGCCACTCGTTGTCGGTCGCCGCGCCGATGGCCGGGCCGGAGTCGCCGGGATAGTCGTTGTCGCGGTAGCCGCCCACGCCCGGGTCGTACTGGATCGCGTGGCCGGTCACCGACGTCCCGTTCCCGCTCACGGTCGCGCGCGCCGCCACGCCCCAGCCGTACACCGGGTTCTCCAACGCGCCGCTGACCGTGACGGTGTAGTTCGCTCCCGGCGCGGCCAGGTAGATCCCGGCCCAGTACGTCGTGGCGGAAGTGATGCAGAAGGCGCCGCTGTCCCCGCCCTGCGTCACGGTGACCGGCCCGACCGCGCTCCAGCCGGTCGGCGGGCTCGCCGCGGCCGCGTCGGAGGGGCAGGACTCCGGCGTGGTCGGGGTGACCTTGGCGTTGCACAGCTGCGTCGGCACCTGCCCGGTGATCATCATCGAGGCGTCGGCCGCGGTGCGTGTCGGGATCTGGGTGTGCCGCTTGGAGAGATAGAATTCCAGGCCCGCCTGGGTGAAGTCGCCCTGGTTCAGTGCGCTGAGAAGCCCGTTCCAGTCGCTGATCCCGCTCGGCAGCCCGTAGGCGAGGTCGATCAGCGCGTCCTGGCGGGCCGGGGCCAGCTGGGCGAAGTCCGGATAGAACCGCTGCGCCGAAGCCAGTGCGGCGGTGTAGGAGTCGTTGAAGATCGAGGTCATCTGGTCCGGCGTCAGCACCGCCGTGCCCGCGAGTACGGCGTCGTAGTCCGCCTGGTACTTGGCCAGCTCGGCCCGTGCGCCCGGGGTGTCCAGGTTGTATCCGTAGCCGACCGTCGGGTGGTCCTCGGTGTCGATGTACACGTGCTGCCACGCGCCGCCCTCGAGGAACTGGATCATCGACTGCGCCGCGCAGCTCGGGCCCGCGGCCGCCGCGCGCTGGAGGCTGAAGTCGGAGCAGTCGGGCGAGCCCGAGCCGCTCACCTCGCCCGAGAACGCCGAGGCCCCGGCCGCGGGCGCGGTACCGGTCAGCGTGAACGCGGACCAGCCGCTCGCCGCCGGCTTCCAGGCCCCGGGCGTGATCGTGACCGCGCCCGGCCCGTCGGCCGCCGCGCCGGTGCCCGCGACCATGTTCAGGGTGCCGAAGGCCAGTTTCGGCAGCGCGTACGTCGCGTAGACGGTGCTCTTGACCGTCACCGTCCCGTGCAGTCCGGCCGCCGCGTCGAGATGTAGCCCGATCGCGCCCGCCGCGCAGTCCATCGTCCCGTCCCACGCGCCCACCAGCCAGGCCAGATCTCCGCTCGCGCTCGGCGCCGCGGTCTGTGCCACCGGTTGCGCCGGCGTCGCCACACTCGAACACGCCGCCGATACGCTCGCGACCAGGCCGGCGCAGCACGCGGCGACCACTCTTGCCCACCCTCGCACGACTGTTCTCCCTACAGTCCGGATGAAGCGCCCACCCCGCCGCGCACGGCCCACTCGTTCGCGCGGAAACACGGCGTTACCCGCCCACGCACGGCGGCACACGGCTTTCGCGACAGCACGCGAGAGCAACGGAGCGTGGACGACGCATTCACGGTACGCAGTCAGGTGCCGCCGTCGCAAGGCCTTCGGCGGGATCCGCGGCTCCCGCC
>NZ_JAGSOG010000191.1 GCF_018139695.1 Actinospica durhamensis | reverse complement strand
CTGGTGCCCCGCGGCTCCGGCGAGACCCCTCCGCCCTGACCCGACTCTCCGGCGGAACCGGTCCCCAGCGGGTGCGGTCCCCGGTGCGCCCGGTCCCTGTCCCGCTACGGAGTGGTCCAAGACCGAAGTTCGGTCCTAGGTCGGAGCCGTCCCAGGCGAGGTGGGCCTAGGCCGAGGTGCTCCCAGACCAGAGTCGGAGTGGTCCGAGACCAGAGTGTGGTCCTAGATCGGCCGAGACTGACAGAATCTTGATCGAGTGGTAGGTCCGGATCAGCGTCCCGATGTGCGCCCCGTCGCCCAGTCGCCCCGTCTCTGCCTCGCCCTGCCTCGACCGGACACTTGCACACAGGAAACTGGACTGAGATGACCTTCACCTCGCCCCTCAAGCCGTCTCCCGAACCTCGCACCGTCGCACCTGAGCGACTCGCGCTGGCCGAGTGGCTGGACTTCCACCGCGCCGAGCTGCTCGCGAAGGTCGACGGTCTGGACGACGAGCAGGCCGACCGCCGCGTCGTGCCCTCACTCAACACGCTGCACGGCCTCGTGCGCCACCTCGCGAAGGTCGAACACGTCTGGTTCGTCACGGTCCTGCTGGGCAGCGACGAACCCGCGCCCTTCGGCTTCCCGGACCGCCGCGACGGCGACTTCCTGCTGGATGACGGAGCGACGCTGGAGCAGGACGTCACCCGGTTCCTCGCCGCCTGCGAGCGCAGCCGCGCGATCTACGAGCAGCTCGACCTCGACGACGTCGGCGTACACCGCAGGATCGGAGAGGTCGACGTGCGCTGGGTCATGCTGCACATGCTCGAGGAGTACGCGCAGCACAACGGCCACGCCGACATCCTGCGTGAGCTGATCGACGGCACGACGCAGAGCTGACGGCCACGCTGACGCTCTGCGTGCGCTGATCGACGTGGCGACGCAGAGCTGACGACGACTCCAAGTCCGACGAAACGGAGCACACGTCTTGGCCACGCACGCGACGACACACGAGCTCACGTTCGACGGCGACCGCGTGGTCAAGCGCTTCGTCGACTGGGAGCGCGGAGAGCACCTGCGCGAATGGCGTGGCCTCTCGCTGCTCGCGCGCTACGCGCCCGGGCTGGCGCCGGAGCCGATCGAGGCGCGGTTCGCCGAGGATCCGCCGACGATCGTGATGTCGAGGCTGCCCGGCGAACCGCTCGGCGCCGCGCCGCTGACGGATACACAGGTCCGCGCCCTTGCCGACGCACTGACTCGGATGCACGCGAGCGTCCCGGAGAGCGAACTCGCTGATGCAAAGCCGAACTTCGATCCCGAGCGCACGCAGGCGGCGTTGTCGCGCATGGTGGAAGAGGCGATACGCAAGGGCGGTGTCGGAGCAGAGACCGAACCTATAGTGGCGAAGGCCTACCAGGTCGCGACGGCGTTCGCGGCCTCACCGTGGGCGCAGCAGGCGGAGCGCCCCTTCGGCGGGCCGGTGCCGACCGTGTTCGGGCAGGTCGACGGCAATCTGGCCAACTTCCTCTGGGACGGCAAGAAGATCTACGTCGGCGATTTCGAGGATTCCGGCCGAAGCGACCCGATGTTCGAGCTCGCCACCCTCGTCGAACACATCTCCGTCGTCCATGCGGCGGCCCTCGACGCCGAGCGGCTGTTCGCCCACCTCAGCATGACTTCCGCGGAATGCGAGCGTCTGCGCGTGTTCCGGCGCGCCTTCGCCGTGTACTGGCTGCTGAGGCTGCTCCCGAGCGGCCCCTCGCACCGGCGCAACCCGCCCGGCACCCTCGAAGCGCAAGCCGCTCACCTGCTCGCATTGGAGTAGGCCGTAGGCCGCTCACTTGCTCGCACTGGAGTAAGCCGTATGCCGTAAGCCGCTCACTTGCTCGCACCGGAGTAGGCCGTAAGCCGCTCACCTGCTCGCACGAGTAAGCCGCAAGCCGCCCGACTGTCGGTGTCTGCTGGCCGCAGCGGATCGCGAACATGCGGCGCCACCAGCCGAATCGGCACACTTACCCCGGAACGCACGCGTGCGCCGCGTATGCTGGCGGGATGCAGGAAGCTGACATCGCCACTGCCGCCGCCGCTGTTGCCACGCCCGCTGCCACGCCCGCTGTCGTTCCCGCCGTCGCTGTCGATCCGGGCGCTGTCTCTGCGGCCGTCGTCCCCGCCGGCACCCCCGCTCCCGCGCCCGACACCGCTGCTCCCGCAGCCGCCGTCACTTCCGCGGTCGTCGCTGCTGCTCCCATCGGTGGCCCGGCCGCTGCGGCTGTCGCTGCTGTTCGCGCTGCCGCCTCCAGCCCTGCGATTGTCGCTGCTGCTCCCGCCGCCGTCGCCCCGACCGGTGCCGACGCCGGCGCCATCTCCGCGGCTGCCGTTCCCACGGCCGTCACCCTCGCCGCCCCCAGGACCTCCGTGGAGGCCATCAACAACCAGGAGCCTCGAAATCCCCTGCGCATCGCCGTGCTCGGTCCGGGCGGCGTGGGCGGGTTGCTCGCCGCCCCGCTCTCGCACAGTGGCCACGACGTGGTCTGCATCGCGGGGGAGTCCACCGCGGACATCCTGCGTGAGAAGGGAATCCGCGTCAGCAGCACGCGGTTCGGGGAACTCGCCGTCGCAGTGCGAGCCGAAACCCGGCTTCGGGAGCCGGTGGACCTGTGCCTGATCACGGTGAAGCACACCACGCTGCCCGACGCGCTCGACCGCATCGACCCCGCCGCGCTTCGAGACGCCCTGATCGTCCCGTTCCTCAACGGGTGCGAACACCCCGCCTTCCTGCGCAACCGATACGGGGCGCACCTCGTCGCCCCGGCGACGATTCGCGTCGAGTCCACCCGCCTGGCCCCGGGCGTGATCGAGCACTCCAGTGCCTTCGCCGATATCGAACTCGCGAGCGACACGGCTTCGCAGAGCCGGCTTGCCGAGACCGCGCTGGTATTCGCGGACGCCGGATTCGCCGTCCGGGTCCGTGACGACGAAACCTCGATGCTGTGGGCGAAACTCAGCCTGATCACCCCGCTGTCCCTGATGACCACCCGATACGGGATGACCGTCGGCCAACTGCGCTCCGAGCATTCGGACGAGCTGTACGCGGTGGCCGAGGAAGTCGTGAGCGTGGCCCGCGCGAACGGCGCCCAGGTCGATCTGGTCGATGTGGTGCGGCTCCACCGCGCCTTCCCGGAGACGACCAAATCGTCCATGCAGCGTGACGCCGAGGCAGGCCGCTCCATCGAACTCGACGCGATCGGCGGCGCGGTACTGCGCGCGGCTGCGCTGCGGGATGTGCCGGTGCCGACCTTGACGCGCATCGTCGCCAACCTGGCTGTGCGCGGTGACAAGAGCGGCGAAAGCGCCTGATCGCGTAGCAGTTGGCCGCGTTGTAGTCCTGCGGCGCGTCGGGCGGCGCCGCGACGGCTCTCTCATGAAGCTGCTCGACAACGACCTCATGAAGCTCCTCGATAACGACGCGGCTCCCTGGATGAGGTGCGCTATAGCGACGGATCCGCGGATATGGCGGAGCGATAACCAGATGTGGACGTCGCCTCCCTGCGTCTAACCTGGCTCGAAGCGGGCCGCGACGGACGGCTCCGCGGTCACGTCCAGGTGCGAGGAGGTCCCCGGCGATGCCGGAGTTCATCAGTGTGAAGGCCCAGGTAGGTGCGAAGACGGCCGAGGCCGTGCGGCGCGCGCTGCCCCGAGACCTCGACGCTGTGGACCCCGTCGTGCGCCGCTCCGAGCGGGCCGACTTCCAGGCCGCCGTCGCGCTCGACCTGGCCAAGCGGACGGGCCGCAATCCCCGGGAACTGGCCGGGGTGATCAAGGCCGAACTCGACGGGCTTGAGTTCGAAGGCCGGTCGGACGGACCGTACGGCGACCTCCTCGCCTCGACCGAGGTCTCAGGGCCCGGATTCCTCAATCTGAACGTCGCCGACCCGGCCCTGTGGTCCGTGGTCGCGGCGCGGCTCGCGGATGACCGGCTCGGCGTCGGCGTGCGGCACGCCGGTGCGCGGATTCTCGTGGATTACTCGGGGCCGAACATCGCCAAGGAGCTGCATGTCGGGCATCTGCGCAGCACCTCGATCGGCGACGCCCTGGCCCGGGTCCTCACCCACGCGGGCGCGGACGTCATCAGGGTCAATCATCTGGGGGACTGGGGAACCCAGTTCGGCCGACTGATCCAGTACCTCGTGGAGCATCCCGAATTCTTCGGGGGTACGAGTGCCGATGCCACCGGCGATCCGTCGACGCCCGCGCTCGACGGGGTGAGTCTCGAGGAGCTCGACGTGCTCTACAAGGCGGCCACGTCCGCGTTCGAGACTGATCCGGCGTTCGCCGAACGGGCCAGGAACCGGGTTGTCGCGCTGCAGGCCGGGGATCCGGTCACCCGGGCGGCCTGGAAGAAGCTGGTCGAGCTTTCCACCTGTGCGTACCAGGACGTCTACGAGCGGCTCGGGGTACTGCTGACCCCGCAGGACGTGGTGCCCGAATCCTTCTACAACCCCATGCTGGACGGAGTCGTCGCGGAGCTCGATCGCATGGGCCTGATCGCCGAATCCAACGGAGCGCTGTGCGTCTTCCTCGAGGAGTTCAAGGACGCCAAGGGCGAGCCGTTCCCGCTGATCGTACGGAAGTCCGACGGCGGCTACGGCTACGCGGCCACCGACCTCGCCGCGCTCCGGTACCGGATCAAGGAACTGAAGGCCCAGCGGATCCTGTACGTCATCGATACCCGGCAGGCGCTGCACCTGAAGATGGTGTTCGCCACGGCTCGGCGGGCCGGCTGGCTCACCGACGAGGTGACCGTGGAGCACGTCGCCTTCGGCACCATGCTCGGCCCGGGCGGCAGGCCCTTCCGGTCCCGGTCCGGCGACACGCCACAGCTGTCCGAACTTCTGGACGACGCTGTGGCCGCTGCCGGAGCCGCGCTCGAACAGCGGGCCTCGCTACTCGAGCCGGCCGAGTTCGACGCCGTCGTGCAGGCGGCGGGTATCGGTGCGGTCAAGTACGCGGACCTGTCCAACCTCCGGATCAAGGACTATGTCTTCGACCCGGCCAGGATGGTCTCTCTCAACGGCCGCACGAGCGTCTATCTCCAATACGCTCACGCCCGGGTGAACTCCGTGCTCGGCAAGCTGTCCGCCGAGTTGAAGGGCGCTGATGCGGACCGGATGCCGACGGTCAACGTAGACGTGCCGATCGAACCGGCGGAGCGGGCGCTGATCTTCGCGCTCGACGAGTTCGGCGGGGTCATCGAGGACGTGGCCGCGACCCTCGAGCCGCACCGACTGTGCACCTATCTGTTCGAGCTCGCGAAGGCCTGGAGCGATTTCTGGGAGAACTGCCCGATCCTCAAGGCGGACTCGGACGCGCAGCGGGAGAACCGGACGGCCCTGGCCCATCTGACCGGTCGCACATTGCGGCAGGGGCTGGGTCTCCTCGGTATCCATACCCCGCGGCGGATCTGACGACGTGACAGTGGTTGTCTCAGGCTAGGCCGTATCTCGCGTCGTGCCAGGTATGGTCGGTCCCGGCAGGATTGGACCAGCAGAGCGACGGGAGCACACTCATGACGGAGGCCGGCCGGGACCTCGGCCTACAGGGCGTGCCGAACGCCCGAGACCTGGGCGGATACCGTTGCGCCGATGGACGGATGGTCCGGTTCGGTACGCTCCTGCGCTCCGAGGCACTGATTCACGCCACCGAGCCGGACCTCGACGTGCTGCGCGGACTCGGCGTCGCCATGGTGATCGACCTGCGTGGCGAGGCCGAGGCCGCCCGGCTCGGTTCCGGCCCGTGGACCGGCCCTCGGACTCACCTGCCCGCAACGGACGTCACGCAGACCGTGCTCGTCGAGATGATGGGCGCCGGCCCGGACACCGAGCCCCTCGACGAGGATGCGCTGACCAAGATCATGGTCGAGATGTATCGGCAGTTCGTGGTCGACGAATCCAGCCGCAGCGCGTTCTCCGGCGCGCTCAACCTGATCGCCGACACGGCCGGGCGCGGCGAATCGGTACTCTTCCACTGCACCGCCGGCAAGGACCGGACCGGCTGGCTCGCCGCGCTCGTCCTGTCGGGTCTCGGCGTCGACCGCGCCGACGTCTACGCCGACTACCTGCTCACCAACGAGCGGTCGAGTACCGGCCGCGGGGCTGAGGGGCGCGCCAAACTCATCGCGATGCTGCGCCTCATGCTCGGCGAGAGCCAGCCCCTGATGCCGCTGATCGAAGTGCGCCCGATCTACCTCGACGCGGCGTTCGCGGAGGCCGAGGAGCGGTACGGGTCGGTCGAGGAGTTCCTCATGAGCGGCCTCGGCTGCGATCTCGAGCGCCTCCGTGAGGCTGTGCTGGTGCCCTGAGCGCGCCTCGCGGCCGGCGCTGCGGAGACACGCGGTCGCGCGGTCTCGTCGATCACCTCCGGATTCGGCTCTCGGCTAAGCTCGCGCCTGCCGAGGTAGCGCGCACGCGTCACGCGTTCTGCGGTCACGCACGCCTCCACGGCAGAACAGTGACCTCTGGGCGAGTGCGGGAGCTACCGATGGCCGAGATTCTGATCAGCGTTGCAGATCTACACGCGCAACTGGAAAGCGAGCATCGCCCGGTCGTGCTCGACGTGCGCTGGGTGCTCGGCGACCCGCACGGATACGAGCACTTCCTCGCCCGCCGGGTACCCGGCTCGGTCTACGTCTCCCTCAACGACGACCTCGCCGCGCCGGCCACTCCCGCAGACGGGCGCCACCCGCTGCCCGACCCGGCCGACCTGCAGGCTGCCGCGCGCCGCTGGGGCCTGAACAACGGCGACTCGGTCGTCGTCCTCGACGACAACGGCGGCCTCGCCGCCGCCCGGGCCTGGTGGCTGCTGCGTTGGGCCGGGCTGAGCGACGTCCGGCTGCTCGACGGTGGCCTGCGCGCCTGGACCGACGCCGGGCACGCTCTCGAAGGCCTCGACACCGAGCCCGCCCAGCCGGCTCCCGGCGACGTCGAGCTCTCGGCCGGGCACCTCCCGGTGCTCAGCATCGACGAGACGGCCGAGTTCCCCGCGCACGGCGTGCTCCTCGACGCCCGGGCAGGAGAGCGCTATCGCGGTGAGACGGAGCCGGTCGACCCCCGCGCGGGCCACATCCCCGGCGCCGTCAGCGCACCGACCACGGAGAACCTGACCAACACGGGCGCCTTTAAGTCCCCGGCTGAGTTGCGCGCCCGCTTCGCCGAGCTCGGCGTGAACCCTGAGAAGTCGGACGAGGTGGCCGTCTACTGCGGCTCCGGTGTGACCGCCGCCCACCAGATCGCGGCGCTCGCCGTCGCCGGTATCGATGCCGTGCTGTATCCGGGCTCCTGGTCGCAGTGGTCCAACGACCCGACCAGGCCGGTGGCAACGGGCGCCTGACGGGCCCAAGCGGTGGCGAGTTGCGGCGGCGGGGCAATCGGCGGCGGGGGACGTGGCGGTAGTCCTCGGCCCGACTAGGCCAGTGGCGATGGGCGCGTGCCAGGCCCAAGCGGCGGCACGCGCCGGTAGTAGCAGGCGGCGGTGGGGCACGTGGCGGTGGTCCTCGGCCCCACTAGGCCGGTGGCGATGGGCGCGTGCCAGGTTCAAGCGGCGGCACGCGCAGCGCAGATAGTGGTACGCGCAGGTGGTGGCAAGCGGCGGCGGGGCGAGGGGCGGTAACCCTGGCCGCCGTTGTGTCGGGCTGCCGGTGCGGAGGCGCGCGAACCCGATCGGCGTTGGACCTGGTCGTACGTACCCGGGTCGCGTCGGACCGGCTCGTATGTGCCCACGCGGCGTTAGGCCTCGGGAGTAGGTACGTACCCGAGCGTCGGACTAGTTCGCACGTGCTGGAGCGGGGGAGTCGTGACCGCGTGAACCTGGGCGGTGGCGGGCCTGGTCGAACTGCCCGAGCGGCGGTGGTCTTGGCCGTACGAATATGGGGGCGGTGGTCATAGCCGCGACGTGAACCTGTGCGGTGGCGGGCTCAGTCGTGCGGCGACTCGGGCGGTGGCGGGCTTGGCGGTAAGTGCTGCGGCGGCAGCGCATCGGGCTGCTGTCGTGTCGGGCTGCTGGTGGCAAGTCGGACCGACCGGGACCCCGGCTGTGGGGGCCGTGCTGGAGGGACACGCAAGGCCTGCCCAAGGACCAACTGTGACCGGCCTGGTGGGCCGGGGTTTCGAGGTGTGGCGGTCGCGATCGGCGGCCGCTGCACGGGTGTCGCGGCTGGCGGAATGCGGCGGGATGGTTTAATGTTCAACTAACTGAGCGCCCGCGCACCGCGAGCGCGTCAGCCGATCCGAGGAGGCCGAGATGCCCGCCGTAACCACCGACAATCTGTTGGAGCTTCCGCGCGTCCCCGTGCCCGACCCGCAGGCGTCCACGCCGCGCCGGGTGCGAGCCGTGACCAGCGCGCCGCAGGGTTTCGAGGGGGAGGGTTTCCCGGTCTACCGCGCCTTCGCGGGAGTCTCCAAGCAGGCCCTCGACCCCTTTATCCACATGGACCAGATGGGTGAGGTCGATTACGCCGCCGGCGAGCCGAAGGGCACGCCGTGGCACCCCCACCGGGGCTTCGAGACCGTGACCTACCTGATCGACGGTACGTTCGTCCACCAGGACTCGCACGGCGGCGGTGGCGTGATCACCGACGGCGACACCCAGTGGATGACCGCGGGTAGCGGACTGCTGCACATCGAGACGCCGCCGGAGTCGCTGGTCATGTCCGGTGGCCTGTTCCACGGCATCCAGCTCTGGGTGAACCTGCCCGCGGCCAACAAGTGGAACCCGCCGCACTACCAGAGCATCGAGGGACCGCAGGCGACCCTGCTCACCACCCCCGACGGCGGCGCCCTGATCCGGGTGATCGCCGGCGAGGTCGGCGAGTACCGCGGCCCGGGCTCCACCTTCACGCCGATCACCATGATCCACGCCACGCTCAGCCCCGGCGCCCAGGTGACGCTGCCGTGGAACCCCCGGTTCAACGCGCTCGCCTACGTCCTGTCCGGTCGCGGCACGGTCGGCACCGACCAGCGGCCCCTCGACGCGCACCAGCTCGCCGTCTTCGGCGACGGCGACAGCCTGACCCTTGCCGCCACCGAGCGTCCGGACAACCGCACGCCGAACCTGGACGTGCTCCTGCTCGGCGGCCAGCCGATCCGCGAGCCCGTCTTCACCTACGGCCCCTTCGTCATGAACACGAAGGAAGAGGTCGTCCAGGCTTTCGAGGACTACCAGAAGGGCAAGCTCGGCGTGATCCCGGCCAACCCGGTGCCGCACCTCGGGGCCTGATCCGCTCGGTTTCGGCCCTGGGACGAGCGCTGGGGCACGTCCCAGAGCCGAGTTGAGGTGCCAGGTCCGTCGCTGTGAGTTGGGGCAAACGCCGACTCGCCGCGACGGACCTGGCATTTCTTCAGGAGAGAGCCGCGCTCAGCCGGCTCCCTCGTGCCCTTCTTCTCGTACTCTTCCTTCTCGCACTGTGCAGATGTCAATCAGCGCGCTGTGTCTCAACCACAGCGGTACAGGGGGGCGGTCTCCTGCTGGACCGCTCCGTATGCGGACGTCGGCACCAGGTGGCACGACTTCTTGACGAGGGTCGCGACGCGGGCCAGATCCGACTCGCCGCCGGCCGTGGACGAGGCGGACGAGGACGCCGAACGCGCTTCGGGCGTTCGAGGTTTCTCGCGCAGCCCCGACGTCGCAGGCGAGGCCGCCGCGGAAGTACCGCGGAAGCGCATGCCCTGACCCGTGAGCAGCACGTAGTGGATCTCACCGGTCTTGATCATCGACTCGAACTGCTGCGGCTGCGGGAAGCTCGCGTTGCCCGAGAAGCCGCCCATCGGCAGGATCGCCGCCTCGTCCATCAGGATGTACGGCGAGGCCGCTCCCCATGACTCGGTCGCCACGAGGTACCTGGCGCCGTCGCGATGGTCCGCGAGATACGCCAGGAGGCGCGACTGAGCGGCGTCCAGTGTGGTCGGGGGGTTGAACGGATTGAACCCCTGGTGAGTCGTACGGGTGGCCTGGCGCGGTTGCTTGGCCGTCCTGAGCCCGAAGTGCATGCCGCCCTCGTATCCGCCGGCGTTGGCGTTGCCCGAACTTCCGGCATACGCGGGGTCGAACACCGACACCGACCACGCGGCCGGCACGGCCAGCATCAACCCGCAGCACAGTCCTGCCGACCAGCGCGTCATCCCGCTGCGACGCCCGGTGGCCCGGCCCACGACCACGGCGAGCGCGACCACGGTGACCGCCGCCGCCGAGAGCGGCAACGCGACACCCGGAAGGAAGCGCGGGAACGCGGCACTGAGATGCACCGCCCACGCGAGGGTCACGGCCGTGAGCGCCGGGAGTGCGAGGCGTTCCCTCGTCGACCGCGGTGCCCGGTACATCGCCACCGTACGTACGAGCGCGAAGGCGGAGAGCGCGGCGAGCGGCGGGGCTAGCGCGACCACGTACGTGGAGTGCGGAACGCTGCCCGCGGACAGGGCGAGCCCCGTCAGCAACAGCCAGCCGGTCCACATCAGCGTGCCGGCCCGGGCCACATCCGTGCGGCCGCGGCGGCGTCGCCACAGGCCGAACGCGATCCCCGCGAGCGCGACCGGGTAGAGCCACCCGACCTGCGAGGCGAGGTCGTGTTGCAGCAGCTTGAGCCACCCGGAGGAGGACGAGCCGCCGCCGAACCGGGCGCCCTGCGTGGCCGCCACGCTCCCGGTGCCCGCCGCGGACACCCCGACCGAGCCGAACCGGGCCAGACCGTTGTAGCCGAAGACCATCGCGGCCGCGCTGTTGTTCGTCGATCCGTCGACGTAGGGCCGGTCGGCCGCCGGAGTCAGGGTCGCGATGATGACCCAGGACAGGGACACGCCCAGACAGACGGCACCGGCCACCAGCGTGTGCCGCAGCCGTACCAGGAATCGGGGCGGAGCCGCGATGAGGTAGACGAGCGCGAACGCCGGAAGCACGGCCCAGGACTGGAGCATCTTCGCCTGGAAGGCAAGGCCGACCCAGACGCCGCTGAGCACGAGCGAACGCAGCCGCCCCGTCTCGACGGCCCGCTGCCACGCCGCCGCGGCGAGCACGAGCAGGCAGGTCAGCGCGGCATCCTCGAGCACCTTCCCGAACAGCGAGGCGACCACCGGCGTCAGCGCGAAGATCCCGGCCGCGGTGACACCGGCCGCCGGGCCGACCCAACGGCGCACCGCGGAGTGCAGGGCCACCACGGCGACCACACCCTCAACCGCCTGGGGCAGTGCCAGCGACCACGCATGGAAGCCGAACACCATCGCGCTCAGGGCCTGGGGCCACAGGAAGCCGGGGATCTTGTCGATCGTGATCGAGGCGTTGGGGTCCAGCGCGCCGAACACGAAGGCGCGCCAACCCGTCGTCATGGACCTGACGGCGACCGCGTAGAAGCCGTGGTACGAGGCGTGCGCCGCCTCCCAGCCGTACATCAGCGCGGCGAATGCGACGATACCCGCCAGCGCCCGCCGCTCCCACAGGGGGAACGCGCGCCACCATGTTCGAACTCTGAGTGGCCCGGCGCCGAATCGCGAGGACGACGAGTCGCCGGATGAGGGGAGCGCGCGCTCGCCGGCTGACGCGGGCCGACTCGGGGAAGCGAGCGGCGCGGCGTATGCATGGCTGGACGCGGTCGGAGGGGCGGTCGGCGAGAGTGAGTCAGGGGTCGAGGTCGAGGTCGAAGCCGAGGCCGAGGTCGAGGTCGAGGTCGAGGCCGAGGTCGAGGTCGAGGTCGAGGTCGGGGACGAAGCCGACGCCGACGCCGGGGACGAAGACGAGGTCGGGTTCGGGATGACGGGGACGGAGTCCGGAGTGGCGGTCGATTCAGCCGCAGCGGCAACGTGGGCTGCCGCAGCGGCCGCGGCCGCGGGACGGGGTGCGGCGGCGGAATCGGATGTCGCCGTGGACTCGGAGGTGGGGTGCGGGAGCCCGAAGGTCCCCGCGCCTCCGGACTCCGGCTCGGGTGCCTCACCGCGATGCGGCGGGGGGAGCAGGTCGGTGTCCAGTTCGCTGAGGTGGGAGGACACGTCCGCGGAGCCGGGCCGAGCCGGAGCACTGCCCAGCGCCGGAGCATCGGCCGAGGCGAGAACGCCGGCCGGCGCGACGGCTTCGGGTGCTGCGACTTCGGACGAGATGGATTCGTGGTGTGTGAGGGGCGCATCGTCTGGCGACCCGCCACCACGCGTGGACGGCGCGCCGTCCTCGGCCATGGAGGCGACCGCATGCACGGCTGTCTCCGCGGCGCTCTGCGCACCCTGATCCGTGAGCCGCTGCGCGGCCTGTGTCGATGTGAGTTCTGCCGTCGTGAATCCCGTGGCCGCCTCGTCGGCGGCCGAGCCACCTGAGGTGGTGGCTTGTGGCTCTTGCGCGCCGCCCGCTGTGGACTGCGACATCCCCCGCTCCCTTCACCCGTCGCGATCTTATCAACGCAAAGAGTAACCAATCACAGTGAGGGAGTATCAGCTCTACTGATCGTCGATTCGGGTGAAAAGTCGTCAGTTTCGCCGTCGAAGTCCGCAGTCCCTCACCGGGGCCTGAGATCCATCGTCAGCGCGGCTGCAAGACTATGCAAGCTCCAGCGGGAAGTTCCACCGCCTGGAGTATTGATCTGATCGTCAGGCCGCAGTGTGTTCCATCAGCAGACGGCCCATCAGGCCGCCGCCGAACACGACGAAGCCGATGCCGATCAGCCAGGACGTGAGCACGACCACGGTACCGATCGCGCCGTACGCGGCGGCGCTCGAGACCACCAGGGGAGAGAAGACGATCGCGGAGAACAGGCGCAGACCCACCAGTCCGGCGGCGGTCAACATCGCGCCGGGCAGCAAAAGCATCCAGCTCACCCGGCCGGCCAACAGGAATCTGGCGGTCCACCAGAAGAACACCGTGGAGCCCACCGTCGCCACCGCCGTCTGGATCAACGTGCGCACCCAGGTGCCGTACTGCAGCAGGCTGGTGTCGGCGGCGGCCAGCAGGAAGCCGATCAGCGCGGCGAGCCAGACCACGCGGCGCCACACGCTCATCAGCCGCGCCGGCGGCAGGGCCCAGATTCGCTCGAACCCCACCTGGATGGCCGAGACGAAGGAGAGTCCGAACGCCGCGAGCCCGGCCAGGCCCAGGGCCGTGGTCGCGGACAGCGCCTGACCCGGAGGGCCGAACACCGGGATGAGTTCCTGGGCCGCGCGGTCGGACAACCCGAGCGCCGCGGCCAGCCAGGACGGGAAGGCGCGACCGCCCACCGGGTCCGCCGCCGAGACCACGAGCAGCAGGGGGATCAGGGTGACCAGACCGAGCGCGGCGAAGCCGAGCGCACGGTGCATCAACTCCAGATCGCGGCTCTCCTCCATGGCCCGACGCGCGAATCCGCGCCATCCCCGCGGCCCCGTCGGGGCCGGCTGCGGCTCGGTCGTCATACGCACCCCCCGTTGCCGTGGGACCGTCGCGGTTCGCCGGGCGGTGGGAGCGGGTGTGAGCACGGGCACTGAAACTCCTCGATGATCACCTTGGGTCGGCTCCGTGGAACCGACTGTAGCGCCTACGCGGCGGGTCCGCCGACCTCCCGCCGCCACTCGTGCCGCGGGTCCGACCAGAGCCACGCGTCCCGCGCCACCTGGAGCGCCACCACTCGCTCTGTCCGTCCCACCCATGCCGCGCCACGGTCGCGCCACCCCGCCCGCCGACGCGTACGCGCCCGTGCGCCGCGTTCTGCGCCGCCGCGCCCACCACTGCGCCCACGGCCGCACTGCGCTGGTCCGGGAGAGCCGCGTGCGATTAGGCTGGTGTGAATCGACAGGAGGATCACCGATGGCGACGCTGGAACTCACTCCCGCCAATTTCGAGGAGAACACCGACCGGGACGGCATCACCGTCGTCGACTTCTGGGCCGAGTGGTGCGGGCCGTGCAAGCAGTTCGCCCCGGTCTTCGAGCGGGTCTCGGAGAAGAACCCGGACATCCTGTTCGGGAAGGTCGACACTCAGTCCCATCCGGACCTGGCCGCGACCTTCAACGTCTCGGCGATCCCGACGCTGCTCGTCATCCGCGACCGCGTGGTCCTCTACGCCCAGGCCGGCGCGCTGCCCGAGCCGGCCTTCGAGGACCTGATCCAGCAGGCCCGCGACCTCGACATGGAGCAGGTGCGCCGGGAAGCCGGCATCTGACCCGGCGTTGATCCCGGCGCCGGCCTGGATCTGGGCCGAGGCCTGGACCTGAGATTTGAGCTGAAGCCTGGACCTGGACTGAGGCCTGAACCCAGACCGGTGCTGGGAAACCAGAACCGGGGCCTGAACCTAGGCCTGGGCGTCGACCAGACTCGCGCGGGTCGCGCCGCCCTGGGTGAGTCCGTGCTCGCCGAGCGGGCCGACACGCCAGCCCTGTTCGGCGCAGTGCGCCAGCAGCAGCGGCAGCGCGCCGAGGGTGGAGCGCCACGACGCGGGCTTCGAGGTGCAGTCGGAGTCGTGCAGCAGCACCGTTCCGCCGCCGCGCAGGTCCCTGGCCACGGTCTGGAACACCGACTCCGGTGTGGCCTTCGCGGTCCAGTCCCGGCCCCACGCGCTCCACAGCACCGGGCGCAGGCCCAGCTTGCGACACGCCGAGAAGGTCGCGGCCGTGGCCACGCCGTAGGGCGGCCGGTACCACTGCGGGGCCTGCCCGATCGCGCTGGCGACCTCGTCCCGGCCCTCCCGCAGGTCGCGGAAGGTCTGTGCGGGCGGCACCGCCACGTGCGCACGATGAGCCCAGCCGTGTAGCGCCACCTCGTGCCCGGCGTCCGCGATCTCCCTGGCCAGCCAGGGCGCCTTCTGCACCATGGTGCCGAGCAGGAAGAACGTGGCCTTCACACCGGCCTCGTCGAGGGCGGCGAGGAACAGCGGGGTCGAGGCCGGGTCGGGTCCGTCGTCGAAGGTCAGCGCCACGTGCCCCGGGTCACCGATACCGGTCAGCCGCGGCCACAGCGTCGCGCGCACGGGACCGAGGCTGGTGACGCTCGGCGCGGCGTGCGCCACCGCTCCCACCGCGGCCAGACCGGCCGTGTACTTGGCCAACGTCGCCAACCTGCTCACGCCGCACCTCTCGTCTCGGTCTCCCGGCCGACCCGGTCGGCCTCGCCCTGCGCGGAGCGCCCGAACCGGGCCACCCGCGAGCGACGCTCACGCTGCCGCGGCAGCCGGGCGTCCTTGGCCGTGGCCGCGACGCCGCTCCCGGACGCGGGAGTCGGACGCTGCGGGGCCACACCCAGGATCACGGTAACCGGGTCTGCCGCGAATTCGGGCACCGGGTCCGGCGTGGCCCGTGCGAAAGCCCGCTCCAGCGCGCCGCGCAGGTCGGCCGCGTCCTTGATCCACCTGGCCGTACCGGCTTCGTCGAGCGACTGCGCGTTGGTCTCGCCGTGGCCGGGCAGCGTCCGGTACGTCACGACCGGCAGGCCGCAGGCGCGGGCCTCGTACACCGACATGCCGCCCGCGTTCTGGACCAGCACGTCGGACGCGTGCATCAGCGTGGGCATGTCGTCGACCCAGCCGTAGACGTGCTTGATGCCCTGCTCGATCAGCCGCTGCCTGAGCTCCTCGTTGCGGCCGCACACCACCACGCACTCGGCCAGGCCGGTCGCGGCGATATCGCGCACGGTCTCATCGATCGCGCCGATGCCCCACGACCCGCCCACCAGCAACGCCAGCCGCCCGTGCGCGGGCAGGCCCATGCGCTTCCTGGCCCGCTCCCGCGAGTCCGGCCCGCGCCGCACGAACCGCGGGTCCACGGCCGGATCCACCGTCACGACCTGCGCCGCACCGAGAACTCTGGCCTGGCCCGCGGCGATGTCGTGCACCGCGGTGTGCGCGTCCACGCCCTCGGCCACCCACAGCCGGTGTACCGAATAGTCCGTCAGATACGTCACCACGGGCGCGTCGAGCCGACCGTTCGCCCGCATCCGGCCGAGCACCTGGCTGGCCAACGGATAGGTGGACACGACGACACGCGCATCGGTGCCGATCGCGTCGCTCATGCGGCGTATGGAGAGTGCGGAGATCAGCGAGACCTGCAGCGACAGTGCGCGCGAGCGGTCGAGTGCCCCGTAGAGCGCCTGGTAGGTCCACGGCGCCGCTAACAGCATATTGTGATACGAGTCGCAGATCAGTCGGCCGAGCGGCCCGGGCAGCTGGTCGAGGAAGTCGCGCCGCTCCACCTCGAGGCCCGCCCCGCGCAGCCGCCGTGCGAGTTCGTCCGCCGCCGCGTCGTGCCCCGCACCCACGCGGGCCGAGAAGACCACCGCCCGCCCCGCGCCCGGTCGCCCCGGGTGCGGCGCAGCCGCGCGTATTCGTCGCGCCACGGTTTTTCCTCCGTCGTCGTCGGTGTGGAGCCGGCGACGAGTCGGGCCGACCCGCAGACGCCAACGTAGTGGGTGGAAAAGTGCCGTGCCTAGGGTCCTGAAGGGGGAAGTTGCGGTGCGCGGGTCATTCCACAGGAGGACACGGGCCCTAGGGGAAACCACCTGACTCGGAGTGTCGACGACGCGTGGCCAAGCCTTGGAGCAGGGCGTTTGACGAGCAAAGCTAACTGCATTAGCTTTATGGCTATCGGACTTCGCCAATGAAGGGAACGCTCGTGAACACGCTGACCGCCCCGACCGCCGCCACCCGCCACCTCGAGATCACCCGCCCCGACGGCACCGTCGGACGCATCGCCTACGACGACCAGGGCACCGGCCCGGTCGTCCTGCTCGCCCCCGGCATGGGCACCGTCCGGGCCACCTTCCGCCACCTCACCCCGCTCCTGCTCGCGGCCGGCTACCGGGTCGTGACCACCGACTACCGCGGGCTCGGCGAGTCCGACACCGGCTGGGACACCTACAGTTCCGCCGCCACGGCCGACGACCTCGCCGCGCTCATCCAGCACCTCGATGCCGGCCCGGTGCTGCTCTACGGCAACTCCTACACCGCCGCCTCCAGCGTCCACCTCGCCGCCGAGCACCCCGAACTGCTGCGCGGCGTCGTGCTCGCCGGGCCGTTCGTGCGCAGCCTGCCCGCCCCCAACGTGATCGCCAAGGCCCTGGCCGCGCTGATGACCAGGCCCGCGCTCACCCGCCCCCTGTGGATGGTCTGGTTCCCGCACATGTTCCCGAAGCGCCCGGCCGACTACGCCGCCATGCGCGCCGCCGTCGACGCCGGCGGGCCGCCGTCTTCGCCCGGATGTGCGCCGGTTCCCACGACGCCGCCGAGGCGCTCCTTCCGCGGGCCAAGGCGGCCGGCGTGCCTACGCTGGTCGTCATGGGCACCGCCGACGAGGACTTCCCCGACGCCGAGGCCGAGGCCCGCTTCGCCGCCGATGCCCTCGACGCCCGCCTGGAGCTGCTCGACGGCTACGGCCACCAGCCGCACGAGGAGGCCCCCGAGCAGATAGCCGACCTCATCCTCGGTCTCGACCCGGCCGGCCCCAC
>NZ_JAGSOG010000190.1 GCF_018139695.1 Actinospica durhamensis | reverse complement strand
GTGCCGCGCTTCGGCGAGGAGGCGCACCCCAGGATCGGCGTGTGGGGACGGGTCGCCGGGCTGATCAAGCGCGGGCCGCGGCGGGTGTGGGTGCTCACGGCGCGGTAGTGCCCGTCATGAACTTGTCTTGAAAGCGCAGGAAGACGAGCAGGATGGGGACGGTGATCACCAGGGCACCGGCCAGTAGGACCTGGTACTCGACGATGAAACCGTTCTGATTGGTACTCAGTTCGGGCAGCAGGACCATGATCGGCTCGTGCTGCGGGCTGCTGACCATGATCAACGGCCAGAGGTAGTCGCTCCACTTGGCGACGAAGGTGATCACGGCGACGGCACCCAGCGCCGGTACGGCCATCGGCAGGGCGATCCGCTGGAACACCCGCCAGTGTCCGGCGCCGTCGATGCGGGCAGCCTCGAACACCTCGCCGGGTAGACCCGCCATGAACTGCCGGGCCATGAACATGCCCAGCACGCTCGCCGTGCCCGGCCAGATCTGCACCTGGTACGTGTCGAGCCAGCCGATCTTCGAGAACATGAGGTAGAGGCTGGGGATGTTGACCTCGAACGGCACGAGCATCGACGTGACGAGAAGCGCGAAGATCACGTTCTTGCCCTTGAACTTGTAGGCGACGAAGGCGTAGCCCGCCATGGCACACAAGATCACGGTTATGGCCGTGTACAGGCTCGTCACCACCACGCTGTTGAGCAGGCCGCGCCACATCAGCGACCCGGTCGATCCGGTGAACAGATCGACGAGGTTGCTCGTCGTGGGATGGGCCGGGATCCCGCTGGGGTTGGTGGTCAGTTCCCCGGGCGTCTTGAATCCGCCGAAGGCCATGACGAGGAACGGGTAGACGGCGAGGACGGCCGTGCCGATCAGAAAGAGGTTCAGAACGCCCTTGGTGCCGACCCAGCGGCCGCCGTTGCTTTGGCTGCGAGCCATGTCACTTGCCCCTCTCGCGCAGCAGTCGGAATTGAAGAATCGAGAAGATCCCGACTGCGAGAAACAGCAGCCAGCCGGCCGCGGCCGAGAGCCCGAACTGGCCGGCGTCGATGTTGTCGACGACCTGGTTCATGACCGGAGCGGCCGTCGGTGGCGCGCCCGTCGCCGAGGCGGCCCCGGCGGCGCCCACGAGCAGATTGGGCTCGGTGAACAGCTGGAACGACGAGATGGTGTCGATGACGACGGCGAACAGGATGATGGGCCGCATCATCGGGAGCGTGACGTGGCGGATCCGCTGCATGGCGTTCGCCCCGTCCAAGTGGGCGGCCTCGAGCAGTTCGTCCGGCACGTTGGTCAGTCCGGCGAGGAAGATGACGAAGTACCATCCGATGCCGCCCCACAGCAGCAGCAGCACGACGGCCCATTTACCGGCCGAGGGGTCGTTGAGCCAGTCGACGTGGAGCCCGAGCAGCGAGTTGAGCACGCCGTTGTCGCTCAGGATCACGCGCCATACCATCGCCGCCGCGACCGGTGCCATCACCTGCGGGACGAACAGCAGCGGCTTGAACACAGACGGGAGCTTCGCGAGCTTCGAGCGCACGAGCACCGCGAGGAGGAATCCGCCGCCGAGTAGCGGGACCAGCGGGACGAGCCAGTAGAAGAGCGTGACTCTGGCGCTCTGCCAGAATTCCGGCGACTGGAAGAGCGCGACGTAGTTGTGAAACCCGATGTAGCTCGCCGTGCCGTAGCCGCGGTACCGGTAGAAGCTCAGGACGATCGAGACGATCGAGGGCGCCGCGAAGAAGACGATGAACGAGACCAGGAACGGTGCGAGGAACAGATACGGAACAGTACGGTCGAGAAGCGCCCGGCCGCTCCTTCGCCGCGGGAGGGTGCGAACCTCCTCGCGATCTCTTCGGCGGTGCGCCAATTGCAGTTGCGACATGTGTCAATACGCTTTCTTCGTGGGCGTCGGGGTGCCCGCCGCGCCGACCGCGAACGTGTCTCTCGATGGACTCCCCGATCCCGTCTTCGGCGGGAGGCTCGACGACGTCGCCGGGCCCCTGGAGCGCCGGCCGGCCCGCCGGGGCGCTCCAGGGCTCGAGCATGGGATCACTGGCTGTACGGGCAGCCGACCTGCGAGGCCAGTTGGGACTGGGCCGTCTGGAGGAAGGAGCTCGGAGAGGTCGCCGGTGAGTTGAGGTAGTTCGCCAGCTGGTCGCCCAGCGCCGTCGTCTCCGCGGAGTTGGAAGCGTCGTAGGGGAATACCTTGTAGGTGCTGCTTGCGGCCAGGTAGGCCTTGATCAGGCTCGGGCCGAAGTAGGAGTTGTCCTGAACGCTCGGGGACTGCAGCAGCGATGTGACGTTCGGGATGTACGCAGTGTTCTTCTGCAGGTAGGCGGAGGCGCCCGAGGCGGTCATGAGCGTCTTGGTGAGGAAGGCCAGGGCCTGGGCCTTGTGCGGGGAGGCCGCCGGGATGACGAAGACGGCGCCGCCCGCCTCACTGCCGCCGACCGCGCCGCCGATCTCCGGCCACTGCGCGACCGCCCACTTGCCCTTCAGCGCGGGCGCGTACTGCTCGATGAACGTCGGCAGCCAGCTTGCCGAGAGCGTCGAGGCGAGGGTTCCGTTCGCCAGCGCCGACTGCCATTGCGGCGTGAAGTCCCCGATCGACGTCGAGACGGCACCGGAGTTCCGCAGATCCTTCATAGCCTGGAACGCCTGTGCGGTCCCCGGGTCGCTGCCGACCGTGATGGCGCACGGCGACTTCGTGGAGTAGGAGGCGCCGTTGCCGGAGACGACCATCCCCCACTGATACGGGGCGGGGCTGGCCGGGAGGTTCCAGATGTAGCTGCCGGGTTCGACGGCCTGAAGCTTCTTGCCGGCCGCCACGAAGTCCGCCTGAGTCTTCACCTGCGCCGGATCGATGCCCGCCTTGGCGAACAGGTCGGCCCGGTAGAACCAGAGCTTCTCGTTGACCTGGATCGGAACGGCCACCGTCTGGCCGTCGTAGGAGGTCAGGGTCTTGGCTGCGGTCGTGACGTTACCGAGATCCGGTGTCACCGCGGCCGAGATGTCGGCCAGGGCGCCACTGTTGACGAACTCCGGAACCTCGTCGTAATTCAGCTCCGTGATGTCGGGGATGTTCTTGCCCGAGGAGAGCTCGAGGCGGAACTTGCTGACCGAGTCGGTGTCGCTGCCGCCGCCGGAGACGACGTTCAGCGACTGCCCCTTGGTCGTCGACGGGTTGGCCGCGGTGTAGGTACCCCACATCGTCTGGATGCTGCACCGAACCCCACGTCTGCAACGTGAGCGCAGCCGGGGCGTCGGCGTTCTGCCCGGCCGCGGAACCGCCGGACGATGAGCACCCGGCCAGGGTTAGGAGCGTCGCCGCGAGTCCGCTCGCGACCACAGAAGCACGCCGGGCGCGTCGCACGGACGAAAAGTGTCGTTTCGAGGTGGTTCTCATCGTTGAGCCCTCCAACGGTCGGATGAGGGGAGAGCGCAATACGTTTTGCGCAGTGGAAAGCTAAACCCCCGCCGACAGCCTGTCAACGGTTGCAACTAGCTCGCAATACGATTCATACTGAGCCGGTCGCTGCTGGCGCAGAGGCGCGCACACGGGCCGGTGGATCCTCGCCGGGGCCCGGCGTGCGGACCGTGGCCCGTCCACGGACCGCGATCCCCGGTTCGATGGGAGTTCCCTCATGTACTTCGACCTGCCCGAGGCCGAGTTGGCCGGCTATCACAGCACCCAGACCGAGCCGGACGACTTCTGCGGGTTCTGGGATCAGACCCTGGCCCAGGCCCGGTCGCATGATCTGAACCTCCGGCTCACCCGGTCGGACAGCGTCGTCACGCAGCTCGACCTGTTCGATGTCTCCTTCCGCGGCTACGACGGGCAGGAGGTCCGAGCCTGGCTGCGGTCGCCGCGCGGAGCGCTCGAGGGCCTTCCGGTCGTGGTGGAGTTCGTCGGATACGGGGGTGGCCGCGGACGCGTGGAGAGTTCGCTGTTCTGGGCCGCATGCGGCTACGCGCACCTGGTCATGGACACCCGCGGCCAGGGATCGTCCTGGCGCTGCGGCGACACCGGCGACGACGCGTGGACCGGACCGCAGACGCCCGGCATGATGACCAAGGGCATCGGCCACCGCGACACCTACTACTACCGTCGGCTGTTCGTCGACGCCGCACGGGCCCTGGATGCCGCGCGGGCCATCCTCAGCCCGTCCCACATCATCGCCTCCGGCATCAGCCAGGGCGGGGGCACGGCGGTCGCCGCAGCGATGCTGGCCGGGCCCGTCGACGCGGTCGTGGCCAACGTCCCGTTCCTGTGCGACTTCCCACGGGCGATCACCGTCACCGACAGCGACCCGTATGCCGAAATACGCCGGTACCTCGCCATCCACAGAGACGCGCAGGACCAGGTCTACAACACGCTGCGATACTTCGACGTCGTCAACTTCGCCCGACGCTGCACGTTCCCCGCGCTGTACTCCACCGCCTTGATGGACATGGTCGCCCCGCCGTCGACGGTCTACGCGGCCTACAACGCCTATGCCGGCCAGAAGGAAATCGTCCTGCACCGCTTCAACGGGCACGATCACGACACGGACGACGACGTGCGCGTCGCGCGCCGCTTGCAAGCGATGGGCCTGGGGCCTCATTGACCGCGCCGACATGAGATTCGCCCACGGCGACCGCGCGCCGTGCGTCGCAGACGTTTACGCAATTCAAGATCGGGTGTTATGAAGGATGCTATGGTAACGGCTCCCCGTGACTCGCGCGAAAGGCGAGTCACCGTTCGCGATGTCGCGGCGCACGCAGGCGTCAGTCAGGCTACTGTCTCCCAGGTCCTCAGCGGTTCGCGCCCCGTCGCGGAAGAGACCCGGGCGCGCGTGCTGGCGGCCGTCCAGGAACTCGGCTACCGGCCCAACCACTTCGCCCGGGCGTTGCGCCAGCAGAAGTCGCACACCGTGGCGATCGTCGTGCCCAACATCACGCATGTCACCTACCCGATGGTCGCCCGCGGGGCAGGCGAGATCCTCGGACCCCTGGGCTACCAGGTCGCCCTGTACGACACCAACGGCCTGCGCGCGACCGAGAAGCAGATCGTGCGCACACTCACCGACCGAATGGTCGACGGAGCCATCGTGTTCGGATATCCGCTGGCGCCCAGCGACGCCCGCATGCTGCAGGAGTCCGGCGTCGCCGTCGTCAACGGCAGCCCGGGAAGCGAATCCTCACCGCTCTGGGACACGGTCCAGGTCGATGAGACCGCCGCCCTGCGCTACCTGACCCGTACCCTCGCAGCGCGCTACGACGGTCCCATCGCCTACATCGGCGGGCCCTCGGGCCACAACACCGCACCCCGGCGGGAGGCCGGCTTCCGCGCCGGCATGCAAGACCTCACGCTGGCCACCGACCCCCGCCTGACGACTTCAGCTCCGTACACCTGGGCAGGCGGTCGCAGTGCGCTCACGGCCATGCTCGAGGCCGGACTTCGCCCCCGGCTGGTGGTGTGCGCCAACGACATGATCGCCATCGGCGCCATCGCCGCAGCACGCGAATACGGGCTGGATGTCCCAGGTGAGGTGGCGGTATCCGGCTACGACAACATCGATGCCGCCGAGATGGCGGTCCCCCCGCTCACTACGGTCGAAGCATCCCCCTTCGAGCAGGGCCGCGCCGCCGCCCGGTTGCTGCTGGAACGCATGACCGACACCTACCGCGGTCCGGCCCGCCACCTCACCCTGTCAGCCGAACCCGTGATCAGGGCATCCGCCTAGGTCATGCGCTGCCGCAGTGCCGACCCTGCGGTGCTGACCCTGATGAGAAACCCAACCGAACGGGCTATCTCAGGTTCCGTCAGCCCTGTCAGCCCCGTCGGTTCACGCAGCCGAGTACCGTCTGGCTACTGCATTTCGCTGCGGTGAGGCAGGCCGGAGGCTAGAAAACCCAGTCGCTGACGAACTCAAGCACGAATTTGAGGACTTCACCGACCGCTTTCAGGACGAAAACCACGGGCCTGCGCGCACGCCTCCATCGGGGCGCCGGTAGTCCCCAGGCTCGTTCATCCTCGAGGTTCCGGGTCGAGACACGCCGCTTGCGACCTTGAGTGGCCCAGCGCCTGTATAGAACGGTTCCTAGCGCACGTACTCGACTAGGGCCGCTACCGATGCCACGAGCGGCTTCCTCGTCCGTACGACGCATCCAGCCATCGTGAGACATCCGGCCAGTATGTTGACCAATGAAGCGGAGGTCCAGTCCCGTCACGCTGCAAAAGGGCCTGGAGCGCCCCCGGCCCCAGACCCGCGACAGCTCACAGAGCGGGACTGCTCAGATCAGCTCCGGCGCCGCCCCTTGCGTGACAGGGTCGCGTGTCATCGAGTACTGATGAGGCGGCGGACGAGGCGGCGCCCTGGTTCTGGGCCGGGGCGCCGCGGGGTGCCGTGGTGCGTGGCTGCGTCGTCAGCTGCCGGAGAGCTGGGAGTGGGCGCTGGCGGTCAGTTGCTGAACGAGTTGCGTGTCGATCTGGGTGAAGTCGTAGGCGATCGTGGAGGTGCTGGTCGAGGCGACGCGTACGCTTGCGGCCTCGATGAGGTCGTTCACTCGCACGAAGCAGATGTTCGTCACGTTCTGGTAGTCACCTGGGGTGACCGAGGTGAAGTTCGACCAGCACTGGGCATCCGCGGTCGAGGAGAGCTTGTGTACCGTGCCGACCTGCGTGACTCCCGTTTGCGTCATCGACTGGGAGGTGGCGCAGGCGGACAGGCCGGAGCTGATTGAGTTCCAGGCGGCCGCGACTGGGGCGGAGCCCGGGTAGAAGAAGATCTTCTGGTCCGTGTTCGAGACGGTGAGGGTGCCGTTGAGCTTGTTGCCGTCGGTCGGCGCGTAGTAAAGGTCGTACTGGAAGCCGCTCGCCCCGGTCTGCAGGCTGGGCAGTGTGCAGACGTCGCCCGAGTAGTCGAGCACGTTCGGGCCTGAGGGGGTCGTGGCCTCGGCGACGTTGCCGCTGAGCTTGTCCACGGTCGGCGTCGCGTCCTGCCAGGCGATCTGACCGCCGAACGGCATCTGGCCGGGCGTCAGCCAGGCGCCGGCCGCGTAGATTTCGGGTTCGGGCCGGAGTTCGTGCTGGGGGGTGAGCTCTGTGTCGTGTGAGTCGGCGTGGCTGTGCTCGTCGATGGGCTCGGTGACGTGGAGGCGCTGGGCGAGTTGGAGGCGGTGGGCGTGGCGGTCGGGCTGGGCTCAGCGGTCGCGCTGTCGGCCTGGGAGGGTGACGCGGTGCCGATGCTGTGCGCGCTCGGAACGGTGGAGCCGTGATTCAGGGAGACTGCCGCGATGCTGCCCACGCCGCCGAGCAGGGCGAGGGAGAGTGCGCAGGCGGCGAGGCGCTGGTGGGTGCGGCGCTGCCGACCGCGCTTGCGTGCGGCATCGGCGCCCGGCTTGTGCGCCGCGTTTGTGGCGGAATCGACTACTCCGGAGAGCAGCTGGTCGAAACGCTCAGACATGGTGCACGCCCTTCTTCGAGGAGTTGTGGTGGCTGGTGGTGATGCGCTGCGAGGTCTTCGGCTTGCGCGCGGCACTTTCGGCGGTCTTCGGGTTCGGGCGCGGCACCGCGGCCGGCTCGGCGAACTCCGAGAGCTGCGGGGCGAGGGCTTTTCGGCCGCGTACCAGGCGGGCCTTGACCGTTCCGGAGGGGACGCCCGTCTCTCGGCTGATCTCCTCGACGGAGCGGTCGAGCAGGTGGTGAAGCACGATGACCTGGCGTAGCTCGGGTGCGATTTGGCGCAACGCGGTGATCACCGCGAGCCGGTCCGGGCTCAGGCCCGGCAGTTCCTCCTCCTCGCCAGCTTTGCGCCGATGCGCGGTGAACCGGTTGACCGTCTTGCGCCAGGAGGAGACCGAGATCCGGAAGGCTACGCTGCGCACCCACGCCTCGGCGTCGCCGTATTCGCTGATCTTGTTCCAGTCCTGCCAGGCCCGCGCGAAGGCTTCCTGCACCGAGTCCTCGGCCTCGGCCAGGCTGCCGACCATGGCGTACACCTGGCCGACGACGCGCCCGAACGACGCGTCGTAGAACTCGTTGAAATCGCGTTCCCCAGCCATTCACTGCCCCCATATACAGCGCCGCAGCGGGCGCCTTCATGGAAGTCACGCGTGGGCCCGGACTCGGGTTGTCCGAACTCGACGACTCCACGAAGATTTTTTTGAGGCGGGTGGTTCGTCCCTTTATCGACCGGGACCAAGGCCTCTCGGCGGCGGGAGGGCGGACTGTGGCGAAACGCGGCGCGAACCGTTGAGCGTGGTTTGCGCGTCCTCACAGCGGATGCGTGTCGGTATGGCACGCAGGGGCGGGGCTCCATGTGCGCAATCGTGACTCCAGGTCATGGTCGCAGTGCGACCGCGCTCACTCGAACAGCCTGGATTTGCTCCAGCAGGGACCCCGGAGCCGAGAATGTCACTGATCCGCCAAGACCTCGGGTCAGCCGCAAGCGTCGCCCCCACGACCGCCACGACCGCCACGACCGCTGAGTCGGCTACGACTACCGAGTCAGACGTCGAGCAAGCGGTGGAGGCGACGCCGGGAGGCGACGCGCTGGCCGACGCGCCGTCCGGCAGGGACTCGCGGCGGATCCGGTTCGAGCTCAGGGCGGCATGGCACCGGTTCGCCCCCGCCGTCGGCCTCTACACGTTCGTCAAGGCGACCGGATTCGTCACCTTCTTCGCGCTCGTGCAGTACGCGCGCGACCACGGTCAGGTCTCCCGCAGCTCGCGCGAACCGGTACTGAGGTTCTTCGACGTCCTCGGCTCCTGGGACGGCGTGTGGTACGCGATGGTGGCCGCTCACGGCTACCACCCGGCTCTGGTACCGACCGCCACGGGCGTGCAGCAGAATTCTGCGGCGTTCTTCCCGCTGTACCCGGCCCTGATTCGCATCGTGCACACCTGCACCGGGCTGGGCTACCCCGGCTCCGCCCTGCTGGCTTCCATACTCGCCTCGCTCGTCGCCGCTGCGGGGATCTATGCGGTGGCGCACACTCTCATCGGGCACAAGGCCGCGCTGATCTGCGTCGCGCTGTGGGCGGTGTTCCCGAGTTCCGGGGTCGAGTGGTCGGGCTATTCGGAGTCGACGCTCATCGCCGTCGCGTCCTGGTGCCTGTACTTCACGCTGCGGCGCCGTTGGCTGCTCGGGGGGCTGTTCGCGCTGCTCTCCGGACTCGGCCGTCCCACGGCCTTCGCCGTGGTCGCCGCGTACGGCGTGGCCGCGATCGTCGAGCTGGTCCGGCGTCGGGACGGGCGGGTGCGGCCGCTGGTCGGCCTGCTCATGGCGCCGGCCGGCGTCCTGGGATTCCTCCTCTGGGTCGGCCTGCGGATGGGCCGGCTCGACGGCTACAGCGTGCTCGAGCGCAAGGGCTGGGGTCAGTACATCGACTTCGGTGCGTGGACGGCGAAGGGATACCTGCGGACGGCGATGGGTCAGCCGTTCTGGCACGACTCGCCGCAGGAAGACCTGATCGCGATCCTGCTTCTGACGGCCCTGCCCATGCTGATCATTCTGCTGATCCGCATGCGGCCTCCGGTGGCGGTGCTGGTCTACGTCGTGCTCTTCGTCGCCGCCGGCCTGTGCAGCCACCAGAACTTCGGCAACGTCTCGCGCTACCTGCTCCCGGCGTTCCCGCTTCTGCTCCCGGTCGCCGCGGGGCTGCGCCGGCTGTCGTGGCCGGTGCTGCTGAGCTGTCTTGTGATCGCCGGATTCGCCTCGGGCTGGTACGCGGGCTACATACCCTTCGTGCTCGGGGTGCCGTAGACCGTCGTGCCCCGACCGCGTCGGCCAAAGCCATCGTGCCGCGGCCTTGAACCTTGGCACGCCTCACAGGTCGAGGGCATCCACCCAGACTTCCGGATGGGTCGGATCCGAGAGGTCCACGGCCACCGAACACGGGCTGCCGGCCATGGGACCGTCTGCCGAGGGCGAGGCCGTAGGGGACGTCGAGGCTGATCATCGCTTGACCGTTGGAGCCGACGTTGAGGCCGCCGCCTACCTGGCCGACCACGGTGCCGGTGCTGTCGTGGAGATACGACGAGGCCTGGTTGACCGGGGCGGTGGCGTCGGCGACCTTGACGTTGATGACGTAGCTGTAGTCGCCGATCTGGCTCTGCGGGACGGTGGTCATGTTGAGGGAGGCGGAGCTCACCGTCGGCGGGGTCTTGTCTGGGACGGTGGAGATGACCATCTTCAGCGCGGGGCGCCGAAGTCCGTTCCGTACAGGGCCACGTCGCCCTTGCCGTCGGTGATGATGATGTCGTCCAGGGTGCAGGTGGCAGCGCCGTTGATGGCCTGCGACATCTGCACCGCCACCGAATAGACGCCGTTCGCGCCCGCGGTCGGCGTCGTCGAGGACTGGGTGCAGCTGGCGCCGTTGCCGAACCAGATCAGCTGGATGGACGCGACGCCGTTCTGGGCTCCCGCCACCTTCATGGAGACGGTGAAGGGCGCGCTGCCGGCCCAGTCGTTGACGGAGATGGCCGACGCGGTGAAGCCGCTCGCGCTCACGACGTGGTCGGAGGTCACCGTGATCGGCGCCTCGTCCAGGCCGGTGGTGGTCTGGCTCTGGCCGGCGTTGTTCGTCAGCGTGAGCGTGTTCACCACCCAGGTGCCGGCGGCGGTGCCCGCGGGGATCTCCACGAACACGCTGCAGCCCGCCTCGGTGGCCCAGTTCCGGTCGCCGTGGTTCTGGCAGTCGCCGACGGCCTGGTCGTCGTCCGAGAGGATGTCGAAGTTCGTGGTCAGCCACCGCCCGGGCCGGACAGACCGAGCGTGCCGCGCCAGAACCCGCTTTGCGCGTCGTATGCGCTCAGCCGGTACTGGATCGCGGTGTTGACCCCGTCGTACGCGACGGCAGGGACGCTCGCCATGTTCGACACGTACATGACACCGGTGTTGTCGGTGGCGGGCGTCGTGCTCGAGGCGATCTCAGTGGCCGTCAGGGTGTTGCCGTAGCTGCTCAGCGCCGATCCGGCGAGGTCGAGGCGCCTGCCCTGGTCGTCGTTGATGACGACCGTGGTGATGCCCCAGGTGGCCGAAGCCGTCGCGGTGTAGTTCGGCACGACGAACTGGTACGAGTAGGTCGAGCTCGCGAGGTCGCCGGAGACGAAGGTGGCGGCGTTGCTGTACGACTGGCCGAGGGTGAACTCCTCGATGTACGGCTGGCCGACGTACGTGTTCGGCTTGCTGCCGAGCTGGCGGAACACGACCTCGCCGTTGACGGTCGTCGCGTTCTGGTTGGTGTCGGCGATGGTCCAGGTCGCGGTGTCGGAGGCACCGCTGGCCGTGCCGTCCACGGTCGGACTGGCGAAGCTGAGCGAGGAAAGCGACAGGTCCGTGCCAGTACTGAAGTACCCGAACACGTCGGCGATGAGGTCGGCGCTGCCGCTGGAGGCGTTGACGAAGTCGACCTTGCCGTCGGCGCCGACCGGCACCACCACGAGGTTGGGGATGGTTCTGGCCCGCGAGGTAGTTGTTGCGGCCGCTGAAGTAGTTCAGGTTCGAGGCCGTCGGCGCGGTCTGGCCGTCGGGGTAGGCGGTCACCACACCGTTCGCGGTGGCGTCGGTGGCGGTGAGGTTCAGCGTGACGGCGGCCAGGCCGGCTGCGGGCACGCCCTGTACGCCGGCGACCTTGAGCTCGATGGACTTGCCGGCGCCGACCGCGGCGATGACGCCGTCGGTTCCGGTGCCGTGCCGGGTGTCGAGCAGGCACAGCGGGCCGTCGGCCACGTACGCGGAACCGGCCACGTCCGGGGTGTAGTAGCTGGCGAGGTCGACGACGACCCGGGTCGTGCCGTTCGAGTTGTAGAACGCGATCTTGCCGTCGGAGCCGACCGGCACGGTGACCAGGTTGGCGACGGCGCTGGGCACGCGTCCCCGTATGCGCTGCTGCGGCGGCGGACCACGCCCGTGAGGGCGCCGAGCACCGTCAGATTCGCTTGAATCTACCGCTCATGAGATTCACGGGTAACGCGCAATCGTAACGGCCCTGCCACAGGCGGCCGAGCGTCGTGAGCACGCCACAGCCCCGCCCACGCAGTGGCCTGACCAGGCTAGGAACCCGCCGCCGAACTGCGCAGCGCCGAGGCGATTCCGTTGTCCTGCGGGCCGAGGAAGGTCGGGTCCGGCTGCGTCGTGGCCTGATACACCGCGTTGAAGGACGCTGCGACCTCGCGCAGGTTGTCCTTGATCCATTCGGTCGTGGGCCCCTCGGCCAGACCGTTCGGATCGCCCACGGCGTACGCGTCGATGCCGGCCGCGCGGCAGAGGTAGACGGCGCGCGGGACGTGGAAGCCCTGGCTGATCAGGATCGCGTGGTCGACGCCGAAGATCCGCTTGGCCCGGTCGCAGCTCTGCCAGGTGTCGAAGCCCGCGTAGTCGAGGACGATCAGGTTGATGGGCACGCCGTGCGCGGTGAGGTAGTCGCGCATCGCCTTCGGCTCGTTGTACGTCGGCGTCGAGTTGTCGCCGGTCACCAGGAAGACCTTGATCTTGCCGGCGTGCCACAGGTCGAGGGCGAGGTCCAGGCGGCCGGTCAGGTAGCTGCTGGGCTGGTCGCCCTGGACGCCGGCGCCGAAGACGATCCCGACCGGCTCGGCCGGTACGTCCGCCGCCGTGTACACGTACGGATTTCCCGCGGCCCGCACGTAGGTGATCGGGAGGAACAGCACGATCGTGGCCACCGAGAGCACCTGGAACGAGCGGCGCCGGCCGGGGAGTGTACGAAGGCTGAAGGTGCGGGCGAAAGCCTTGGCAGCGCGGCGGAATCCGCGCCGGAAACGGCCACGCCCCGTCCGCGGAGGACGGGGCGTGGGCATGCCGGTAAGGATAACAGGAGCGTGACTCAGGCGGCGACGGGCGCCTTCTCCTCGGTCTTCGCCGGGGCGACCGCGGCCGGCGCCGGAACGGCGACCTCGGTGAACTCGCCGCGCGGGCTCTCGAACGCGGTCAGGGACACGGCCTCGCGGCGGAAGAATCCGGCCAGGATCCAGTCGGCGCACACCCGCACCTTGCGGTTGAAGGTGGGGACCCGGCTGACGTGGTAGGCCCGGTGCATGAACCAGGCCGGCCAGCCGCGCAGCTTCATGCCGTAGACGTTCGCCACGCCCTTGCCGATGCCGAGGCCGGCCACGGAGCCGACGTGCTTGTGCACGTAGTCGGCCACGTTCTTGCCGCGCAGGGCCGCGACGATGTTCTCGGCCAGGACCTTGGACTGGCGCACCGCGTGCTGGGCGGACGGGGAGCACCAGTTGCCCGGGCCCTTGGACAGGTCGGGAACCTGGGCGCAGTCGCCGGCGGCCCAGACGTACTGGGTGCCGGTCACCCGCAGGTTGGCCTGCGCGTCCACGTGGCCCTTGGGGCCGAGCGGGATGCCGAGGTGCTCGACCACCGGGTTCGGCTTGACGCCCGCGGTCCACACGATGGTGGAGGCGTCCACCTCGGTGCCGTCGGAGAGCACCACGTGGTTGTCCACGCAGGACTGCAGGAACGTCTTCATCTTGACCTGGATGCCGCGCTTGCGCAGCTCCTCCGCGGTCCACACGCCGAGCTCGGGGCCGACCTCGGGCAGGATCCGGTCGGCGGCCTCGACGAGCAGGAATCGCAGGTCCTCGGGCTCGACGTGGTTGTACCACTTGCACACATCGCGGGCCATGTCCTCCATCTCGGCGATGGCCTCGACGCCGGCGAAGCCGCCGCCGACGAACACGAACGTCAGCGCCTTGCGGCGCAGCGCCTCGTCCTTGATGGAGTCGGCCAGGTCGATCTGGCCGATGATGTGGTTGCGGAGGCTGATGGCCTCCTCGACCTGCTTGAAGCCGATGCCGTTCTCGGCCAGGCCCGGGATCGGCAGCGTGCGCGGCACGGAGCCGACCGCCACCACGAGCTGGTCGAAGCCGAGGTCGTAGGCCTCGCCCGCGTTCGGCTCGATCCGGGCGGTGCGCCGGCTGTGGTCCACCGAGGCCACCTTGCCGGTCACGACCTCGGCGTTCGGGCCCTTGATGACCCGGCGCAGCGGGGCCACGATGTTGCGCGGCGCGATGGAGCCGGCCGCGGCCTCGGGCAGGAAGGGCTGGTAGGTCATGTAGGAGCGGGGGTCGACGACCGTGACGATCGCCTCTCCGCGCTTGAGGTTCTTCAGGATCCGCCGCGCCGTGTACATGCCGACGTAGCCGCCGCCGATGACGAGGATGCGCGGCGGGATGTTGGCCGGGGAGGCTGGGGAAGGGGTGCGCACTGCTGCTTCGGTAGTCATAGTGGGCTCGCTCACTCGTTTCTCGACGCGTCCTACTGCTTCTTCGGTCGCTCGGCTTCGAGCGGCTATGGCCTTACATGCGTTCCTCGACGCACAGCCACGGCGTTGGGGCAGATAGTCGCGGAGGAGGTGCCCACCGGACACCTCGGTGTTACGAACTTCTCGCTTACCTCTTGATTATACGAGCAACGCAGGCCCGACACGACACCCCGCTGGGGGGCTGGTTTCTTGACAGCCTGCCGGGCCGTCACCCACTTGCGCTGTCATGGTGACACGCAGCATCCCGATGACGCGCCGTTTCGGACTCGTTTCTCCGTCCGTGGTCGCGGCCTGCCTGTCGGTGGTCGCGATTACCGTGGTGGATATGGGTACCGCACTCACCGCCGCCGAGGCCCGCCGTGCCGCGTTGCACGCTCAGGGCCTGCTCGGCGCCCCGCGCTCACGGAGCGTGCCGACGCTGTTACGCAGTCTCGGCGCGATCCAGCTGGACACGATCTCGGTATTGGCGCGTTCACAGGAGCTTGTGCCGTTCGCCCGCCTCGGTGCGGTCGGCCGGCCCGCGGTCCATCAGGCCTTCTGGGAGCCGAGGGGGCCGGGTTCAGCACGCACCTTCGAGTACTGGGCCCATGCGGCCTGCGTCCTACCTGCGGAGGACTGGCCCCTGTTCGCCTTCCGGCGCAGATCATATCGAAACCGTAACGATATGTGGGGGATGGCTCCGGACTCCACTTCGGTGCGCGGCGTGTTGGACCGGCTGGCCGCGGACGGGCCGCTGACCACCAACGAACTCGGCGGTGCGCGCAAGACTCCCGGGTGGTGGGACTGGTCCGAGGTGAAGCAGGCCGTTGAGTACCTGCTGGCCTGCGGCCGGGTGGTGTGCGTGGAGCGTCGCGGGTGGCGGCGGGTGTACGACCTGCCGGAGCGGGCGCTGCCGGAGCGCGCGCTGCACGACGAGCTGACGGATCGGCAATGCCAGGTGGAGCTGGTGACGCGGGCCGGCCGGGCGCTTGGCGTGGGTACGCGCTCGGACCTGCTCGACTACTACCGGCTCAAGAACGTCGCCGGCTTCGCCGACGTGGCCTACGAAGCCGGGCTCGAACCGGTCGAGGTGGAGGGCTGGGGGCAGCAGGCCTGGGCCGCCCCCACGGCCCTGGAGTTCCTGGCGGCGGGCGGGCGCGGGCGCCATCGTACGACCCTGCTCTCCCCCTTCGACTCGCTGATCTGGGAGCGGGCGCGGACGGAGCGGATGTTCGGGCTCAGCCACCGCCTTGAGGCCTATGTGCCGAAGCCCAAGCGGGTGCACGGGTATTACGCCATGCCGCTGCTGCACGGCGGCGAGCTGCTCGGGCGGGTCGATCCGGCGCGTGAGCGCTCGCGGGACGGGGAGGTGCTGATCGCCCGTCAGGTCTCGCTGGAGAAGCCGCGGGCGCTCGAGCCGATGGTCGCGGCCCTGCGGGAGGCGGCGGCGTGGGTGGGTTGCACGGCGATCAGGGTGGAGTCGGTGGTGCCCGAGGGGTCGGCGGAACCATTGCGCCGAGCCGTTGATGCCGTCGAGCAGCCATAATGAGTGGGTGACCGCCGCAGCAAGCAACCCACACCGGACCCGGATGACCGGGAAGGAGCGCCGCGAGCAGTTGCTGGAGATCGGCCGATCGCTCTTCGCCGAGCGGGGATTCGACGCGACGAGCGTGGAGGAGATCGCGGCGAAGGCGGGCGTGTCCAAGCCGGTGGTCTACGAGCACTTCGGCGGCAAGGAGGGCCTCTACGCGGTCGTGGTCGACCGGGAGATGCGCACGCTGCTGGACATGGTCACCTCCGCGCTCACCGGCGGGCACCCGCGCGAACTGCTCGAGCAGGCGGCCTTCGCGCTGTTGGACTACATCGAGACGTACAGCGACGGGTTCCGGATCCTGGTGCGCGACTCCCCGGTCGCGGCGTCCACGGGCAACTTCGCCTCACTGATCAGTGACATCGCCACGCAGGTCGAGGGCATCATGGCGACGGAGTTCCGCCGCCGCGCCTACGACCCGGAGTTCGGCGCCATGTACTCGCAGATGCTGGTGGGCATGGTGGCGCTGACCGGCCAGTGGTGGCTGGACGCGCAGCACCCGAGCAAGGAGAAGGTGGCCGCGCACATGGTGAACCTGGCGTGGAACGGCCTGTCCGGGCTCGAGCACACGCCGCGGCTGATGACGCGGCGTGGTCACGCATCCGGGCCGCGGGTCCCGCGCGGGCAGGCCGGCCAGGCCGTGAACCTGCGTCGGCAGGGCGAGGCGGAAGCCGCCGAGAGCTGAGCGGCGCGGGGCCCGCAGGCCGGCGGACGCCGCCGGACACCGCCAGACACCGCAGGTGAGCCGGTCGGCAGGAGACTCGACATCAAGATACTTGGCGTAGAGCTTCTTGATAGACTGGGCTGATGAGCGCGGAGTCGAGCGAGGCGAGCGGACGGCCGGGCAGCGCGTGGGACGGCGAGGGCCCCGCGCCGCAGCGGTGGGACGAGGTGGACCGGCTCGTCTCGGCCTGGCGCCATGAGCGGCCCGACCTCGACGTCAGCCCGCTCGAGGTGCTCAGCCGGGTCACCCGGCTCGCACGCCACCTGGATCGGGCGCGGCGCACCGCGTTCGCCGAGCGCGGCCTCGAGACCTGGGAGTTCGACGTGCTCTCGGCGCTGCGCCGCGCGGGCACGCCGTACCAGCTCTCCCCCGGCCAGCTGCTCACCCAGACCCTCGTCACCTCCGGCACCATGACCAACCGGATCGACCGGCTCGCGGCCAAGGGCCTCGTCGTGCGCGGCCCGGACCCGAACGACCGGCGCGGGGTGCTGGTGCGGCTGACCGACTCGGGGCGCGAGGTGGCCGACGCGGCATTGACCAGCCTGCTCAAGAACGAGCGGGAACTGCTCGCGGCGCTGCCGGACCGGCGGCTGGGCGAGCTGGCCGATCTGCTGCGCGAACTCACCGTCCAATTCGAGTCCGAATAAGCTCCGGTTTCATCGCAATCGCCCGTTTCCCCGGGCTTTCCACCCTCTTCCCGGTGAGGCTACCCGCGCGTAACATTCGCGCCATGAATCGTCGAATCATGCGATCAATGGTGATCGCCTGCGCGCTGGCGGCCATCGGCACCGCTGCGGGGGCCGGCGCCGCCCAGGCGTCCACCGCCGCACCGGGGCACGGCACCGCGGCCGCCTCGGCGCACCGGGGGCAGCC
>NZ_JAGSOG010000018.1 GCF_018139695.1 Actinospica durhamensis | reverse complement strand
CCCGCGGCCCCGGCGCCCACCCCGGCGCCCGGCGGCGCGGCGCGGCGGATGCGCCGCCTCGGCCTGATGCTGCGCACGCACTGGTTCTTCACCCTCGTCTGCGCCCTCGGCTTGGCCGGGCGCATCCTGACGATGGTCGCGTACCGGCCCGCGCTGCTCTACATCGACTCGTTCGGCTACCTCGCCAACGCCGGGACGCTCAGCCCGACCGGCAGCGAGCCGATCGGCTACCCGATCCTGCTGCGGCTGCTGGGGGACGTGAACCACAGCCTCGCCCTCGTCACGGCGGTACAGCACCTGCTCGGACTGGCCGCCGGCGTGTGCATCTACATCCTGCTGATGCGCCATCGGATGCCGAAGACGCTGGCCGCGCTAGCGAGCGCGCCGGTGCTGCTCGACGCGTACGAATGGCAGATCGAGCAGAACATCCTGACCGACTCGCTGTTCCTTTCGCTGATCGCGGCGGCGTTGATCGTGCTGACCTGGCGGCACCGGCCCGGACCGTGGCTCACCGCGTCTGCCGGACTGCTGCTGGGCCTCGGCGTCACGGTGCGCGCGGTCGGCGAGGTGACGCTGATCCCGGCTGTGCTGTTCGCGGTGCTGGCCGCCGGTCCGACCTGGCGCCGCCGCGTCACGGCGCTCGGGGCGTTCGTCGTCGCGGCCGCCGTCCCCCTGGTCGCCTACACCGTGTACTCCGCCGGATTCGCCGGGGCGCACGGCCTGCGGGCGAGCAACACGATCATGCTCTACGGCCGTACCGCCACGATCGCCGACTGCGCGTCGCTGCCGGCCGACCTCAAGTCCCTGTGCCCGTCGGATCCGGTGAGCAAGCGTCAGAGTCTCGGCTCCGACTACTATCAGAGCTCGCCGAACTCGCCCTACTTCGTGTACGAGACCGACACCGGCCAGGTGCCGTCGCTGGCCTCGCAGTTCTCCTGGTACGTGATCGAACACCAGCCGCTGCGCTTCGCCGAGGCGGTCGGGCACGACTTCCTGGAACTGTTCATCTCCCCGCACGGCCAGGTCAGCGGGGGCACCGCGGTCGGCCGCTGGCAGTTCCAGACGAGCTATCCCGAGTTCGCGCCGCTGAACGCGAACACCGAGCTCGCCTCCCTCGGCCAGAGCGCCCCCACGGTGAACACCGGCGTCGCCCAGCTGCTGCGCGACTACCAGCTCGGCGGCGGCTACACCCCGGACGTGCTCTACGCGATCTTCCTGCTGGCCGGGATCGGCGGCGCGCTCGGCCTGACCCGCACCGCGCGGCGCAGCGGCCTGCGGCTGTGGTGCGCGCTGTGGACCGGCACCGGCGTGCTGCTGCTGCTCGCCGCCGACGTGTTCGAGTTCTCCTGGCGCTACCAGCTGCCCGCGCTGGTCACCCTGCCCGTCGGCGGCGCCTTCGGGATCGCCGCGCTGGCCGGGTTCGGCCGGATCTGGCCGCCGATGAAGGCCTACCCGGAACCCTCGGACGCGCAGGCGGTGGCCGAGTTCCGGGCGGAGTACGGCGCCGACTTCGAGCTGCCCCCGGTCGTGGTGCTGATCGCCGCGTACAACGAGGCCGACGCGATCGGCGCGGTCATCGACGACCTGCCGGACGAGTGCCTCGGCATGGCCCTCAAACCCCTGATCGTGGTGGACGGGGCGACCGACGAGACCGCGCGGATCTCGCGTGAGCACGGCGCGCCCACCTGCGTGCTGCCGGTCAACCGGGGCCAGGGCGCGGCGCTGCGGGTCGGCTACCACCTGGCCTACGAGATGGGCGCGCGCTACATCGTGACCAGCGACGGCGACGGCCAGTACGACGCCGGCGAGCTGCCGGCCCTGCTCGCCCCGGTGGTCGACGGCTCGGCCGACCTGGTCATCGGCTCGCGGGTGCTCGGCGGGCGGGAGAACCGGGACCTGGTGCGGCACGCCGGTGTGCACTTCTACGGCTTCGTCGTCAGCTTCCTGACCCGCACCAAGGTCACCGACACCTCGTCGGGCTGGCGCGCCATGCGGGCGCAGGTGCCGGTGAACGTCACGCTCACCCAGGCGCAGTATCAGACCTCGGAGTTCCTGATCGGCACGCTGGCCAAGGGCTACCGGGTCGCGAACGTGCCGATGGCGATGCGGATGCGCAGCCACGGGTCCACCAAGAAGGGCAACAACCTGGTGTTCGGCCTGCGCTACTTCCGGGTGGTGGTCGGGACCTGGTGCCGGGAGTACGTGCGCCCGCGCGTCCTCGGGCGCCGGACGCGGACGGCGCCCGGCGAGCGGCCGGGCGCGCAGCCCACGTCCTGAACGACCTGAGCGGCTCGGGTCAGGCGAGGCCCTGGACGGTGTCCGGGGCTTCGCCGCGGGCCCGCCCGAACACCCACTTGTCGAAGACCACGAACTTCACCACGAAGGCGACCGCGTAGGTGGCCAGATAGGCCGCGTCGAGCAGCACCGCCCGGTCGATGCGGTCGCTGACCTGGCTGCGGATCAGGCCGTCGGTGGCGTCGGTGACGAGCACCGCGAGCGCGGCGGTGGCCACGGTGACCCCCCAATAGATCACGGCCTGGCGCATCCCCCGCTCGCCGTCCTGCTTCTTCCACGCCCAGAGCCGGTTGAGCACGTAGTTCGGCACCGCTCCGGCGACCCAGGCCAGGATCGAGGCGACCTGCGCACCGGTGTCGAACACCGCGTACGCCACGAACAGGGCCACCTCGCTGCAGACGGTGGCGATGAGGGATCCCGCGGTGTAGCGCAGGAAGACGCCCTTGCGCCGCACCGCCGCCACGATCATTTCAGTCACGACTCTCGTTCTCTCTGTTGTTCCCATGTACCCGCCCGGCCGCGGCGTACCTGCGCCGCGGGAAGGCGCAGCGCGAAGCACGCTCCGCGTCCCGGCTCGCTGCGCACCGAGGCGCTGCCGCCGTGGGCCTGCGCGATCGCCGCGACGATCGCCAGGCCGAGCCCGCTGCCCTGGTGCGCGCCGCTGCGCCGCGCCCTGGACCGGTCGGACCGGTAGAAGCGCTCGAAGGCGTGGGCCGCGTCCTCGGCGCTCAGGCCGGGACCGGTGTCGGTCACCTCGAGCACGCAGTGCCCGCTCGCGTCGGCCGGCCGCACCCGCAGGCTGACCGGCGTGCCGGCCGGAGTGTGGTGGACGGCGTTGGTCAGCAGGTTGTCCAGGGCCTGGCGCAGCCGGCCCTCGTCCCCGATGACGATCGGCTCGCCGACCCCGTCGAAGCCTTCTTCCGCGTCGCCGGACGGCTCGGCGGGCGGATCCAGCAGCAGTTCGATGGAGCGGTCGCTGGCCCTGGCCCGCGCGGCGATGACCGAATCCGCGGCCAGCGCGGCCAGATGCACCGGGTCGCGCGCCAGCGGGCGCTGCTGGTCGAGCCGCGCCAGCAGCAGCAGATCCTCCACCAGTAATCCCATCCGGGTGGCCTCGCCCTCGATCCGCCCCATCACCTCGGCCACCTGTTCGGGCCCGACCGCGCCCTGCCGGTAGAGCTCGGTGATGCCCCGGACCGAGGCGAGCGGCGTGCGCAGCTCGTGCCCGGCGTCGGCCACGAACCGACGCATCCTCGCCTCCGAGCGCAGTGCGGCGGCCTCGGAACGCGTCTGCGCGGCGAACGAGGACTCGATCTTGCCGAGCATGCCGTTGAGCGAGACGGAGAGCCGGCCGATCTCCGTCTTCGGATGCCCGTGCGGCACCCGGCGGGTCAGGTCCCCGGCCGAGATCGCCACCGCGGCCGACTCGATCCGGCGCAGCGGCAGCAGCGTGCGGCGCACCAGCAGGTGGCCGAGCCCGAGCAGGGCGAGACCGACCGCGGCGTCCACCACGATGTCGAGGTCGACCAGGTGGCTGACGGTCGCGTCCACGTTGTCCAGGGGAGTGGCCACCAGCACGTAGCCGCCCACGGTGGCGCCGACGGGGGCTGTCTCCTGGTGGGTCGCGGCGTCGTCCCCGAGCGCGGCCGAGTCGGGCGGCGCGACGTGCTCCGTGGTGTCTGTGACGTCCTGGAACCGCGCGCGTACCACCGCGATCTGCCAGTCCACCGTGACCGAGCCGACCCGGCTGGTCTGGGTGATCGGCTGCCCGGACTCCGTGGCCGCGAACAGGGTCACGGCCGAGGGACGGGCGGGCGCGACGGTGGACTGGTCGACGGTGGCGTCACAGGAGGACAGGGTGCTCGCGCCGTCGACGTCGCTGATCATCTCGACGGCGTTGTCGTTCGGCACGTTGCCGCAGTTCAAGGCCTGATACGTGGGCTTGTCCCAGTGCCCGCTGGAGATCGTGTGCGCCTCGGTGAGCAGCTGCTGCCCGCTCTGGTCGAGCAGGTAGGCGCGGAAGAGGTTGATCCCGACCAGCCCGGTGACGGTCAGCCCGACCGCGGCCAGCCCGAGGGCGGCGAGCACCAGCCGGGACCAGAGCGGGACGCGCGCGAAGACCGCCGGAATCCGCCGCCTGCCCCACCGGGCCGGCCACCACCGCAGCCGGTAGTGGCCGAATTCGGGCGCGGTCACTCGCCGGCCCTGGGTTCTCGCAGCACGTAGCCGACACCGCGCACGGTGTGCAGCAGGCGCGGACCCTCGCCCTCGATCTTCTGGCGCAGGAACGAGACGTAGGACTCGACGATGCCCTGCTGCCCGGCGAAGTCGTAGTTCCAGACGTGGTCCAGGATCTGCGCCTTCGACTGGACCCGGCCGCTGTTGGCCATCAGGTAGTTGAGGAGTTTGAATTCGGTCGGCGACAGGTTGATCCAGCGCCCGCCGCGGCGCACCTCGTGCGCCTCCTCGTCCAGCACGAGGTCGGCCACCGTGTGCCGGCCCGAGGCCGCGTGCCCGCGCGAGCGGCGCAGCAGGTTGCGGATGCGCGCGACCACCTCCTCCAGGCTGAACGGCTTGGTCACGTAGTCGTCGCCCAGGGCCAGGCCGGTCACCTTGTCCCCGACGGCGTCGCGCGCGGTCAGGAACAGCACCGGCGTCGGGCGCGAGGCCCGCAGCCGCCCGGCCACCTCGAAGCCGTCCAGGTCCGGCAGCATCACGTCCAGGATCACCAGGTCCGGCGCGTGCGCGGCCGCGTTGGCCAGCGCCTCGCGCCCGTCGGCCGCGGTGCTCACCGCGAAGCCGGAGAAGCGCAGGCTGGCCGAGAGCAGCTCGCGGATGTTCGGCTCGTCGTCGACGACCAGCAGATGGGCGAGCGGATCCCGGGTGGTGTCCATAGCGAGTCATCCTCGCCCGGGATCCTGAAAGTACTCCACCAACAGACTGGACGGATCCTGAAAGTTCGCCGCCCGCAGCCGTGGTCGGGCCGCCGATCTGCAGCAAGCTTCGATAAATCGGCCAGGAGCAGGTCAGGATGACCGGCTTGACTGCCGCACACGGTCGCACCCGACCGCACATACGCCTGTCACGTGCTGGAAAAGGTGGTTTGCATGCGGATCCTGGTTCTGGGAGCCGACGGGTACCTCGGTTGGCCCACGGCGCTGCACCTGTCCGCGGCCGGGCACGAGGTGGGCGTGCTGGACAACTTCGCCCGCCGGGCCTACGACGAGGAACTCGGCGTGGAGAGCCTGGTCCCGATCGAGTCCTTCGAGACCCGGATCGAAGCCTGGCGCGAGGTTTCCGGAAAGACCCTCACGCCCTACGTCGGGGACCTGACCGACCCGGAGTTCACCACCGCCGCGGTGCGCGGGTTCCGGCCGGACGCGATCGTGCACTTCGCCGAGCAGCGGGCCGCGCCCTACTCCATGATCGACCAGGCGCACGCGGTCTACACCCAGACCAACAACGTCGTCGGCACGCTGAACCTGCTCTACGCCATCGCCGAGGTCGACCCGGACATCCACCTGGTCAAGCTGGGCACGATGGGCGAGTACGGCACGCCGAACATCGACATCGAGGAGGGCTGGCTGGAGATCACCCACAAGGGGCGGACCGACCGCGTGCTCTACCCGAAGAAGCCGGGGTCGTTCTACCACCTGTCCAAGGTGCACGACAGCCACAACATCGAGTTCGCCTGCCGTATCTGGGGCCTGCGCGCGACCGACCTGAACCAGGGCGTGGTCTACGGCCAGCAGACCGAGCAGACCGACCGCGACCCGCGCCTGGCCACCCGCTTCGACTACGACGCGGTGTTCGGCACGGTGCTCAACCGCTTCGTCATCCAGGCCGTGCTCGGCCGGCCGCTGACCGTCTACGGCGACGGCAGCCAGACCCGCGGGATGCTCGAGATCCGCGACACCGTCGAGTGCATCCGGCTGGCCTGTGAGAATCCGGCCGAGCCGGGCGAGTTCCGGGTCTTCAACCAGATGACCGAGTCCTTCCGGCTCGAGGAGCTCGCCAAGACCGTCGCCGAGGCCTTCCCCGGCGACGTCGAGATCGAGCACCTGGAGAACCCGCGGGTGGAGCAGTCGGAGCACTACTACAACGTGGTGCACACCGGCCTGCCCGGCCTCGGCCTGCGGCCGCACCTGCTGTCCAACACCCTGATCGAGTCGCTCTTCCCGATCGTCGAGGCCAACAGCGAGCGGGTGCAGGACGGCGCCCTGCTTCCGAGCGTGCGCTGGCGCGGAGCGCTGCGCGGCTGAGCCGGAGACCGGTGGGACGGGTGTGCGTGTCGATGCGACGCCGCGTGCGGGCGGCGTCGTGTTGACAAGCGGTCTGACGGCGCGGCAGCCTGCAGCCACGATCTAGAACGCAGGAGCCGCCCGATGGCCGTGCCGACCACGACCCCTGACACCGCGCCCGTCCCCGCCACCGTGCCGGGTGTCGTCACGATCACGCGCACGCCCCGGCAGCTGTGGCTGCCGCTGCTGATCCTGGCGTTGATCGCGGTCGTGCGGCTTCCGGCGTGGTTGCAGCACAGCCCCGACCCGGCGGTCGCCCACCAGAACGCCACGGCGCTGCGGTTCTGGTACCTCACGGTCGTGCCGGTGTACGCGATCGCGCTGTGCGTGAACTTCCTGCCCACCCGGATCGAACTCGGCGAGAGCGCCCTCGTGCTGCGCCGCCCGCTGCGCCGCCGCCGCGTGCTGGAATGGCGCCACATCCAGGCCATCCTGGTGGACCCGCGCAGCTCCCGAAGGCGGGTCGCGGTCTACGGCGACGATGCGGACGGACGTCGCACGCTGCTGCCGGTGCCGTTCAGCGCCGTCATGCTGAAGGATCCGGACTTCGAGGAGAAGTTCCACCTCATCGGCCAGGCCTGGCTGGCCCGCCGCGGCGCCGACTGGGAGCTGCTGCCCCCGCCGAGTGTGCGTCAGGGTATGTAGCTCAGGTATCTCAATTCGATCAGCCCAGCGGTACGACGATCTCCGCGCCGTAGGCGCCGTTCTCCGCCTCGTCCAGCATCACGGCGGCGACGGTGGCGGCGGAGATCCGGGGCAGCAGCCCGGTCCGCCGGTAGTCGGCGAGCCGCGCGACGCCGCGCTTCGGACTGATCGGGCCCTTGCCGAGGTCCGGCGCGTGCACCACCGTCGCGCCCGCCGCCAGCGCGATGCCGTCCGCCTCGGCCTTCTCGGCGAGTTCCTTGCCGACGAACATCCGCATCAACACGTGGTAGACCTTGCCGCCCGCACCGGTGGACGCGCCGGAACCCAGCGCGCCCAGCCACAGGGTGCGTATACGCGTGTCGGCCAGCACCCGGGCCCCGGCGATGAGCGCGCCCGGGCCGTCGCCCTTGCTGATGCCGATGGCCGAGACCACCACCTCGACGTCGCCGAGGTCGGGGAAGGCGTGCGGCGCGCGGACGTCCGCCTGGCGCACCTCGATCTTTCCGGCCGCGGGGGCGGTGAACCGGTCCGGCCGGCGCACCAGCGCCACCACCTCGTGTCCCCGCTCGGCCGCCTGCTCGACCAGCAGGCCGCCGACGTTCCCGGACGCGCCGAGTACCGCGATACGCATGAGGATCCATCCCTTAACTAAACAAGTGTTGGCTAGATAAGTAAACAAGTGTTGCTTACCGGCTGTCAAGCTCGGCCGCTAAGCTGGAGCGCTGTTGTCGAAGGGTTCACGCTGGTCGGAAGGGGCTGGTCATGACGGCGCCGCGCGAGCAGGCCCCGGCCCGCCGCCGCAATCCGCGCGGGCAGGGCCAACTGCTCAAGACACAGCTCGTGGAGGCCGCGGCCAGGCTGCTGGCCACGCTCGACCACCCCGAGACGATCACCTTGCGGCAGGTCGCGCGCGAGGTGGGGGTGGCGCCGGCCAGCATCTACGGCCACTTCCCCGATCTCGGCGCGCTGATCGAGCACGTCCTACGGCTGCGTTACGCCGAACTGGCCGAGCTCATGGACCAGGCCGCGAGCCGCGCCGCGGACCCGCTCGGCGACCTCGTCGCCCGCTGCGCGGCCTACGTGCACTGGGGTGTGGAACAGCCCGGCTCCTACCGGACCCTGATCGGCAGCCGCATGCCGGCCGACCTCGTCCCGCACACCGCGCACGGCGCCGGGGCGCAGCTGCTGGAATCGGTCATCGCCTCGCTGGCCGCCGTCACCGAGGGCGAGGCGGAGGGCGAGGCCGAGGCGGACGCCGATATCCACGGCGCTTCGGACCAGGCCGCCGCCCAGCAGCGGCGGTGGCAGGCCGGGCTCATGCTCTGGACCGCGATGCACGGCCTGGTCAGCCTCTACAACGACCACGGCAACCTGCCGTGGCCGCCCCTGGACGACCTGCTCGCCGACCTGCTCGCCCTGCACACCGCCCGCCCGACGCCGGATATCGCAGCCCTCTTGCGGCTCGTAACAAAATGAGCGCGGCTTGGCTGCGCACGGTATTCGCGCGCCACGTCGACGGGGCGGAATTCCCGTGGCTCCGCAGGGCCAAGCTGGGCAGACTTTAGGAATGGACGATCAAGAATCCAACCTCGACACCAGCGTTGCCCAGGATGTTGCCGCGGCTGCGGGATCGATGATGTCTGATGCGATGCGTGCGGCCCGCCGGATGTCGTTCAACGCCGATGCGCTGACCTACCAACGGGGCAGGCCACGCTACCCGGACGCGATCTTCGAGTTGCTGGCAGAGCGGTGCGGACTGCGGCCCGGCGCGCGGGTGCTGGAGATCGGTGCCGGGACGGGCCTGGCGACCGGGCCGTTGTTGGCGGCCGGCGCGCACGTGGTCGCGGTCGAGCCCGGCGAGAGCCTGGCCGCGATCCTCGCCGCCGATCTCGCGTGCGACCGGCTGGAGATCTCTGTCAGCGACTTTGAGTCCGCAGACCTGCCAGGAGGGTTCGACCTCGCGGTGGCGGCGACGGCGCTGCACTGGCTCGACCCGGCCACATCGACCGCGAAGATCGCCGGGCTGGTGCGTCCGGGTGGCTGGCTGGCGCCGTGGTGGACCGAGTTCGGCGACGCCAAGCGGCCGACGATCTTCCGCGACCGGCTCGATGAGGTCTACCGCGACCTGCTGCCCGCCGATTTCACCAGCTACCGGGACAGCCGCTCGCACGTGCTCGACACCGACCGCTGGCGCAGGCAGTTGACCGCTGGCGGCTACTTCGGCGACGTCTCAGTCGAGTTCTTCGAATGGGATCAGATCCTGACCGCGCAGAGCGCGCGGGACCAGTGGTCCACGTTCCCGAACATCGCCGAACTCGCCCCGCCGAACCGCGCGGAGTTCCTCACTCGCCTCGGTTCGCTCGTTGACGAGCTCGGCGGCCAGGTCGCAGACCCGCGCCTGACGGTCATCTACACCGCTCAACGCGTCCACGGCTCGCCGTGATCCAATTGGACGACGGTCCAGAAGAGCGCTGTGACGTGCGCGACGATCTGCGGGCTCCATCGACTGGAGTCACAGCGACGGTTTCAGCCGTCGCCGGCAGATGACGGCACAGCCGAGGTCGTCATCCACCCATTTCAGCGCAGCAATGGGAAGACCACAGGCGCTTCGGCACCGCCGGGCCGGCCAAGACATCAGCCGACCGAGCGAGAGCCACCCTGCAAACCATCCCGAGATGCCCGCTTAGCCGCTATGGCTCAGCGTCTGACTCGGCGGGCGCTGACCCAGGGGCCTGACGCGTCGGGCTAGCGCCGCCCGTGGGCCAGCAGGATCGCCACGGAGTTCACGGTGGTGTACCCGCGCCATTCCAGTGCCGCCGCCTCGGAGTAGCTCTCGAAGTCGACCGCCCAGCCGCCGTCGTCCAGTTGCCCGCGCTCGAGCCGCTCGAGGTCCCGGGTGACGGCGTCTTCGTCGAGGAGCTTGCGGATCGGGCGCCCGGGCGTGGGGGAGTAGTCGAGCAGACGCAGGGTCTCGTCCTCGGCGCCGCCGGCCACCGGGAGCGCGCCGTCGGCGGGGACGAACCGGGCCAGGTGGTGCAGCAACTCGATCGCCTCCGGCTCGGTGTCGGCGGCGGCGTCGAGGAACCGCAGCGCGAACGAGAGCACGTAGGCGAACGGGACCTCATCGATCGCGGCGATCGCGTCGAAGCAGTAGCGGGTCGCCCGCCCCAGCCACGCGTGCCGCAGGATCCGTGTGTCGAACCGGGCGGCCCGGTGGGCCTGGGCCGCGACCGCCGCGGTGATCTGCAACGACGACGTGCCGGAGTCGGCCTCGGCCCAGAACGGCGCGCAGCCGACCGGGTCCGCGATGGGCAGTGCGAACGGCAGGCCGCCGTCCTCGAGCGCGACCCGGTCGAGCCAGTCCAGCAGCCCCAACGTGGCGTCGGTGGTCTCGGGCCCGGCGTCGGCGACGGCTTCGAGCGCGTGCAGCGCACCGGCCGGCTGGCTCTCGGGCGCGCGCAGGTCGGGCTCGATGCCCCAGCCGAAGCCGCCGTCGGCGTTGCGGTAGCCCTCGAGCGCGGCCAGCACCCCCAGCCCGTGCTCTGTCGTCGTCGCACCGACGACCGCCGCGAAACGCCGGCGGTCGAGTACCCGTCCGTGCCGCGTGAGGAACGCCGCCGCCCGCTCGATGTCGAAGCTCATACGTTCACGCTCCCACATCCGCCCGCACCGGGGCGGGAGCGAAACGGCCCCACGCGGGGCCGGGGCTGCGCCGGACGCGCGGCGGCGAACGCGCGGCGCCGAAGTCACAGCGGCGCGCCGCCGTGTCGGTATCCTGATGCGCGGAGGGGGTGGCTGGACGCATGTCCGAAGTGGGACAGGTGGTCGCCGGCCGTTACCGGCTGCTGCGCGTGTTGGGCGCGGGCGGCATGGGACGCGTCTGGCAGGCGCGGGACACCGCGCTGGAGGTGGACGTCGCCGTCAAGGAGGTCCATCTCGAACCGGGCATCGCGGCGCCGGAGCGGGCCCAGCTGCTCTCGCGGGCGCAGCGGGAGGCGCGCAACGCGGCGCAGTTGCGGGACCACCCGAACGTGGTGGCGGTCTACGACGTGGTCATCGAGGACGAACATCCCTGGATCGTGATGCGGCTGATCCACGGCACCTCGCTGGCCGAGCTGCTCGCCCGGCACGGTGCGCTGCCCGCCGACCTGGCCGTTCAGGCGGCGCGTTCGCTGCTCGAGGCCCTGAGCGCGGCGCACAAGGTGGGCATCGTGCACCGCGACGTGAAGCCGGCCAACGTCCTGCTCACCGAGGACGGCAGGGTACTGCTGACCGACTTCGGCATCGCCAAGCGCTCCGGCGACACGGCGATGACCGGCACCGGCTGGTTCATCGGCTCGATCGAGTACATGGCGCCCGAGCGCATGCGCGGCGAGCAGGACCAGCCGGCCGGCGACCTGTTCTCCCTCGGCGCGACGCTCTACCACGTGGTCACCGGCCACTCCCCGTTCCGGCGCGAGTCCCCGGCCGCCTCGATGTCCGCCGTGCTCACCGGCGCCCCGCAGGCGCCCGCGCCCGGCCTGCCGCTGGCCGGCCTGATCATGGCGCTGCTGGCGAAGAACCCGGCCGAGCGTCCCTCCGCCGCACAGGCCCTCGCGTTGCTCGCGGCGCCCGGCACGGTCCTTGCCCCGCAGCAGCGGCAGCGGCCGCAGGTTCCGTCTCGGCCGACGCCGCCGGTGACAGGCGTGGTCGGTGTGGGCCCGACGGTCACCGCGGCCGCCCCCGTGCCCACCCGGCTGGCCCGGACCATCAAGGCGTACAAGGGAATCGCGGTCGCGCTCGCCTTCGCCCCGGACGCCCGCACCCTCGCCGTCGCGGGCACCGACGGCACGGTCCGGCTCTGGGATCCCGGCAGCGGCGCGCTCATCAATACCCTGACCGGTTCCCGCGACCAGGTCCGCTGCGTCGCCTACAGTCCGGACGGCACTCGGCTCGCCGCCGGCGGGCAGGACGCGATCGTGCGGCTGTGGAACCCGGCCAACGCGCGGCAGAGCACGAAGCACGTGCTGTTGACCGGCCACGCCCGCGCCGTCACCGCGCTCGCGTTCAGCCCCGACTCGAAGGTGCTGGCGAGCGGCGGAGCGGACGGCGCGGTACGTCTGTGGGACGCGCGTACCGGTGTCCTCATCAGGGAGCTGACCGACAGGTTCGGCGAGGTCTACGCCGTCTCCTTCGCCCCGGACGGCGTGTCCGTGGCCGCCACCGGCTCCGGCCGCGGCCTGCTGAGCTGGGACGTGAAGACCGGCACCCGGCTGCGCCACGTGCGGTTCGAGGATGCCGACCTGACCTGCTTCGCGCACGGCCCGGCCGGGGAGCTGATCGTCGGCCACCAGCGCGACGGCCGCCACTACCTCGCCGCGCTGCGCCCGGGCCACCCGCCCACGGCGCTTACCGGGCTGGTCAGGGACCTGTGTTGCTCCCGGCTGAGCCCGGACCGCCGCACCGTGGTGACCGGCGGCACCCTCGGCGGGGTCCAGCTGTGGACCGCGGCGACCCACGGCCTGCTCGCCAAGCTCGACGCGCACCGCGACGCCAAGCACCCGAGTTCCGTCCTCGACGCCGCGCTCAGCGCCGGCAACACCCTGCTCGCGATCAGCGGCGGCGAGCGGCTGTGGATCTACGAACGCCCGTCATGACCGTTTCTTCGCCCGTTGCGACCGTTCCCACTGGTCGTCGCTCAACCGGTCGAAGGCGATCCGGAGCCCGAAGAACCAGACGCACAGCAGCAGCGGCAGATCACAGAACCCGAACATGGCGTATGCCGCGAACTTGCCCTCGAGACCCTGGTGCGGCAGGAAGTCGCCGGTGGACGGATCGATCCAGAGCGGCTGGGAGGTCGAGGCGGCCTGGTACTGCATCTGCGACACCTCGTGCCGCACGCCGTGCCACGTCCAGGTGGCGTCGCAGTAGTTCGTGTAGCCGCTGTCCGGGTCGCCGCCGGCGGTGTAGTCGCTCAACGCCACCGTGACCGAGACCGCGTTCGGATCGTTCGCCGCGTACGTGCTCAGCAACTGGGAGAGCCCGAAACCGAAGAAGACCAGCGCGACCACCACTACCTACGCCGCCGCGTGCACCCGCCCCTCCGCGTCCCACCGGCGCCGCTCGCCCTCGTCCTGCCCGGCCGGACGATGCCGCCGCCGGTCGACCGACGCCGCCACCGCGCAGCCGAGCCCGCCCGCCGCGATCAGCGCCCCGACGCCGAAGCCCGCGTCCGGATCCGGCGTGTAGACCGAGCGCACACAGGCGTACCAGAGCCCGACCACGATCGTGGCCATCCCCGCGGTGAACGCGGCGCGGTCCGCCCGCAGCCGCCAGTCGACTCCCCGCACCCGAGTCATGACCCGGTGATGCCCGCCCGACGCGATCGACTCACCGCGATCTATGATCGAACCATGATGAAAGTGAGCCAGCTGCGCGTCCTGGTCGACGATTTCACTGCCAGCTACCACTTCTACCATCACGTGCTGGGCCTCGAGCCGCAGTCCGCGAACCAGGAATCAGGGCCCTACGCCTGCTTCGAAGACCCGGACGGCGGCGCCGACGTCGCGCTGTTCGAGCGCCGCTTCATGGCCGCGAGCATCGGCGCCCCCTACCCCGAGCGCGGCACCGCCGACCACGCGGTGCTGGTCTTCCGCGTGGACGACGTGGACGACACGTACGCCAAGGCCGTCGCCGCCGGCGCCACGAGCGTCGCCGAGCCCACCGCCCGCCCGGACTGGGGCCTGCGCTCCGCCCACCTGCGCGCGCCCGAGGGAACCCTGATCGAACTCTGCGCCTACTGAAGCCGACGGGGGTGGGGCAGACTCTTGGATATGATCAACGCCATACTTCTGCGCGACCGGCTGCACGCCGCGGGATTCACCGACGTGACGGCGGTCGAGCCGGTCGAGGGCGGGATGGCGGCGCTGGCCGGCATCGCCGATCGGGGCGACGGGGCGGCGCTGTTCGTGAAGTCGTTCGCCGAGGTGCCGTCTGACGACCTGTTCGCGGCCGAGGCGGAGGGGCTCGGGGTGCTGCGCGAGCGGGGCGGGCTGACCACGCCCGAGGTCGTGCTCTCGACCCGCGACGTGCTGGTGCTCTCCCTGCTGCGGGAACGCCCGGCGCACGAGGCCTTCTGGGAGCAGCTCGCCCACGCACTCGCCCGCATGCACACCTCGACCGTGCACGACAGGTTCGGCTGGGAGCGGGACAACTGGCTCGGCCGGTACCGGCAGGAGAACACCTGGACCGCCGACGGATACGAGTTCTTCGCCCGGCACCGGCTGCTGCGCTGGCTCCCCGAGCGCCGGGTCGAGGCCGCGCTGGACCGGGAGGACCGCCGCGCCCTGGAACGCCTCTGCGACCGCCTGCCCGACCTGCTGCCGCCCCGGCCCCCCTGCCTGACCCACGGCGACCTGTGGTCCCACAACATCCTCGCCGCCGACGACGGCCGTCCCGCGGTGATCGACCCGGCGGTCTCCTACATGTGGGCCGAGGTCGACCTGGCCCACCTGTGGTGCTCGCCGCACCCGCCGGAGGCGGCCAGGTTCTTCGCCGTCTACGCGGAGCTGACCGGCCTGGACGACGGCTGGCAGGCCCGGATGCCGCTGATCCAGCTGCGCCAGCACCTCGCCGTGACCGCCATGTTCGACCACGACTGGGGCGCCGCGCAGCAGGTGCGCGCCGCACTCAAGCCGTTCCGCCACTGACCGCGAGGCCGCAGGTGACGAGGTAGCGCCTGCGGGCGTGCTCAGGCTCTGGTGAGCAGGTGCTCGATCTCTTCGATTGCCTGGGCGGTGTCCTGATACTTGACCGCATGCAGGCCCGCTTCGCGTGCGCCGGTAACGCACCGGTCTGCGTCGTCGAGGAATACGGTCTCCTCAGGGCGGACGCCGAGCCGCGCACAGACCAGGGCGTAGATCCGCGGATCGGGTTTACTCATTCCGGCTTCGTGCGAATAGACGATCTCGTCGACGAGGTCCTCGAATCCATACGCCGCCTGCTCGTGCTCCCGGGCACCGACGAAGCTGTTGCTCAGGATCCCCGTGCGATACCGCGGGCGCAGCCGACGGGCATACTCGATCAGTTCCGAGTTCGCGGTGCCCAGGTACTCGCGCCAGATGTCGGCCATGAACTGCGTACGTCGCCGTTCGTCCAGCTCGAGGCGATCTGTGATCGCCTGGTGTACCTCGTCCAGAGTGATGGTGCCGATGCTGCCGCCCACCCAGGCGTCGTGCATGCGTGTGTCGAGCTCTCCAGGGGACAACCCCAAGCGGGTCTCCCACAGTCGGGTGACACCGAGGTCCGGGGTGATCTCCAATACGCCACCGATGTCGAACACCACTGCGCGGATCATCATGCCCCTAACTCGGCGCCACCGGCATCGTGTCGAAGTCGTCGAACAGGTACGCGTAGACCTGCGCGAGGTAGAGCGCGAGCTGGTCCGGGGCTTCGAAGGGTACGTACGTGAGGCTGTACCAGGTCTCCGGGGAGATCGGGCGCTGCTGGACCAGGTGCAGCAGGCCGGCTCCGATGCAGGCGCGGTAGTCGGGCCAGGCGAGGTCGAAGGTGGGGCGCAACAGGCCGAGGTCGTCGACCGCTTCGCAGCCGAGGAGGCCGGCGCAGAAGTTGACGAAGCGGCGGTCCACTTCGGGGGCTTCGAGGCCCAGCGCGGCGAGGGGCACCGAGACCGGGTCGAGGTTGCCGGCCGGGTACGGGTAGAGCGTGGTGTTCCACAGCTCCTCGCCGTCGGCCGGGCCGGCGGCGGCGTTGGCCGTCTCGGCGGGGCGGTAGACGCCGTACACCAGGCCGCCGAGGAAGTCCCCGCGGGTGTAGTTGGTGGATCCGTCCTCGTTGACCGGCATCTGGGTGCTGATGCCGATCGCGGTGGCCTTGTCAAAGTGCAGGCCGGGACCGTAGACGGTGGCGAACGGCAGCACCGGGGCGAGGTCGTGGTGTTCGAGGGCGTACGCGCGGGCCGCGTCGTCGGCCGCGATCAGCGCCTCGTCCGAGTCGAAGCGGGTGGCCCAGGGGCCGACCCGGTGCGGCAGGTCGGCGCGGTTCGACGCGTCGGCGGGGGTGGTGGGCTCGCTCATCGGTTCCGGTCCTCGTCCTGGTGCTGGTCTCCGTCCTGGTCCTCGGGCCCGGCCGGGTCTCCGGCCGAAGCCGAAGCCGCCGCTGCCGAAGCCGCCGCCGCTGCCGCCTCATCCTCGGCCGCCTGCTCGGCCACGGTCAGCACGCACTGGCCGCGGTCGGTGCGCTCGTGCGGGCAGACCTCGTCGCTCGGCGGGGGCGGGATGGGCGCGGGCCGGTCGCCGAAGACGTAGTCGTAGAACGCCTGGAGGTACTCGAGCAGCTGCGCGCGGGTGCAGAAGGAGGTGTCGGTCGCCCAGAACCACTCCCGCGTCGTCGGCGGGTTCGCCAGGATCCAGTCGTAGGCCTGCAGGAAGGCCTCGCGGCGGGCCGGCATGGTGCGGGCCTGCTCACGGATGCGCGCCGCGTCCGTCTCGAAGTCGTTGTACGCCTCGACGCTGTGCACCCACAGCGCCACCCAGCGCTCGGTCTCGATGTTCGGGATCCGCTCGTGCCACTTCACGGGTTCACCGCCTTGTCCGGCTCCGGGTAGATCGTCGTCAGGTTCCAATCTCCGCTGGCCGGATCCTGGTCGTACACGGCAGTGATCTTAGCGCCGCCGAAGTTGACGTCCTTGTAGTTCACCTGGGTCCCGGTCATCGGGTTCGCCGGGTCGATGTACTTCCCGCGCAGGCCGGAGACCCCGTCGGCGCCGATCGCGGTGCCCGCGTCGACGGTGACCACCTGGCGTCCGGCGGCCCCGGCCGGGATGCCGGCGCGGGCCGCGGCGTCGGCCTTGACCATGCTCTCCGGGTCGCCGAAGGCGGTGGAGTACTGGCCGCAGCTGTGGTTCATCGGGTTGCCGGCCGCGTTCGTCTTGTACATGTCCTTGTACTTGAGCGGGTCGGTGTCGGCCAGGCCGCCGGCGCCGGGACGGGCCGGGTCGATCTTCTTGGACGAGACGACGTAGCCGTCGGAGTTGAGCTGGGTGCGCGGCGGGTTGCCCTGCAGCACCGGCTTGCCGAGGCGTTCCTCGAGCTGCTTGTCCGAAGCGTCCAGGTGCCGCGCCGGGCCGTGGCCCTGGTTGCGCAGCTCCGCGACCCGCTTCGGTACCGCCGCCTTCTCGGCCTTGCGGGCCGCCTCCTCCGCGGCCGCCTTGTCCGCCGCCTCCTTGGACGCGGCGTCCTCCGCGGCCGTCGAGGACGCCGTGTCCGCCTCCGCGCTCGTCGGCTTCGGGACGGTCGGGGCCGCGTCGTCCGGGTGCAGCGCGGTCACGTCCCCGGCCAGGCCCGCGTCCTTGTCCACGAGCGCCTGCGAGGTCTCCTCGCCGATCGAGGCGGTGTCCTCGTGGAACTCCGCCATCTTGCCCGAGGAGTCCTTGGCCACGCCGCCTATGGTGTCCTTCAGGGCGGTGGCGAGCTTGCGCTGTTCCTCTCCGTCGGCCATCAGAACTCGATCCCGTCGGCCTGGGACTGGAAGGTCTCGGCGTGCGAGCGCATCGTCGCCGCGTGCTGGCGCAGCAGGCTCACGTGCTGGTCGACCACCTCTTTGTCCAGGCTGATGGAGCCGCCGCCGAGCGGATCGGTCCCGCCCGGGGCGTTGGACCAGTCGAGGCCCTGCAGCATCGTCTCCACCTTCGCCACCAGCGGCTTGCTCGCGGCCTCGATCACCTTGCCCTGCACGTACATCTCCAGGTCCTGGATCAGCGAGTTGCCGATCGCCTCGCCGATCTCCTCCAGCCCGGGCAGCGCGGCCAGGCTCGCCCCGAAGGTCTCCGGCGCCGCGGCCAGCGCGGTGGCGTAGGAGATCGCGAGCTCGATCAGCTGGACCAGTGCCTGCCCCTTCTGCACCACCACGTACGCGGCCCACGCGTCGATCGCGACGGCCATCACGTCGCAGGCCGCGACCAGCTCCTCGACGTGGGTGGAGGACAGGTGCGACCAGCCCGAGGACATCGCCTGCGTCGCCGCGCCCTGATACCCCTGGGCGATCCCGGCGACCGCCTGGGTGGCGTCCTGGTGCGTCTGGTCGACCGCCTTGCCGAACTCCCGGGTGAGCGTGGCCAGATGAGACAGTGAATCTTCATTGATATAAGGCCACTTAATGCCGACCGCGTTCAAGAAGGTCACCACCGGCATCGGCAGATCGTCGATGGCCATACTCGTCCCCTCGTACGTGTACTGACACCGCTGCGCGGCCCGTCCGACCCGACGGACGCGGCGTCAGCCTACCGAGCCCGCGCGAGACGGTACAACGCGCGGGCCCGCGCCGCGCGGCGCTCCGAGATCCCCGACTTGCGTGTGTACGGTGCGCGATCTGTCGTATCCTGGCGCGACCGAGTCACGCCTCGATGATCCGCCCTTTCGTCCCCCGCACCGATCCGCCGACGCCCCGCCGGAAGGGGACGAGGATGAGCGCACCAGCCGCCGAGAGCCTCGACGCGCCCGAACGGCGGGCGGACCGGCGCCGGCTGTCCGCGCCGGCGCTGTTCTTTCTGGCCGCGGGCGGGGTGATCGGCTCCGGCTGGACCCTCGGCGGCCTGCTGGCCGACCAGGGCGCCGGGTCCTGGGCGGTGTTCTCCTGGCTCATCGGCGGCGGGCTGATGCTGGTGATCGCCTCGGTCATGGTGATCCTGAGCACCGTGGCGCCGAAGACCGGCGGGCTGATCTTCCTGCCGCTGCAGGCGAGCGGGCCGGTGCTGGCCACCGTGGTCGCGGCCGGGCTCTGGGTCTTCTACGCGATCAATCCGGCCAGCGAGGCGGTCGCGATGACCCGTGCGCTGAGCGGCTGGACGCAGGCGCGGGGCGTGATCCCGGCCCACGGCAACGGGCTGACCGGGACGGGCCTGGGCTGGGCGGTGGCGCTGATGCTGGCGGTGACCGCGGTGAACCTGCTCGGGCCGCGGCTGTTCCTGGTCGTCAACGGCGTGCTGACGGTGTTCAAGATCCTGGTGCCGGTGCTGATCGTGCTGCTCCTGCTCTACGCCGAGCTGCACCCCTCCGGCCGTGCCATCCACGTCTCCGCGGCGCCCGCGCCGCTGCCCACCGCCTCGGTCGCCTCCTCCGGCGCGAGCTCGAGCTCCGGGCACAACGACCTGGCCACGGTGCTCACCACCGTCACCGCCAACGGCGTGATCTACGCCTACCTGGGTTTCCAGGGGCCGCTCGACTTCGCCGGCAGCGTGCGCCGCAGCGGCCGCGGCGAGGCGGCCCGGATGCGCCGGGCCGTGTACGGCACGGTCTGCGGCTCGATCCTGCTCTACGTCGCGCTGCAGCTCGTGGTCGTCTACCTGCGCCACCACACCGGCTCCGCGCAGACGCCGTACACCGACTTCGCCCAGACGGTGGCGCCGTCCTGGGCCGCCCATCCGATGAGTATCCTGATAAACCTGGACCAGGTGCTCTCCCCGGCCGGCGCCGCGATGGTCTTCACCTACGTGCTCACCCGCGAGGTCGCCGCGCTCAGCCGGGCCCACCTGACCCACCGCGGCCTGCAGATGAGCCGCTACTCGGTGATCGCGGTGCGCGGCGCCCGGCTGCGCCGGCTGGTCGGGGAACGCCTCGACGTGTACTGGCTGATCCTGATCGTGGACTTCGTCATCAGCACCGTGGCCCTGCTGTGCATGGACGGGAACTGGATCGTGCTCGGCTCGATCACCACCGTCCTGGCCCTGGTGGTCTACGTGACGCCCAGTGTGGTGCTGGCCGCGCTCGGCCGCGGCGCCCGCAGGGACACGGTGCGCCGCCGGCACCGGGTGCTGGCCGAGGCCGCGTTCGTCTCCATCGCGGTGATCTTCCTGCTGGCCGGCTGGGACCGGCTGTGGCCGGGCATGACCGCATTGACCGTCGGGTGTGTGCTGCTGTTCGGCATGCCCAAGTGGGCAGACGGACGCCGCTGGTACGACGCCCGGCTGCACGCCCCGCAACTGCTGCGGCTCCGCGGCGAGCACGCGAACTCGGCCCGTTCGGCCTGGCTGCTCTACGGATTCTTCGGCGTGATCACACTCGTCTCGCTGCTCAACGAGTTCGTCTGGCCGACGCACCTGGCCGTGCGGCTGGCCACGGCGGTCCCGGTGGCGGCGCTCGCGGCGGTGGTCTTCCGCGCGCTGGTGGACCTGTCCGAGCAGTACATGGCGGTGCACCCGCCCACGCTGCCGGAGCCGATGCGCGCCCGGGACGCCGCGGACGGCGCCGCCATTCACGGTCTCGAACCCGCGCTGCCGGCCCAGTCCTCGCCGAGCAGCGAGACGGCCCTGCCCTCGCAGCCCGCCCAGGCCTCCGGCTGACGCCGATACCGATGCCGACGCCGTTGCTGACGCGCGGTCAGTCCGTGCTCAGTGCACCGTGTTGACGACCGCGTTCTCCTCGGCCAGGTATCCGTGTGCGCGCAACGCCGCGGCCACCTCGTCCCGGCCGCGCTCGTCCGCCCACCGGCCCATGGTGGCGGCGAGCAGCGCGGGCCAGCGCGGATCCTCGGCGAGCGCGGAGTCCTCGCGCACCCGCCGCACGATCGCGGTCACGTGCGCCGGGGTGACCGCCTGCTCGTTCTCCAGGTAGCGCTCGAGCAGGTCGACGGCGATGGCCGGCTGGTCCGCGGTGAACATCCGGGCCGCGATCGCGCCGAGTATCGCCGCGTTGTCCGCCGGCGTACGGGTCCGGCCCTGCTCCGCCTCGGAACGCGGCGGCAGCGGGTCGCCGTGCTTCGGATCGGCCCGTTCGCGCACCGCCCAGAAGGTCAGCGGCGACGCGGCCCGGCCGAGCTTCTGCAGGCCGAGGAGGTAGCGCACGAAGTGCTCGTCGTCGATCTCCTTGCGGCGCAACTGCTCGCTCAACCGCCCGTTGACCACCTGGGCGGTACGCCGCAGATCCCGGCCGTCCACCTCGCCGAGCAACTCCGCCACCACCTCCCCGGACCGGCCTTGTACGTGCTCGGCGATGGCAACCCGCAGCAGCCTGCGACACTCGTCCGGTGCGTTGGAGGTCTGCAGGATCTTCTGCAGCCGCTGCAGGAACGCGATCGGACGCGGCCCCGGCGCCCCGTTCCCGCCGTCCGCGACGATGTCGGCGAGCAGCAGCCGCAGGCTGGGGTTGAGGGCGTCCGCGGTCTGCCAGTCGACGATGAGCCGGTGCAGCGCCTCGTGCGACGTCCGGCTCGCCGCGTAACCCAGCAGCGAGGCGAAGCAGTCCCTTGAGCTCTGCACCAGGATCTTGCACAGCTCGCCGACCTGGCGCACGCTCCATTCCCGCCCGGCGTTCGCGGCCAGCGACTCGGCGCCGGCCGGCTCGGCCACGAGCAGCGCGGCGACGAGCGGCAGCACGACGTCCTCGTTGCCCTCCTTCAACTGCCGCCGGAAGTAGGACTCGACGATCCGGTCGGACGGGCTGACGTGCGTGAACGCGCGGACGATGCCGTCTGGCTCGGGCGCCGGGGACGCGGCGGCGGCTTTGAGCGCGGTGTCCAGGAGAAGTTCGGCGGCATCCTTGCAGCCCTGGTCGGTCAGCGCGATGTACAGCAGGGCCTTGTCGAGGTTGGTGCGCCCGGACGCGGGCCCGGCGAACGCCGTCAGGGCCTTGTGCACGAGCGAGATCTCCGCGGGCGCGCCCGGGTCCTCGGCCTGCTGGCAGACCTGGATGAACACCGCCACCTCGGGCACGGTGCGCTGGGCCATCACGTCGTGCACGATGCCGTCGGTCAGCCGGGTCGGCCGCGTCTCGGGGTCCGTTCCCGTCTCGGGGTCCGCGCCCGGCTCGGCCGCCGATCTGCGGCCCACGGTCTCGGTCTCGGCCAGTTCCCTGCGCCAGCGCCCTATCGCCAGCTGCGCCGCCTCGCCGACCGGGCGGGTGAGCGCGGCCAGTGCCAGCACGGCCAGGGTGTCGAGCCGGTCGAGCCTGCCCTCGCGGGCCGGGCCCTGCGCCGGCTCCATCTCCAGCAGGTCGTCGGTCTCCCGCAGCAGCGCGAGCGCCTGCAGGATCCGCATGGCCTCGGCCGGGTTCGACGGCGTGCCCCCGCGCACGAAGCGCACCCGGTCGAAGACGTAGGCGATGGAGTTGCTCTTGAGCCGGACCCACGCATACGTGCTGAGGTCGAGTTCGGTCATGCGGCCCGCGTTCGCGGCTGGTGGCTCGAGTTCCAGAACCGGGCGAACTGCTCGGCCTCACGGAAGCGTTCGTCGGCGCCGGTCACGATCTGCTCGGCTTTGCGCCGGGCCAGGTCCTCCGGGCGCTCGGACAGCAGCGCGACCACCCGCCCGGCCTTGACCGGGTCGGTCAGCAGCGGATCGAGGTCGACGCCGGACTCCGTCAGCATCAGGTCCACCCAGCCCTCGGGCTCGGACGGGTTGGGCAGCTCGGCCAGCCGCTCCTCCGCCGTGGACTTGTTGGAGAACAGCGGCATGTACTCGCGGGCGTCGTTGAGCACCATCCGCATCGTGTTGCGGTGCCGCTTGCAGGCGATCATGTCGCGTTCCACCGCGTCCCTGATCATGCCGATCGTCAGTACGTCCACATGGTCCGCGGTGCCCTTCTTCAGCACATTGAGCAGGTGCGCGCTGAACGGGGTGCAGCCACGCAGGTTCTCGTCCAGGATCGGGCTGGTGCAGCCGCCCGCCTCCACCCGGGAGTCCTCGTTGGCCGCGGTGAACACGCAGCTGCTGTTGTGCGCGGCCCGCAGCACGCCGGTCATGATCCCGCCGGAGAGCGTCGGCGCCGCGCCCGCGGCCTCGGCCGGGTCGCCGCCGAGGTGGCCGAGCCGGTCGGAGTAGCAGCAGTCGGCGATCAGGACCTTGCGCTTGGCCTCGCTCTTGCGCATCGCGTAGTAGATGTACCAGCTCGAGAGCCAGGTGTACGGCTCGGCCCGGCGGGAGGAGCCGACCGCGAAGTGCACCTCCGCCCCGCCCGGCACGTCGCTCCAGAAGATGCCGTGGCCGATGTAGACGATCAGCAGGGTGCTGTCCGGATCCCGCCCGGCCTCGGCCGCGGCCCGGGTCACCGCGTCCATGACCTCGATCCCCGAGCCGAGCCGGTCCTCGGTGAGCACCTCGACGTTCTCGGCGCCCCAGCGCGGGTCCTGGCCGAGCACCTCGCCGTACATCCGGGCACTGCGGGCGATCGAGGCGTGGTCCTGCAGGCCCGAGTCCGGGCCGTAGCGGGAGGGGCCGATGATCAGGGCGCGCGAGGGCATCTCAGCCCTCTGGTTCCAGCAGCGGTTCGGCGCCCGCCGCGCCGTCCCCGGCGGCCGGGTTCGGCTCTGCCTGGTCCGGATCGACGGAGCTCAGGTCGACCTGCGTGGCGGGCGGGTCGAAGCGGGTGCCGCGGAAGCGGTCGATCGCCTGGTGCACCCGGTCCACGACCCGGTCGATCACCGGGTCCAGCGCCATCTCCACGCCCTTGCCCACCACGGCCGAGATCAGGATCTCGACCAGGCCGCCGGTCAGATGGCCGTCGTCCTCGGCCGGGCTTTTCTGCTCACTCCACTCGACCCCGGTCTGCTGCCGCAGCTCCCTGAGCAGTTCTTCGGCGTCGTCGAGGCCGAGGTCTCCCGTGACGCGCACGGTGATCTGCGTCGCCATCCCTCGTGCCCCCTTCGGCGCCGCTGATCGGCTTGTCACTCGAGCGTAGTAGGGCAGCTGACGGACAGTCAACGTGCGCCGCGCCGGGCCTCACGGCCAGGCGCGACCGGCTGTGCCAGACTGGCGATGTGGCTGATCACGTGGGCACGGAGGCAGACGTGAACGCAGAGACGGACGTGGACGTCGCCGTGGTCGGCGCCGGTCCGGGCGGCGCGGTCGCGGCGTACGCGGCGGCCCGGCGGGGCCTGCGGGTCGCCCTGATCGACCGCGAGAGCTTCCCGCGCGACAAGACCTGCGGGGACGGCATCGGGCCGGGCGCCGTAAGGGTGCTGCGCGATCTGCACCTGGACTCCGTGCTGGCCGGGCGGCGCCGGATCGAGTCGGTCACCGTGTTCGGGCCGGCCGGCGAGCGCAGCGAGAACCCGGTTCCGGTGCTCGCGGGCAAGTCCACCGACGTGTTCGTGGTGCCGCGGGTGGAGTTCGACGAGCACCTGTTCCGGGCGGCGATCGCGGCCGGGGCCGAGGACGTGAGCGGCACCCGCTATCTCGGCATGTCCGGCGACGCGGGCGGACCGGCCCGTGTCCTCGAGCTGCGCGACGCCGCCGGCACGCACCGGCGGCTGCGTGCGCGCCTGGTGATCGGCGCGGACGGCGCGTACTCGGCGGTGCGCAAGGACCTGGTCGGGCAGGACCGCACCAGCCGCAAGTTCGTCGGCGTCGCGATGCGCGCCTACGCCGCGAGCCGGGACTTCGAGGCGGACGGACCGAGCATGCTGTTCGAGTTCAGCCCGCAGCTGCTGCCGTCCTACGGCTGGATCTTCCCGATCGGCGGCGGCACCGTGAACATCGGCGTCGGGCTGCCCATCGCGCAGCTGCGCGAGCGCGGCGTGGATCTGCGGATGCTGCTCGGCGAGTTCGCCGACCGGCTGCGCGAGCGCGGGGTGGAGGTGGGCGAACTGCGCCGGGAGCGCGCGCACCAGCTGCCCGGGGTGATCGGGATGCCGCGGCTGGCCTTCGAGCGCGCCGCCCTGATCGGCGACGCCGCCTCGATGATCAACCCGGTCAGCGGCGAGGGCATCGCCTACGCCATGACCGCGGCCCGCCGCCTGGTCGAGGCGCTGCCCGCGGACCTCGCCGACGGCGCCGCGCTCGACAGGGCCCTGACCCGGTTCGAGCAGGGCTTCCGGGCCGATCGCCGGCTGCACTTCCTGTCCTGCCGGTTCACCATGGCCCTGCTGCGCCACGGCGCCCCCGCCGCCGTGGTCGTGCGCGCGATCCAGAACGACCCGCGCGTACTCGGCGGCGTGTTCGACATGCTCTTCGGCGACGGCCGCCTGCACGCCGGCACGGCGCTGCGCATCGCCAGGCACGCCGTCGCCGCGTGACGCCCGGCCCTCAGGCCCGCGGCCGCCTGGCGATGATCAGCGTGTCCTGTTTGACGACCGGGTACGGGCCGGGGCCGCAGGCCGCGAGCACCGCCTCGCGCAGGGCGTCCTGGAACTCGCCGTAGCGCTCGCCGAACAGGTGCTCGGCCGAATGCGAGTACGAGCGCTGCAGGCCCAGGACGTATTCGAGGTCGTACTCGACGTCCTCGTCGAACGAGTACGGCTCGACCGCGCCGAAGGGGCCGGCCACGAGCAGGTCGGCGTGGGAGACCGCGGGGTGGCTGTAGGTGCCGGAGCCGGCGCGGCGTTCGGTGCCGAGGAAGCGTTCGCGGACCGCGCGGACCGCCGCGTCCCAGGGATAGGCGACGGTGCGGGCGGATCCGAGCAGCACGATCGCCCCGTGCGGCGGCAGCAGGGCGTCGAGCATGGCCACGACCGCGTCCCGGTCCGTCCAGTGGAACGAGCGGCCGAAGACGGCGTGCTCGACCGGGCCCGGCTCGAGCTTCGGCAGGTCTTCGGCATGGCCCTGATGGAACTCGATGGTGCCGATCCCGGCGCGGGCCGCCGCGGCTTGCGCGACCTCGAGCATCTCGGTGTTCGGATCCACCGCGACGACGCCGCCCACGCGTCGGGCCAGCGGGATCGTCGCGGTGCCGGGGCCGCAGCCGAGGTCGGCGATCCTGGTGTCCGCGGTGAAGGCGAGCCTGCGCGCCGTCAGGTCGAACAGCTCGTCCGGATAGCCGGGGCGGTATTCGGCGTAGGCTTCGGCGGCTCCGGCGAAGAGCCGGGCCGCGTCGTCTCGAGGCATGCGGCGGGCGCGTCCTTTCGGGTTCGTGCTCGTATTCGTGCTTGTGCTCGGGCCCCGGCTCGGGAGACCGGTGTGAGGCCTGTCAACCCATGATGGCCCATCGGCCCGTGCAACACCGCCCGCGCCCGTCGGCGGAATATTGCCGAGCAGGTGGGCGCGGTGCCGGGTAGCCTTCCGGGCATGGCACGCGGCGAGCGCGGGGTGACCCCGCAGAGCGAGGACTTCTCCTCCTGGTACAACGAGACGGTGACCAGGGCCCAGCTGGTGGAGCGGGGCCCGGCCAAGGGCACCATGGTCATCCGACCGTACGGCTACCGGATCTGGGAGCTGCTGCAGGCCGAGCTGGACCGGCGGATCAAGGACACCGGCCATGAGAACGCGTATTTTCCGCTCTTCATCCCGGAGTCCTACCTCAAGCGCGAGGCCGAGCACGTGGAGGGCTTCGCGCCGGAGCTCGCCGTGGTCACCCACGCGGGCGGCAAGGAGCTCGAGGAGCCGCTGATCGTGCGGCCGACCTCGGAGACCATCGTCGGGGAGATGATGGCCAAGTGGATCTCCTCCTACCGGGACCTGCCGCTGCTGCTGAATCAGTGGGCGAACGTGGTGCGCTGGGAGCTGCGCCCCCGGCTGTTCCTGCGCACCACCGAGTTCCTCTGGCAGGAGGGCCACACCGCGCACGCGGACGCGGCGGACGCGCTGCGCGAGACGCTGCAGATGCTCGAGGTCTACACCGAGATCGCCCGGGACATCGCGGCGATTCCGGTGGTGCCGGGGGAGAAGACGCCGGGCGAACGGTTCGCCGGCGCGGTCCAGACCTTCTCCATCGAGGGCATGATGCGCGACGGCAAGGCCCTGCAGGCCGGCACCTCGCACTACCTCGGCACCAACTTCGCCAAGGCCTTCGGCATCCAGTACCTGAACCGGGCCGGGACGCAGGAGCTGTGCCACACCACCTCGTGGGGAATGGCGACCCGGATGATCGGCGCCGCCGTGATGGCCCACGGCGATGACAAGGGCCTGGTACTGCCGCCGAGGATCGCCCCGTACCAGGTCGTCATCGTGCCGATCGCGCGCGGCGAGGCGGCCGAGGAGGTCGACACGGCGGCGCGGGAACTGGCCGGCCGGCTCAAGGCCGCGGGCATCCGCGTGCACGTCGACGACCGGCCGCAGGTCTCGCCCGGCTTCAAGTTCAACGACTGGGAGCTGCGCGGCGCCCCGCTGCGCCTGGAGATCGGCCCGCGCGACCTCGCGGCCGGCACCGCGCTGCTGGCCAGGCGCCTGGACGCGCAGGGCGAGGGCGGCAAGGTCGCCATCGCCCTGGACACCGCACCGCAGACGCTGGCCGCGGCGCTGGAGGAGTTCCAGGCGTTCCTGCTGCGCCGGGCGACGGACTTCCGCGAGTCGCGGACCGCCGCCGTCGAGGCGTGGCCGGAGTTCGCGCAGCAGGTCACCGTCGGCTGGGCCAGTGCCCTGCACTGCGGCCGGCCGGAGTGCGAGGACGAGATCAAGGCGGAGACCGCGGCCACCCCGCGCTGCATTCCGAACGCCGCCCCGGTCGAGTCCGGCATCTGCGTACGCTGCGGCGCGCCGTCGGCCTACGGCAAGCGGGTGCTGTTCGCCCGCGCGTACTGACGGCTACGGACGCCTACTGACGCGGCGTCACCACGCTGGGCCGCGCGCAGGCGCTGGGTGAGGAACAGGGTCGCGCGCTCCAGGGCCTCGTCCGCCTCGTCGAGGAAGCCGGCGAACACCTGGAAGACGTGCGGCACGTCGGCGGTCACGTCCAGGACGACGTCGACCCCGGCCTCCCTCGCCCGCGCGGCCAGCCGGGTGGAGTCGTCGAGCAGGATCTCGTTGGTGCCGACCTGGATCAGCAGCGGGGGGAAGCCGGCCAGGTCGGCGTACACGGCCGGGCTCAGCAGCGGCTGGTGCGGGTCGGCCCCGCCGAGGTACATGGCCCCGGTGTACTCGACGGCCGCGCGGGTGAAGATCGGGTCGGCGTCCTCCTTGGCGTCCATGCTCGCGCCGGTGCGGGTGGAGTCGAGGCCGGGGGAGAAGGCCAGCACGGCGGCCGGCAGCGGGAGCCCGGCGTCGCGGGCGGCGAGGCAGGTGGTGACGGCGAGGCCGCCGCCGGCCGAGTCGCCCGCGAACACGATGGCCGCGGGATCCTCGCCGCGCTCGAGCAGCGCGCGGTAGGCGGCCAGTGTGTCCTCGATCCCGGCCGGGAACGGGTGTTCGGGCGCCAGCCGGTAGTCCACCGAGTACGCCCGGACCCCCGACCCGGACACCAGATGACCCGTCAGCGACAGCGCGGTCTCGGGCGAGCCGGAGACCCAGCCGCCGCCGTGGAAGTACAGGATGGTCCCGGGGCGGCGCGTGCCCTCCGGCTCGACCTCGAGCGCCCGCCGCGGGCCCAGCGCCGTCTCGGTGGTGCGCACGTCGGCCGGGACCGGCATCTGCGCCATCAGTGCCTTGAATCCCTCGCGGATCTCCTGGATCGGCCGGGGGCCGGTGGGCGCGGACGTCGGCCGGCGCAGCATCGCGTCGACCTGGGCGCGCTGTTGCCTGCTCATCGGTACACTCTCCTCAGGCATGCCTCGGAAGTATCTGCTAGAGAACTATATGCCAAGGAATCCAAATGGGCGACACCGAACCCTCCGTACTCTCGGGTTTCTTCGCGGACCTGGTCCGGTGCGAGACGCGGCTCTACAACGCGCTCAACGACCGGCTGCGCGAGCAGCACGGCATCGTGACCTCGCAGTTCGAGTTCCTCAACCATCTGCGTGAGCACCCGGGCGCCCGGGTCGCCGACCTCGCCGCCGAGTTCGCCATCGGCATCGGCGCGACCAGCAAGGGGGCCGACCGGCTGGAGAAGCAGGGCTGGGTCGCCCGGCAGCCCAACCCGCTCGACCGCCGCTCCTCGCTGCTCGTGCTGACCGAGGAAGGCGCGCGGCTGGTCGAGGCGGCGCAGGAGACCTTCACCGAGACGCTCACCGACCTCGTCGCGGGCACGCTCGACCCCAAAGCGATAACCGCGGCCGCGCAGACCTTCGCCACGCTGCGTGCCGCACTCGAGGACAGGGAGATCGGCGCCCCGGCCGGCTGACCCCGAACCGGCTCAGCCGCCGGCAGGCCCGCCGGTTCACCCGTCGGAACGCGCCAGCCTGAGCTGAAGCGCGGGAAAGCGGGGCTCGGCGAACCCGAGCGAGCGGTACAGCGCGATCCCGTCGCCGGTGGCGTTGAGGTTGATCACCCTGGCCTCGGTCTCGTCCCGGAACCAGGCCAGCAGCGCGTCCAGGCACGCCCGCGCGTAGCCGCGCTGACGGCACGCCGGATCGGTGCTCATGTTGAACACGAGGCCCTGGACCCCGCCGGGGTTGCCCGGCCCCGGAGCGTGCCGGTCGCACACGCCGGCCGCGCAGCTGACCACCCCGAGTTCCGGGTGCTCGACGACGAACGCGGCGAACTCGTCCTCGGCCTCGAGCCGCTCGAGGAACCAGACCTCAGCCTTCTCCCGCCAGCTCGGATCGCCCCCGGCGTTGAGCGCCCCCATGTCCGCCAGCATGAGCTCGCGCAGGCGGGTCAGTGCCGCGGCGTCCGCCGCTATCGCCCGGCGCACGACGGGCGGCCGTGCTTGCGTGGTGTCCATGCCGCCATGATCCTGGCCGCCCCCGGCAGCGCATCCGGCGGGGCCCGGGATCGCGGTCCGGTTCGGGCGGGGCCCGCTCAGGCGAGTCTGACCAGGCCGGCGATGACGAAGTAAAGGCCTACGACCGTGGCCGCGCCGACGGCGATGGCGCGGCCGTGTACGGCCAGCCAGCCGTTGGCGGCGTGGAGGGCGGCGGCGGTGCGCTCGGGTGCGAACAGGAACAGCAGGACCGGGATCTCCGCGAGTAGCAGCACCAGTGCCGCGACCAGCAGGACTTCCCAGGTCACGGCCAACGCTCCGGGCCGGCTCTTGGAGATCGAGTGCAGCGACGCGAGGTAGAGCGGGGACGGGGAGCCCACGGTCAGTCCGAGCACGATGACGCCCAGGAAGCCGACCTCGCGGCGCGTCTTGCTGGGCTTGGATTTGCGGCGGGCGATGAACACGGCGAAGGCCAGTACGGCCACGCCTACCGCGACGTCGATTCCGGCCGACGGATCGCGGTGTTTGTGCGGGTCGTCGACGCCGGTGCCGCTGAGCGCGAGTACGACCGCGAAGCCCACGGCCAGCGTCAGCGTTCCCGCGCTGATCAGGAAGATCAGCGCGAGTCTGCGCGCGTTCGGCTGGCTGAGCAGGCCCGCGACGACCAGCAGGGTCCACGGCGAGAACGCGGCGACCAGCGCGGTGGTGACCGCCTCCCAGGACATCGCTCACGCCGCCGAGGACGTGCGCCGGTCCGGCTGCGGCGGCAGCGACGGCAGCGGCGGCAGCGGTGAGAACGGAGGGAGGGGAGGGAGCGGCAGTTCGGTACTCCCCACGGCACTCCCTGAGACGGTCGAAGTGGTCGAAGTGGTCGAAGCGGTCGAAATGAGGACGGCGTTCGCCCCTTCCACTATCCGGCTCGCCGCTCGCGCCCGCCCGCCGGATGTGGCACCCGCGTCACCCGGGGCTCGGGGCGTTCACCCGTGCGGACCGTCCGCCCGCCCACCGGGGCGGCCGCCGGGAGACAGTGGACTGGTCATGCGCCCCGGACCAGGGAGGACCCAACCGTGAATCCGGGGAATCCGAAGAAGCCTGAGGCACCGGGCGACGCGCCGCCTCCGGCCGATCCGCTGGCGCCGCTGCGTACCCGGGCCTACGCGGTGCTGCTGATCCTGACCGCGGTGCTCGGGGTGCCGCTCGCGGCCGGAGCGTTCGGCTTCCTCCAGTTGACCGGGCACCTGCAGCACTGGCTCTACAGCTCGCTGCCCGTCGCGCTCGGCTTCCACACGGCGCCGGTCTGGTGGCCGCTGCCGGTGCTGGCCCTGGCCGGGATCGTGGTCGGCGCGTGCATCCGCTACCTGCCCGGCACCAGCGGCCACGAGCCGGCCGAGGGGTTCAAGATGACGGGGGCGCCCGGCGGCGCGGAACTGCCCGGCATCGCCGTCGCGGCGATCGTCTCGATCGGCTTCGGCGCGGTCATCGGGCCGGAGGCGCCGCTGGTCGCGCTCGGCGGCGGGGCGGCCGCGCTGGTGATCCGGCTGCTCAAGCCGGCCGCCGACGCGCGGACGGTCAGCGTGGTCGGGGCCGCCGGGAGCTTCGCCGCGATCAGCACCCTGCTCGGCTCGCCGCTGACCGGCGCGTTCCTGCTGATGGAGGCGTCGGGGCTGAGCGGCGCGACGCTGGAGATCGCGCTGCTGCCCGGTCTCGTGGCCTCCGGGATCGGTGCCCTGATCTTCGTCGGCCTCGGGTCCTGGACCGGCCTCGGGGCCGTCTCGCTGACGATCGCGCATCCGCCGCACGCGTCGAGCCCGACCGCCGCGGAGTTCGGCTGGGCGCTGGTGCTCGGCGTCGGCTGCGCCCTGTTCGGCTTCGCCCTGCGGCGTTGCGCGCTGACGCTGCGTCGGCCGGTGCCGCGCGCGCGGCTGTGGCTGACGCCGGTGGCCGGACTCGCCGTCGCCGGGCTGGCCATCGCGTACGCGGAGGGCACCGGGCACGCCGCGAGCGACGTGCTCTTCTCCGGCCAGAGCGGTCTGAGCCCTCTGATCGCGAACAGCGCGGGCTACTCCGTCGGCGCGCTGGTGCTGCTGCTGGCGTGCAAGGGGCTGGCCTACTCCGTGTCCATGGCGGCGTTCCGCGGTGGCCCGGTGTTCCCTTCCCTGTTCCTCGGCGGCGCCGCGGGCCTGATGCTCTCGCACGCGGCCGGGCTGTCCGAGGCGGCCGGCGTGGCCATGGGCATCGGCGCGATGAGCGTGGCGATGCTCGGGCTGCCGATGACCTCGGTGCTGCTGGCCGCGCTGCTGCTCGGCGGCGCCGGGCTGACCTCGTTGCCGCTGGTCATCGTCGCGGTGGTGGTCAGCCACGTCCTGTCGGTCCGGCTCGCCGCGCCGCATCCGGCCCCGGCGGCCCCGGCCCCGACCCCGGTCAGAAGCGGTGCGCCGTGACCTCGGCGAGGTAGCCGGAGCGGGCCTCCTCGTCCAGGAAGGAGGCCTTGAACGAGTTGGCCGCGAGCAGCCGCAGCGTCTCCGGGTCGAGGTCGAGCGCGGGCTCGGCGGCGAGGGCGTGGAAGTTGTCCGCGACGTAGCCGCCGAAGTAGGCCGGGTCGTCGGAGTTGACGGTGACCAGCAGCCCGGCGTCGAGCATGCGCGGGAGCGGGTGCTGGGCCAGGGTGTCGACGACGCGCAGGCGCACGTTGGACAGCGGGCACACGGTCAGCGGGATCTGCTCCGCGGCCAGGCGCTCGACCAACCGCGGGTCCTCGAGGCAGCGCACGCCGTGGTCGACCCGTTCGACCTGGAGCAGGTCGAGGGCGTCGGTGATGTTCGAGGCGGGGCCCTCCTCGCCGGCGTGCGCGACGCGGCGCAGGCCGGCCTCGCGGGCGCGCCGGAACAGTTCGGTGAACTTGGCCGGCGGGTGCCCGATCTCGCCGGAGTCGAGGCCGATGCCGATGACGGCCTCGCCGAACCAGGGGCGGGCGGCCTCGAACACCGCCAGCGCGTCCTGCTCGCTCTGGTCACGCAGGAAGCACATGATCAGACGGGTGCTCACCCCGTGCCGCTCCCGTGCCCCGGACAGCGCCGCCCGCAGTCCCCTGACCACGGTGTCGAGGTCCACGCCGCGGTGGATGTGGGCCTGCGGGTCGAAGAAGATCTCCGCGTGCCGCACACCCTGCGCCGCGGCCCGGGCCAGGTAGGCCTCTGCGAGCTCGGTGAAGTCCGACTCCGTGCGCAGGACCGCCATCAGCGCGTAGTACAGGTCAAGGAACGACTGCAGGTTCTCGAACCGGTAGGCGGCCCGCAGCTGGTCCGCGTTCGCGAAGGGCAGTTCCACGCCGTTGCGGTGCGCCAGCTCCAACGCCAGCTCGGGCTCGAGTGTGCCCTCGATGTGCAGGTGTAGCTCGGCCTTGGGCAGGGTGGCGAAGGGGCTGGTGGGCGGCATGGCATCAGAGGGGGCGCTGGTCACGGATCGAGCCTAGCTCAGGCTCGAGCAAGGGCTCCGGCTCCCTGGCCAGCACGGCGAGGTCGCGCAGCGCCTCCGAGTAGACGCGGGTGGGGATGGAGCCGAGCGGCAGCGGGATCCGGGCGGAGTTGCCGATGCGGTAGAACCAGGCCGTGTCCAGGTTGACCAGGCCGGCCCGGGTGACGCAGGCGAGTGAGACCGCGAGGTGGGAGTCGGGGAATTCGCGGTAGACGTAGCGCGTGGTCTCCGCGTCCGGCGCGTTGCCGCCCTTCGTGCGAGAGGACCAGCCGATCCGGCGCCGGGCGAGCGTGAGCGCCGACGGGGTGAACCTGAGCCCGAGGCACTGGTCCAACTCCACCGCGTTCGGCTCGGGGGCGACCAGGGTGAAGTCGCGCTCGATCTGCTGGAAGGGCTGGACCAGTCCGAAGACCGGGTCCGCGAGCAGGGTGCGCCAGGCCGCGAGCTCCTCCGGCGGGGCCTCGCTCGGGTGCCACAGCCGCACGGTGACGGGACCGGTGGGCCGGTCGGCGGGCTGCGCCGTGCCGTTCACCGCCCGGATCTGCCCGTCCCAGCTCGGCAGAACGCTCATGGTGCGCTCGCCGGGCAGCCGCCACACCCACACCGTGCGCGAGGCGACCGCGCGGGTGATCGGGTTGCGCAGGTACAGCTGCCGCCAGTCCTCGAGCTCCCAGTCCCGATCCGTGGCCAGCAGCCCCTCGATCCGGGCGACCTCGTCGCGGTACGTGGCGGCCACGGCCCGCGCCTCGGTCCTCGCGGTCTCCTCGGCCATGACGTTCTCCACGTTCGGGGGATGGTCGCGGATCAGCGTGACCTCGCCGTCGGGGGCGATGCGTAGGACGTATTTTCGCCACTTGACGATCAACTCGCGTTCGCCGTCGGCATCGAGTTCGTGCTCGGCGACGCGCAGTTCGGCCAGTCGGCTCGGCGGGGTCTCGTGGCCGATCGAGGCGAGGCTCAGGCTCCAGGCCAGCTGCTCGCGCAGGGCGGAGTTGGACGCCAGCGGGACGGCGGCGCCGAGCTCGGCGACCGCGCGGTGGCCGCCGTCGAGCGCGAGCGCGGTCTGCGCCGCCTCCATGATCCGCGCGCCCGAGTCCAGCGTCCACGGTTGTCTCAGGCTCCTGCGCAGGACGCGGCCGAGCCACGGGAGGACTTCGGGGCCGCCGAGCCGGGCCGCGGCCCAGATCGTGTTGACCGCCCGCGCCGTGTTGGCCCGCCCGACCAGCACCGGGCGCCCGTCGGCCTGCTCGCCCGGCACCTCGTACGGCGCGCCCTCGGCCAGCGCCTCGAGCAGGGCGAACAGCGTGTCGCGGGCCGGGCGGTTCTCCCGCCGTGCGAGCTCTTCCACCGCGTCCTGCCATACCTGGACCCGGTGCGGGCTGCGCCCCCGGTCCTTGTCCAGCAGCTGACTGAGGATCCTGAGCCGCTCCTGGTCCAGGTGCCGCACCCGCGCCGCGCGCGACCAGCCGTCCCCGTACTCGAGCAGCGGGTTGTCCTCGAGCAGTGCGAAACGCTCTTCCACCGCGTCAGCCAGGTCGCGGCGCCGCCGCCCGGGTATGTGCACGATCCGAGGCTACGCCGGGCCCGCGCCGGTCGGGGCGTAGGGTGATCTCGCCAGAGTACGGTCGAGGAAGGCAGGCGGGCATGGGGCGCATCTCCGGGCGGATCGCGGGAATCAGCGAATCGGCGACGCTGGCGGTGGACGCCACGGCCAAGGCGATGAAGGCGGCCGGACGGCCGGTGCTCTCCTTCGGCGTGGGCGAGCCGGACTTCCCGACGCCCGAGCCGATCGTGGAGGCGGCCCGGCAGGCGTGCGCGAATCCGCGCTTCCACAAGTACACCCCGGCCGGCGGGCTGCCGGAGCTGCGGGAGGCGATCGCGGCCAAGACGCTGCGCGACTCCGGGTTCGAAGTCGGGGCCGCCCAGGTGCTGGTGACCAACGGCGGCAAGCAGGCCGTGTACGAGGTCTTCGCCACCCTGCTCGACCCCGGTGACGAGGTCATCGTGATCAGCCCGTACTGGACCACCTATCCCGAGTCGATCCGGCTGGCCGGCGGCGTGCCGGTGTACGTCGAGACCGACGAGACGACCGGGTATCTCGCCTCCGTCGAACAGCTCGAGGCCGCGCGCACGCCGCGTACCAAGGTGCTGCTGTTCGTCTCGCCGTCCAACCCGACCGGCGCGGTCTACCCGCCGGAGCAGGTCGAGCGGATCGGGCGCTGGGCCGAGGAGACCGGCCTGTGGGTGGTGACCGACGAGATCTACGAGCACCTGGTCTACGACGGCGTCGAGTTCTCCAGCGTCGCCACCCTGGTGCCCGGCCTGCGCGACCGGGTGGTCATCGTCAACGGCGTGGCGAAGACGTACGCGATGACCGGCTGGCGGGTCGGCTGGGTGATCGGGCCGGCCGACGTGGTCAAGGCGGCCACCAACCTGCAGTCGCACGCCACCTCGAACGTCGCCAACGTCTCCCAGGCCGCCGCGCTGGCGGCGCTCACCCTCGACCTGAGCGCCGAGATCGAGGCCATGCGCACGGCCTTCGACCGCCGCCGCCGGCTCAGCGTCGAGATGCTGGGCGAGATCGACGGCGTGCTCTGCCCCACCCCGCACGGCGCCTTCTACGTGTTCCCGGCCGTCAGGGACCTGCTGGGCAAGCCGCTGCGCGGCCACCGCCCGGACACCACGGCGCAACTGGCCGACCTGGTGCTGCGCGAGGCCGAGGTGGCCCTCGTGCCCGGCGAGGCCTTCGGCGCGCCCGGCTACTTCCGGCTCTCCTACGCCCTGGGCGATGCCGACCTGGCCGAGGGCCTCGGCCGACTCAAGGCGCTGCTCGGCGAAGTGGAGCGGTAGCGGCCCGGCCCGCTCGGCCCGCCGGCTATCCGGCCGAGTCCCGGGCCAGCGCCGCGCGCGCCTCCTCGACGGTGGCGTACGTGGGCAGCAGCGGCTGCGCGCCGCTGAGCGCGAGCAGCAGCTCGACCTGGCGGGGCGGGGCGGCCAGCAGCAGGTGGCCGCCCGCCTCCTCGGCGCGGCGGCGCAGTCGGATCAGGGCATTGAATCCGGAGGAGTCGCAGAAGGTGACCTCGGACAGGTCCAGGATCAGGCTGTGGTGCTCCTCGAGCGCGTGCGCGCCGCGTTGGTAGAGCTCGGGGGCGACGAGCAGGTCGAGCTCGCCCGCCATGGCCAGTTCCGCCGCGTGCTCCCGGGCCCCGGTGGTCTCCTCGATCCGCGCTGCACTGCTCATGGTGGTACTCCCTCGCTGATTCTCGGCGCTGGTACCCGAGAAAGCGCGATTACCCGACCAGCCGCTTTCCATGCGTCCGCGGCCCCGCCGGGCCCGGTCGGGGGGCCTCCTCTTTCGGGTGAACGTCCCGGTCGGTTGTTTCCCCGCGGCCGCCGCGGGCGCATGCTGGGCACAGTACGCGAGCGAACACGCGGAGTGAGGATGACGGAGCAGGACATGGCGGGCCGCGCGGGCCTGGTGGCGCGGCTCGCGTCGATGGCCGAGGCCGTCGCGGGATGCGCCACGATGCAGGCGGCCGGAGAGCAGATCGTGCACGCGGCCGCCGACGTCGTCGACGGCCGCGCCATGGCGGGTCTGGCCACCGTCACGCATGCCGACGGCATCCGCATCCGCGCCTACACCGACGCCGAGGTGCTCCTGCTGGACCAGGCGCAGTCGCACTACCGGGAGGGCCCTGGCCTGGCCGCCGCGTCCGCGCGCGGTCGGGAGATCATCACCGTCGAGGACATGGCGCGGGAACGGCGCTGGCCCCGCTTCGCCTCGGCCGCCTCCCGACTCGGCATCCAGAGCATGGTGGTGTGCAGCCTCCCGCTGCAGGGCGGCGGCAAGGTGGCGCTGAACCTGCACGCGAAGCAGGCCGAGGCCTTCGACGCCGCCGCGGTGGAACGCGCGGCCCTGTTCGCGCTCTACTCCTCGCTCACCTTCGCCAACGCCCGGCTTGCCGAGAACGCGGCGGCGGCGCTGGCCAGCCGGCAGGCGGTCGGCGAGGCCACCGGCATCCTGATGGAGCGTCACCGGATCCTCGCGGCGGAGGCGTTCGAGCGGCTGTCCCGGGTGTCGCAGGATCTGAACGTGAAGTTGTGGCGGGTGGCCGCGTACGTGGCGCGCACCGGCACCGATCCGGCCGGCATCGCCCTGCGGGATCTGCCGCGGGAGTGAACCGACGGACCGTCAGGCATCCCGGGCCGCTATCCTGCTCCCGCGCGGCCGTGCGGGCCGCGGCGAGTCAAAAAGTCGGCTCGGGCACCCTTCATGCACGTCCGGGAGACGACCATGCCCAAGCCGGCGCCCACCCTCGCCTATCAAACCGCCCCGCTGCACTCACCGCCCGCCCTCGCCCTGACCGTCGCCGCGTTCGCGGACGCCGACGTGGTGAGCGTGTCCGGCGACGTCGACCTGGCCAGCGCGGAGCAGCTCGGCGCCGCCCTCACCGCGGCCCGCCGCCCCGGCCGGGCGCTGGTCGCGGACCTGAGCGGCATCGCGTTCTTCGACTCCGCCGCCGCGCACGCCCTGCTGGAGGCGCAACGCGCCGCCGCGGCGGCCGGATCCGGCCTGCTGGTCGTCCCGTCCCCGGCGGTCGACCGGGTGCTCGGGCTGACCGGCCTCGACGTGCTGTTCCGGCTGTGCGCGGACCTGACCGAGGCGGTGACGCGCGGACGCGCCGCACTGCGCACCTGACGCCGGGTCATCTCGCCACACGATCCGCGGACCCGTCAGGCGGGCACCGGCGCGAAGTGCCTGAACAGGTCCTCGCCCTCGCGCACGACCGCGTAGCTGGACTCGGGCATCTCGGCCCACGCGCCGGGCAGGTCGCCGATGGGTTCGGACACCACAAGGCGCGTCTCGTCGGAGGCCTCGCGCAGGATCTCCCGGTCCGGATACAGCTTCCTGATCTGCGGGAGGGCGTGGGTGATGAACAGCGACCTGCTCTTGTCGCCGCTCGAGTACCGGAACACCCACAGCGTCGTGCCGTCGGTGGTGGCGATGGTGCCCTGGAACGGGTCGGCGATGCCGTGGGCCCGGCCGAGCCGTTCCACCAGCCCGACCGTGCGCGCGACGGCGGCGGGCGGGTCCTGTTCCAGCCCGAAGGTGAGCGCGGTGTAGAACAGCGCCTCGGAGTCGGTCGTGCCCGCGATCGTGGGGAAGAGCGAGGCGTCCATGGCGAACATCAGGTCGCGCTTGACCTTGGCGAACCCGTCGATGAACCCGTTGTGCATCCACAGCCAGTCGCCGTGCCGGAACGGATGGCAGTTGGTCTGCTGCACGGCCGAGCCGATCGCGGCGCGCAGGTGCGCGAAGAACAGCGGAGCGGTGACGTGCGCGGTGATCTCGCGCAGATTCTGGTCGTTCCAAGCCGGCTCGGTGCTGCGGAAGAGCCCTGGCGTCGAGGTCGGCGAGCCGTCGTACCAACCGATCCCGAAACCGTCGCCGTTGGTGGTCTCGGCGCCGAGCTTCGAGTGCAGACTCTGGTCGATCATCGAGTGCATCGGCGTGTAGAGGACGTGCGAGAGCAGGATGGGGGAACCGGAGTACGCGAGCCAGCGACACACGGCTGCCTCCTCGCCGGGGAGGGACCAGGAGCTACCACCCACTCTGCCCCCGTGCGCGCCGGCACGCGACCTCGGCGCCGTCCCCGCACATCGTGCCGCTCAGAGCGCCTGCGCGGCCGCCGCCTGCAGCGCCCCGTCCGCCTCGGCTGCCCCGTCCGCCTCGCCGCGGCGTGCGACGATCTCGGACCGCCCGGTGCACCAGGCCAGCATCCCCGGCCAACTGCCGTACCCGGCGTTCATGTCGAAGTGCCCCTGGCCTGGCACGACCCTGGTCCGCAGGCCGGGGACGCGGGGGAGCGCGAGGTCTTCGGATACCGGACAGTACGGGTCGCCGTCGGAGCGGACCAGCAGGGTCTCGATCGCGGACGGACCCGAGGAGTTCGGGGTTTTCGGCCACATCTCCGGTGCGAACCGCGCGATCTCGCTGGTCTCGCGCAGGAACGTGCGCCCGGGCGGGGCGACGAGCACCACCCGGTACCCCGCGTCGCCGCCGGTCCCGGGCGGCGAGAGCGCCGGGAGTCCGGCCGCGTCGAGAAGCGTGGTGGCGTGCAGCCAGGCGAGGCAGCCGAGGCTGTGGCACACGACGACCCGTTCCCGGGTCTCGAGACGGCCGGCCGCCTTCACGATCGCGGCCGTCCAGTCCTCGAGTTCCGGGTGATCCGGTTCGGGCAGCTGCGGATATTCCACCGGGTATCCCGAGTTGGCCAGTTCCCCGGCCAACCAGTACTGCCAATGACCGGGCGGCCGACGGTTCTGCCAGCCGTGGAGAATGAGAAAGCTGAGATCATATGACTTCATCACGGAACTCACGTGTGTTCCTTCACTGCCGAGACGGTTCATCCGACCGCACTCACACCTGTCGTACACGGGGTCACGCGCGACGCCGACGAGCCGCCATGGCGCACTCCGGCGTGGGGAAAGTTATCAGCTCGCGATCGGTGACCTCTATGCGGACCTCCTGCTTGAGGCTACGCTGCGACCAGAGACCAGGCGTTGCACCCTGGCAGATGTGGGGGGACGCCACGTCGCAGAGGTGATATGTAGGGGGCGGCATTGGCATATCCGACCGACGGCACCATGATAACCCGACACCTGCGCCGGGGGCATGATGATCGAATACAGAGATCGAATACACTGAACCAGTGGCTCGAGCACCCGAGTCATCTCGAACAGATACTCGAACACGTACGCCGGGGCTTTCTTCCGCTCAAATACGCGTACGCCGGAAGCGCGGCGTTCACCCACGACACCCTGGCCCGCACCACCGGCTACGCCTCGGTGATCGGCGACGCGCGGCACGAGGTGGCCACCCTGCGCCGGGCCAGGCCGCAGTTCCTGCCGGAGCAGATCGTCGAGATCGGCCCGGGCAACGGCACCCACACCACGGCCCTGTTCGACACGGCCGACCAGCTGCTGCCCGGACTCGCCCGGCGGCGGCGCTACCTCGGTCTGGACTTCAGCTCCACCCTCCTCGGGCTGGCCGCCGAGCGGCTCGCCGAGTCCCGGCCCGACCTCGACGTGAGCACGGCGCACTGGGACATGGAGAGCGGGCCCACCACGCGGATCGAGGCCTGGCGGCACGGCACGCAGCCGGTGCTCGCCTGCGTCCTGGGCCACATGCTCGGCAACCTCGCCGACCCCGGGCAGGCCTTGCGAAACCTGGCGTTGAGTCTGCGCGCGGGTGACACGCTGTTGGCGAGCCTTACGCTGTACCGATCGGACAGCGGCGAGGACGCCATACTCGATCCGTATCGGACCGAGGCCTTCACCGACGCCGTGCTGGAACCGCTGCGCGCGGCCGCGTGCGCGCAGACGAATCCCCGGCTCACGCTGCGCCTGGTGGGGCGCACCGTGATCGGAGAGGCGCAGACCGATCCGGGCACCACCGTACGCTGCTTCACCTCCATCCGCTTCCTTCCGGAAGAGGCGCTGTCCCTGCTCTCCTCGCCGACCGGCTGGGGGGTCACGCACTGGGCGACGGACGAGGGCGATGCCCACATGGCCCTGGTCGCCCGGTGTCGGAATCTTCGAGGGGTTGACACACCATGAGTTCCTCCGACGTGAGCACCGCGGCGGACTCCGAGGCCGTGGCCTCGTTCGCGCTGCGGGCCGCTCGCTGGGCCCTGACCGTGCACCGGGCCAATTTCGACGGCGCCGACCAGGAGATCGTGCGGGTGCCGGACACGGCGGCCACCGAGCTCGTACGCCAGGTGGCCACCGAGGTGCGCCGGCTGGTCCAGCAGATCATGCCGCTGTCCGCGGCCACCCTGCCGGTCTCGCGCCGGCCCGGAGCCGCGCGCCGCTGGCGGTTCGAACGCGACCAGGCCGGCATCGTGAGCCTGGCCCAGGCCCTCTCGCGCAGCCTGGTGGAGACCGACTGCCGGGTGGAGAGGGTCTACCTGGTCCCTCCCGGAGGCCTGCAACCGGATCTGGTCAACCGTCAGGTGGACGAGGACGCCAGCATCGGCATCCACTCCAAGTGCGTGCAGCTGGCCGGACTCGGGTCGGAGAGCACCACGAAGATCCCGGTGAGCCTGGTCTGGATCGTGGACGAGGACGCCGTGATGTCCCAGGAGCCGACCGAGGACGGCGCGCCGGTCTGGACGGTGAGCGGACGCGACACCGACGTGCACGACGCCGGCGTGATGTGGCGCGACCTGTGGGAGCACGCCTCCGAGCGGCTGGACGTGACCCCGGCCCGCTCGCTCACCGACCCGCTGCTGGAGAGCGCCGAGCAGATGGCCGCGATAGCGCCGGTGGCGTGCGCGGACAACTACAGCGGGCGCAACTGCAGCTGGTACCACGGTGCCTGGCAGTATCTGCGGCTGTTCGGCATGGTCTCCAATCCCGGCTGGCATGCGGACTTCTTCCGCAATGAGCTGATGCGCCTGCTGGACGAGCACGCCTGGCGCAGCAAGCCGGCCGGCGCGGCCGGGGCCGGGACCTCGCAGGAGCCCGACGGCTCCGGGGAGCGGCCGCGGATCCTGATCACCGGCACGGCGGACTACTCGATGCTGGCGTTCGTCATCGAGGCCTGGCAGCGCAGCCGGCACGAGGCCACCGACCGGCGCCCCGATCCGCGGATCGACGTGCTCGACATCTGCCCCACGCCGCTGCTCGCCTGCCGCTGGTACGCCAACCACGTGGTGCCGTTCCAGATCGGCACGCACGAGGCGGACATCCGCAAGGAGTCCACGGTCAAGACGCTGTGCAGCGAGGTCGACGGCTACCACCTGATCGTCACCGACGCGTTCCTCACCCGGTTCGACGACATCGACGCGTCGGTGGTGCTCAACCGGTGGGCGGACCTGCTGGCGCCGGGAGGCCATGTGGTCACCACGGTGCGGCTGCACCCCGAGGACCAGCCCGGCGACGGACTCGACGAGATCACCGAGTTCACCATGCGGGCCCGGGGGATCGCCCGGCGGTGGAAGCCTCAGCTGCGGTCGAGCATCGACGCGATCTGCGACGACGCGCGCGAGTACGCGCGGCGCATCACCAGCACCGATCTCGGCGGCAAGCAGGAGGTGGTAGGGCTCTTCAACGCGGCCGGCTTCGAGATCATGCAGTGCACGCCGAGCGAGCGGCTGCAGGGCGAACTGCAGTCCACCAAGTACCTGCGCGTCATCGCCCGCAAGCGGGAGAATAACGAAGCGAGGCCGGTGTTCGAAGCCGTGTGAGTACCCCCGGCCCGACGCGCCGCTGCTGAGAATCCGACACACGCTGGCGAAAGGTGGACGCGCCCACGTCTCCGACAAACTCCACGCCCCGCTCGGCGCAGATCTTCATTCAGGAGGTGAAGGTCCAGCGCGAGAAGCGGCTGCAGGAGAACAGCTATCCGGCCGAGTACTGGGAGTCCGAACTCGTCTACGACCTGCGGTCCGCGGGCGCCGGCACGGTGCGCGTGACCCTGCTCGGTTCCGACGGGTTCGAGCTCAGCGCGAGCGTGCCCGTCTCCGTGATCGACGAGGCCCGCGAGGCCGCCGAGGCCGAAGCCGAGGCCGAGCCGGCCGCGGGCAACGGCGCCGAGCGCACCTACTGGGCGCTGGACCTGCTCGGCTGCTACCTGGTGCGGGCCGCCTCGGAGCACGGGGTGAACGGGTACCACTGGGCGCACCACAAGATCGGCAACGGGCTGCCGCGGTTCGAGGACGTGGAGGCCTCGCCGCGCCCGCGCGGGCAGCAGCAGAACGGCCCTGACTCGGTCATCATCGCGCATTCGAAGGCCAACGCCATCGAGCAGCGGCTGCGCGACGGCCGTTCGGTGTTGATCGACGGGCGCACCGGTTCGGGCAAGTCGGGGCAGACGGCGCTGATGGCGTACCGGTGCGGGCGGGACGAGAAGATCCAGCGGATCGACCTGGACCTGATGGACACCGACGACGGCCCCGAGTCGGTGCTCTCGGCGCTGCTCACGCTCCCGGCCCCGGAGGCCGGGTGGTATCTGCTGGTGGTCGAGAACATCCATGCGAGCCTGAGTACGGCCAAGGCCGTGTTCGGGCTCGTGGACGCGTTGCGGGGCAAGGGCCTGCGCATCTCGGTGCTGGCCAACGGCTGGGTGGAGCTGAACGCGACCCGGGAGAAGCTGAAGTTCCTGGGCCGGGCGATGCACGTGCAGACCGAGCCGCACCGGGTGGTGGACGTGTGGGCCGAGCGCGCCGGGGTGAGTCCGGACCGGATGGACGCGTTCCGGCGGATGACCGGGGACGGGCAGGACATCACGCTGGCGAGCCTGGCGCTCGACTATTTCAAGGAGTGCGGCGAGATACCCACGGACGCCGCGTTCACCGAATACACGGCGAAGAAGTTCAAGCTGGACGGGGAGCTCACGCCGGAGTTGCGCGCGTGCCTGTACGAGTTCGCGTGCCTGGGCAGCTTCGACATGGAGATCCCGGCGTGGCTGCGGCGCAAGTACGTGGCGCACGCGTGCCCGTTCGGCGAGCTGATCGAGCGCTGGGACACCAGTTACCGGGTCGGCAGCCGGTCGGTGGCGCGCGAGGTGGCCCGCTACTTCCACCAGCACTGGAAGGACGATCCGGACCATCCCCTGCAGCATCCGGCGGTGCGGGCCTCCAACCAGCTCGACGAGATCGGCGACCGGCTCTACCGGGCCCAGCTCGACCGGCTCGACCTGATCAACCTGACCCGGCAGGGCTCGGGCGAGGTGGGCCAGCTGGTCGCCAAGGTCTGGAGCACCCAGCGGCACATGATCGACCTGCTGGTGCACCGGGCCGAGCAGGACCCGGAGTGGGGCGACAACGCCGCCTGCGCCGCGTTCGCGGCCACCGCGCTCTACCGGCTCGGCCTGACCCGGGCCGCGGACGAGTGCGCGCAGCGGGTGCGCGACCGCTGGGACTATCAGGCCTCGCCGATGCCGCGCTGGCGCGGGGACCGGCCCTCGGCCGAGGCGGCGGACTTCGAGCACCTCAAGAAGCGGATGAAGGTCGAGGACGAGCAGCGGGCCGCGGCCGGCGGGGACCGGCAGTGGCGCGAGGAGATGCGGGCCGAGCGGATCGAGCTGCCGAAGCTGCACCGCACCTGGATGCTGGGCGTGCTGCTGTGCCTGGAGGGCGCGGACCCGGTCTTCCACGACGAGCGGGTCGAGATGCTCTACGACGCCGCCGAAGAGGCCTGGCGCGTGGACGGGTGCTTCTATCCGGAGCGGATCCCGTGGATGACCGCGCGGCTGCTGCTCGGGCTGTGCGCGGTGGGCAAGGCCAACAGCCCGCTGGCCGATAAGGCCGTGGAGTGGCTGGTGAGCTGGCACGAGCCCGGCGGCGGGCGGGCGATGGACTGGTCGAGTGGGACCGGCGACTGGAACACCAAGGTCATGACGAACGCCATGTGCCTCACGGCGCTGCTCAAGCAGGGCCGGCCCGGGCGCTACGACCAGCGGATCAGGGTGGCCTACTCCTCGATGCTGGCGGAGATGGAGAAGCAGACCGACGTCACCCGCGCTCCGGTCGACTACGGGCTGATCATCGAGGCGATCCTGCTGCAGAGCAGCGGCGGCGAGGACCGGGCCAAGGCCTACGACAAGCTGTCCGAACTGCTGGCCTGGATCAGCAGCCGGGACACCTGGGCCCCGCGCCGGACCGAGCACATGGCGATACAGGGCACGGTGGAGAGCACCGAGCTGCCCTTCACCGCCTGGCAGGTGGCCGAGTGCGTCTGGAACCTGGCGACCACGGAGCTGGACAAGCTCTACCGCGAGTTCATCGACGGCCCGCCGGACAGCGCGTCCGAGTCGGGCGCCGAGACGTCCGAGCCGGGGCCGACTCCCGGTCCGACGCAGAGCCCGGAGAACGCCGAGGAGCCGGGCGTGCCCGAGGCCTCCGAGCCCGAGGTCTCCGCGGAGGTGGCGCACAAGGTCCGCCGCGCCGTCACCACGATCCGCGCCACGATCCAGGACGACATGGCCGGCCGGCGCACCGCACTGCGCAGCGTGAAGCGGGCCACGAAGAACCGGCCGGGCGAGCACAACCCGCTGGGCGAGCAGCTGGAGCGGTACGCCCAGTACGACCGGGAACTCGACGACCTGGAGCGGATGATAGAGCTGGGGCCGATCACGCTCGACCTCGTGAACGCGCTCGACGAACTCGGCGTGCGCGTCCTCGGCGGCGCCTACGACCGCTGTCTTCCGCCGCTGTCCGGGTAATCGAGGCGTACTTCCGCACGGCCCGGCGGCCTGGCTAGTGTGGTCGCAGCGTTCTTCCTTCCCCCGTCCTCGACCGACTCCGTAAACGGGTGGCCATGATCCCGGTATCGCTGCTCAACTTCCTGTCCGGCCTCACCGCGGGCGCGGGCATCAACCTTCTGACGTCGATCGAGGGCGGCTCGAACGCGTCGCACAGCGAGATCATGGTGGACTCGGCGGTGTGGGTGGTCGTGGCGATCTTCCTCGCCTACGCGGCGCACCTGACCGAGGCGGTGGAGAAGGAGGCCTCGCTCGTCATCGACGGCAGCCTCACCCCCGACGAGAAGCGCCAGGTGCACGAGGCGCACGCTGCCTCGGTGCGCTGGCGCTACCGGATCTCGCTGATCGTCAGCGGCGCGCTGAGCGTGCTCGCGATCCTGCTCATTCCGGGGATCTGAGCCCGTCCGGGGCGCGCTCGGCCTGGGCGAAGTGCGCGGCGCTGCCCAGCACCAGCCCGCGCAGCAGCCGGTCCCGGTGGAACCGGAACGTGGCCGCGCGCAGCCACTGCGCGCGCTCGGTCCACACGTCGAGGCAGGCGCCGTCGACCGGGTCCCACAGCCGCACCGTGCCGTCGCGGGCGGCCGAGGCAAGCACGTCGCGCCCGCCGAGCCGGCCGAGCGCGACGTGGTGCACCCGCTCGGTATGCCCGACCAGGCGACGCAGCAGCGTGCCGGTGGCCGCGTCGAACAGGCGCAGCCCGCCCGCCTCGTCGCCGACGGCCAGCACGGTCGAGACGCCCTGCGCGGCCGGTATGACAGCTCCCTGATCCGATGGGCCGGGAACGGCGATCTCGGCGATCGCGCACGCGGTCGGGCGGGTGCCGCGCGTGCGCGGGACCTCGCACAGCCGCTCGCGCCCGGGCACCGTGTACACGCTGGTGGCGGTCGCCGAGGTGCACGCGAGCAGCACCCCGGCGGTGGTCTCGGCGCAGGCCAGAGCCGTGATACCGGATCCGCCGGAACCCCCGGTCTCCTCGGGCCGCAGCGGCCGTCCGGCCGGCTCCAGGGTGCCCGGCGCCCAGAACTTCACCGTTCCGTCGGCCCCGCCGCTGGCCAGGACTCCGTTCGGCAGGAAGACCAGAGCGTCGACGACGCCGCGGTGCGCGTCGAAGACGCGGGTGTTCTGGGAGCCGCGGTGGCAGACCGCGATGCGCCCGCCCACCAGCCCGGCGGCCGCGGACGCGCCGTGCGCCGCCGCACTCGCGACGCGGCCGGGCAGCTCCCAGGCCAGCAGCCTCCTGCCGTCGAGCCGGCACAGTTCGAGCGTGCCGGACTCGGTGCCCACGACCACGGACGGCTCGTCGCGGTTGTCGTTGAACGCGACCGTGCGCGCGGTCTTGGCCGGGGTGCGCAGGGAGCTGTGTCCCAGGGCCGAGCCGACCGGCTCGGGCGCGGGGTCCCACAGCCGCACGTCCCGGTCCTTGGCGGCGGCGGTGGCCAGCACCGGACGCTCGTCGATCGCGGCCAGGGACACCGCGGTCACCGCCTCGGCCCGCTCCTGCAGCACCAGGGAGCTGCCGGAGACCGGGTCCCACAGCCTGGTCGTGCCATCCGCCGCCCCGGAGGCCAGCAGCAGGGCGGAGCCGAGCGCCAGCAGTGTCAGGGAGCTGACCTGCTCGGTGTGTCCGGCCAGCTCGCTCTCGCCGCGTGCGGCGTGCCAGAGCCCGATACCCGAGCGCGGCCCGTCGAAGGCGAGGACCGGGCCGTCGGCGGCGACCGCGATGGTCAGGGCGCTGATCTCGTGCGCGGCTCCCACCCGGTGCCGCGGCTCGCCGGACGCCGGATCCCACAGCGTGACGCCGGACTGGTCGGCGGTGGCCAGGTACGCCTCGGCCCCGCGCGCGGACCAGGCCAGGGCGCCGACCCGGCCGGTCTCGAGGGTGCGGATCCGGGCGCCGTCCCGCCAGGCGAGTATCAGTACCTTCTCGGCCTGCGCGACGGCCAGCACCTCGCGCTCGCCGATCCGGGCGAATCCGAGCACTGAGACGCCCTCGCCCACCCGCAGCGGCGGCCGGGCGCTCGCGCCGGTGAGCACGTCGACGAACATGATCTGCGCGCCGAGGACGTAGGCCAGCACCGGGGCCACGCGCGAGCCCGCCGCCCCGAGGTCCTCGTGCGTGCGCACGGTGCCGAACGCGGCGACGCCGCCGGTGGCGTGGATCCGGCCCAGGGTCTGCAGCCGCTCGCCGTTCGCCGGGTCCCACACGTTCACCGTCGCGCCGTCATAGCTCGCCACGAGCGGGCGCTCGTCCGCCCGCAGGAACCCGACCAGGGACGGCACCAGCCCGCTCCCGCCGAGCACCCGGTGGAACGGCGTGGGCACCGAGGTGCTGCCGAGCCCGCGCCAGACCAGGCCGGTCAGGTTCAGCCGGGGGAGCAGCTCGGGCTCGTCCCGGCTGGCGCTCTCCTGCAGCAGCGCCAGCCGGTCCCGCGTCGTCAGGGCACGCATACGGTGGGCGACCCGGCCGAACAGGCGGGCGAAGTCCTCGTGCTGCGGATCGACCTCGCCGATCACCGCGCGCAGCCCGTCCGGATCGGCGTACCCCAGGAAGTGCGGATCGGCCACCAGCGTGCGCAGCATCCCGGCCGCGGCGGCATGCGCGGCCAGATGGCGCCGGACGTACGGATTCGCGCGCTCCCAGACCCGCACGCCGTTCTCCTGGAAGGACGCGAGCAGGGTCTCGGTCATCGCGCTCTGCGCCGCGACGGCGTCGGTCCCGGAGCGCAGGAACCGGGCGAACTGCTCGGCGTAGAGCCGGTAGACGGGCTGCTCGTCCTCGCTGGACTCGATCAGGTAGGCCGAAGCCTTCTCGATCAGTGCGCGCATGCCCTCCGCCGGGAGCGCGGGGCCGTCCGCGCGCATCGTGCCTATCAGCGCCGCCCACAGCGGCGCGGGCAGGCCCTTGCCCTCGGCCCAGGCGAGCGGGACCAGCACGTCGCGCACCAGGGCCTCCTCGGACCCGAAGCGAGCGAGGTCCGCGGCGAAGACCCGGTTGACGTCCTGGGAGAAGAGCTCCTGGCTGTCCGCGGTGGCGAGGTCGGGAATCTCCGGCTGGTGCTCGAGCACCTGGCAGAACGCCCGCGCCAGCAGGAAGATCCCGTCCGCGCGGCGCGCGAGCACCAGCCCGGCCTGCTGCGCCGCGTCGGTCCGCCGCAGCCGCGCGTACGGCGAGTCGGCGTGGTCCATCAGCCGGTACCTGATGTACGCCGCGATGTCCGACTCGCCGTCCGGATCGTCGCGCTCCAGCCGCCACACCCGGTCGGCGCCGGGTTCGAGCACGGCCACCGCCGAGGCCGCGCCGCTGCCGTCGGGCTGGGCCTCCGCGCGCACCCCGACCAGCACCTTGGCGTGGCCGATCTCGGCGAGCGGGCGCAGCAGGTCCGCCGCGATGGCCAGGCGGTCGGCCGGCTTCGCCTCGTCGAGGGCGTCGACCATCACCACCAGCTGCCGTTGCAGGGCACTGGAGCGGGCCGCGACCGCCTGGCACAGTTCGCGCGCGTCCTCGGCCATGACGCCGAGCCCGGCGGCGATGCCCGCGACGCACTCGGCGAGCGTCAGGCCCCTGATGTGCAGTCCGACGTCCAGCGGCCCCCGGCCCGCCCCGGTCGGCCGGGCCAGCGCGCCGGCCTCCTCGGCCAGCCGGCGCGAGCGCGGGTCGGAGAGCACGGCGAGCCGGCCCAGCACCGCCGACTTGCCGCAGCCGGGCGGCCCGGTCAGCACGAAGAGCCCGTGCTGCGGCCGGCCGAGCCAGGCGGTGATCTCCTCGAGCGTGCGGCGGCGGCCGGAGAAGTACCAGCCGCGGTCGCCGAGCACCTCGATGCCCCGGAACTTCAGCATGAAGTGCTCGGACAGCTCGCGGTCGATGATCGGGCGCCGGCCCGCGCGCAGCTGGGTGGGGAAGTCGGGCAGGTGCGGCTTGTAGTACGGGTTGTCCAGCGTCGGCTCGCCCACCCCGCTGGAGAGCCGCTCCAGCGTCTGGCGGCGCTCGGTGGTGTCGTCGAGGATCTGCTGCAGCGCCTCGGAGAACTGGTCGACGGTCAGCCGCCGGGAGCGTTCCAACTCGGCGGATCCGGTGTGCGGGCCGTCCACGAAGCGGATCAGCGCGTCGGCGAAGGCGCCCTGCGCGGCCTGCTCGTCGCGCTGCGCCGTACCGAGCACGGCCAGGCTCATCTGCTTGGCCACGGCCGTCGGCAGGCTCTCGCGCTTCTCCCGGTAACCCCTGATCAGCTCGTCGATGCCGCCGCCCTCGCGGTAGGTGTCGACGAACACGATGATCTGCTCGACCCGCTTGGCCGCGAGCAGCGCGCCCAGCATGTCCGCGCGCACCACGGCGGCCGTCTCCGCGCCCGGCTCGCGCGGCGAGTCCCGGCACACCAGCAGCAGCTGCTCGCGGTGCAGCACGCCGTGCCCGGTCCAGTAGAGCAGCAGCGGCCGGCCCGGCCGCGGCGTCCAGGCCTCGAGCCGGCCCAGCACGTCGGCGGACCGGCCGCCGCCGCGCAGATCGGTACCCTGCGTCGCGAAGCCGAGCCGGTCGAGCCGCGGGATCGCGGCCGCGACCCGCTCGGCGGCCTTCTCCAGCGGGTCGAACCCGGGGACGTCGTCGAGCACGACGCAGACCAGTTCCCCCGGCCCGGCCGGAGGCGGTGAATCCGGCATGCCCGCTCCCTTCGGGATCCTTCGCCGTACGGCGCTCGGGCCTCATCATGGCGCAGCCGGCCGGGCGGGCGGAGCGCGCCACGCGGAATGAGTCCTCTGATTTCCATTTCCGGTTCCCATCCGCCGCATCAGCGCCCCATCACGCCGCGATGGGCCGCCATCACCGGGCGAAGTCGGGGCGAGGTCCGGCGGATGGGGCCGGCTGGTGGACTTCGACGTGGTCGCGGCACTCGCCGCGACGTCCTCGCCCGGATTGGGGGAACCGACCATGTCCGTCGACACCGATTCCGTCGACCAGAGCGCCATCACCCGGATCGGGGTGGTGGGTTCCGGCACGATGGGCGCGGGGATCGCGGAGCTGTGCGCGCTGCGCGGTCTCGACGTGCGCCTGTCCGTCTCCCGCGAGTCCTCGCTGACCGCGGCGCCGCGGCGGATCGCGGCCTCGCTCGAGCGGCAGGTGGCTAAGGGCCGGATCGAGGCCGGCGCCCGAGACGCCGCGCTGGCCCGGATCACGGTCGGCATGGACCTGGCCGACCTGTCCGACCGCGACCTGGTGATTGAGGCCGGGCCGGAGGACGAGGCGGTCAAGCTCGAGCTGTTCACCGCCCTGGACAAGGCCACCGCGCCGTCCGCGATCCTGGCCTCCACCACCTCGTCCATCTCCATCACCCGGCTGGCCGGCGCCACCACCCGGGGCGCGCGGGTTCTCGGCGTGCACTTCTTCAACCCGGTCGGCGTGCTCCCGCTGGTCGAGATCGTGCCGACGCTGCTCAGTGCCCCCGAGGTGGTCGACGAGGTGCAGACCTTCGTCGACACCGTGCTCGGCAAGACCTGCGTGCGGGCCGCCGACAGCAGCGGGTTCATCGTCAATGCCCTGCTGATCCCGTACCTGCTCGCCGCGGTGCGGATGGTCGAGTCCGGCCCGTCCACCGCCGCCGAGATCGACCAGGCCATGGAGCTCGGCTGCGCCCACCCGATGGGGCCGCTGCGGCTGTCCGACCTGATCGGGCTCGACGTGGTGGTGGCCATCGCCGAGTCCCTGCACGCCGAGTTCAAGCAGCCGCAGTACGCCGCGCCGGCGCTGCTGCTGCGGATGGTCGAGGCCGGACTGCTCGGCCGCAAGACCGGGCGCGGCTTCTACTCCCATGCCTGATCCACTCCGCCTACCCCATCTCATCCGTGAGGACCCGCCGTGCACGAATACCTGAACGTGAAGAAGTCCGCCGAGATCAGCGACGTGTTCTGGGACGTGACCGAAAAGGCCGGCCTGTTCGACGTGATCGTCAAGGGCCTCGGCGGCGGGCGGCACCGCTCCGTCGAGACCGGCCGTGAGTTCCTGAACATGTCCTCCTACTCCTACCTCGGCCTCGACACCCACCCCCGGCTGGTGCGGGCCGCCGCGGACGCGGTGCTGGCCGAGGGCGCGCTCAACACCTCGACCTCGCGCATGCGGGTGCGCTTCACCTCGCTGCTCGACGCCGAGGAGGCGATGTCCGAGCTCTTCAACGCGGAGGTGGTCACCGTCGCCTCCTGCGCCGCGGCCGCCTGGGCCGCGCTGCCGCTGGTGGCCTCGGGCCTGTTCACCGACAACGAGCCGCCGCTGATGGTCTTCGACCGCACCGCGCACTTCTGCCTCAACGCCATGAAGCCCTCCGTCGCGGACGAGGCCGAGCTGACCACGGTCCGGCACAACGACGTCGAGGCCCTGGAAGAGCTCTGCAAGACGCACAAGCGGGTGGCCTACGTCGCCGACGGCGTCTACAGCACCGGCGGCCAGGCCCCGGTCAAGGAACTGCTGCGGCTGCAGGAGAAGTACGGCCTGTTCCTGTTCTTCGACGAGGCCCACGGCGTCTCCACGGTCGGCGAGTTCGGCCGCGGCGTGGTGCTCAGCGAGATGGGCGAGATCAACGACCAGACGCTCATCATCACCTCGCTCAACAAGGGCTTCGGCGCGTCTGGCGGCGCGGTCTTCCTGGGCCCGCGCGGCTCGCAGCGGCGGCGCACGGTGGCGATCCGCAACGGCGGCCCGATCATGTGGTCCCAGCGCATCAACACCGCCGGGCTCGGCGCCGTGCTGGCCTCGGTGGAGCTGCACCGCACGGCGGAGCTGACCGAACTGCAGCAGCGGCTGCAGCGCAACATCGCGCTCTTCGACAGCCACATCGAGACCGAGCAGCACGGCGACGGGCTGCCCATCCGGCACGTGAACCTGGGCGACGAGACGCTCACGGTGAAGCTGGCCGAGGCGCTCTACCAGGAGGGCTTCTACACCTCGCCGATCTTCTTCCCGGTGATCGGGCGCGGCAAGGCCGGGCTGCGGCTGATGATGCGCGCGAACATGGAGACGGCCGACATCGAGCGCTTCTGCCTGCTGCTGGCGAAGCTGCGGGCGGAGCTCGACTGACCGTGGCCGCGCTCAGTACGTACATCGACCCGCGCTCGGAGGCCTTCCGGCGCAATCTCGCCGACTTCGACGAGCGCCGCCGCTCGGTGGCCGAGGCCCGCGGCGCCGCCCTGGCCGGCGGCGACGAGCGCTCGCACCGGCGGCACGCCGAGCGCGGGAAGCTCACGGCCCGTCAGCGCCTCGCGCTGCTGCTCGACCCCGGCTCGGCCTTCCTCGAGGTGGGGCAGCTGGCCGCGCACGAGGTGTACGAGCAGCCGGTGCCCTCGGCCGCGCTGGTGACCGGGATCGGCGTGGTGGCCGGGCGCCTGGTGATGGTGTTCGCCAACGACGCCACGGTCAAGGGCGGCTCGTACTTCCCGCTGGGGGTGCAGAAACAGTTGCGCGCCCAGGAGATCGCCCGGCAGAACGGGCTGCCCTGCATCTACCTGGTCGACTCCGGCGGGGTGTACCTGCCGCTGCAGGCCGAGATCTTCCCCGGCCCGAACACGCTCGGCACCATCTTCCGCAACATCGCCGAGATGTCGGCGCTCGGGCTGACCCAGATCGCCGCCGTGATGGGCTCGTGCACGGCGGGCGGGGCGTACATCCCGACCATGTGCGACGAGACCGTCATCGTGCGCGGCAACGGCACCGTCTTCCTCGGCGGCCCGCAGCTGGTCAAGGCGGCCACCGGCGAGGTGGTGGACGCCGAGACGCTCGGCGGCGCCGACCTGCACACCCGGGTGTCCGCGGTGGCCGACCACTACGCCCTCGACGACGAGCACGCCCTGGCCCTGGTGCGCGAGATCGTGGCGCGCAACCCGGGGCCGCGGCTGGCCGAGCCGCCGCGCGAGCCGAGCCCGCCGAAGTACGACCCGGCCGAGCTGGCCGGGATCGTCAGCGCCGGCCTGCGCGAGCCGATCCCGGCCAGGGAGATCCTGGCCCGGCTGCTCGACGGCAGCGAGCTGGCGGAGTACCGGGCGCGCTACGGCACGACCCTGGTCTGCGGCACCGGGCACATCGGCGGCTATCCGGTCGGCGTGCTGATCAACGACGGGGTGCTCTTCTCCGAGAGCGCGCTGAAGGCGGCCAACTTCATCGAGCTCTGCGTCCAGCGCGACATCCCGCTGCTGTTCCTGCACAACATCAACGGGTTCATGGTGGGCGCGCAGTACGAGGCCGAGGGCATCGCCAAGCACGGCGCGAAGCTGGTCAACGCGGTGGCCACGGCCCGGGTGCCCAAGTTCAGCCTCGTGGTCGGCGGCAGTTTCGGCGCGGGCAACTTCGCCATGTGCGGCCGCCCGCTTGGCCCGACGCTGATGGCGATGTGGCCGAGCGCGAAGTCCACCGTGGTCGGCGCGGAGCAGACCGCGACGGTGATGGCGCTGCTGCGGGCCGAGCAGCTGGCCAAGCAGGGCCTCGAACTGTCGGCCGAGGAGGAGGAGTCGATCCGCCGCCCGATCATCGAGGCCTACGACGAGCAGTCCCGCCCGGTGTACTTCGCCGCGCGGCTGTGGGTGGACGCGGTGATCGACCCGGTCGACACCCGGTCCTGGCTCACCCTCGCGCTGGCGATGGCCGCGACCTCCCCGAGACAGGACACGCAGTTCGGCGTGTTCAGGATGTGATGGCGATGCTCAAGCGAGTCCTGATCGCGAACCGCGGCGAGATCGCCCGGCGGATCGCCCGCACGTGTGCCCGGCTCGGCGTCGAGTACGTGGCCGTGCACTCCGAGGCCGACACCGAGGCCGAGCACCTGTTCGGCGCCTTCGCCCGGGCCCCGATCGGCCCGGCCCCGGCGGCCGAGAGCTACCTGAACATCGACGCCCTGGTGGACGCGGCGGTGCGGCACGGCTGCGACGCGGTGCACCCGGGCTACGGATTCCTCTCCGAGAACCCCCGCTTCGCCGAACGGGTGCTCGCGGCCGGGCTCACCTTCGTCGGGCCGCGGCCGGAGACGATCGCCGCGATGGGCGACAAGTCCACCGCAAGGGCCCTGATGGCCGCGGCCGGGGTGCCGGTGCTGCCGGGCTCGGCCGAGGCCACCGAGTCGGTGGACGCGCTGCTGGCCGACGCGCGGCGGATCGGCTACCCGCTGATCCTCAAGCCCACGGCGGGCGGCGGCGGCAAGGGCATGCGGGTCGTGCACGAGGAGGCCGAGCTGGCCGACGCGGCGGCCGAGGCGATCCGGCTCGGCCGGGCCGCGTTCGGCGACGGCCGGGTGCTGGCCGAGCGCTACGTGGCCCGGCCGCGGCACATCGAGGTCCAGGTGTTCGGGGACGTGCACGGCGCGGTGGTGCACCTGTTCGAGCGGGACTGCTCGCTGCAGCGGCGGCACCAGAAGATCGTGGAGGAGGCCCCGGCGGCCGGACTCGACCCGACGGTGCGGGCGGCGCTGCTGGATGCGGCCGTGCGCGGCGCCGAGGCGCTGAAGTACGTCAATGCAGGTACATTCGAGTTCATCCTCGGCCCGGCCGGCGACTTCTACTTCCTCGAGGTCAACACCCGCCTGCAGGTCGAGCACCCGGTGACCGAGGAGATCACCGGCCTCGACCTGGTGGAGTGGCAGCTGCGGGTGGCCGCGGGCGAGCCGCTGCCGCTGGCCCAGGAGGAGATCTCGGCCACCGGCCATGCGGTCGAATGCCGTGTCTACGCCGAGGACCCGGCCGCGGGCTTCCGTCCGGCGCCGGGCCGGGCGCTGCTGGCGCGCTGGCCGGAGTCGGTCCGGGTGGAGGCGGCCTTCGAGGACGCGGGCGCGGCGCCGGAGCACTACGACCCGCTCGTGGCCAAGCTGATCGCGCACGGCCCGGACCGCGCCACCGCCCTGCGCCGGCTGCGCGCCGCGCTCGGCGCCACCGCCGTGCTCGGGCTGACCACGAACGTGGGCTTCCTGGCCCGGCTGCTGGACGAGCCGCGGGTGCGGGCCGGCCGGATGGACACGCACCTGGTGGACCGGGTGGTCGCGGACGGCGCGGCCGAGCCGGAGGAGGCCGCGGTGGCCTGCGCCGCGGCCATGGCCGGGCTGGGCGGCCCGTACCCCGACTCGCCCTGGTTCGGCGGCCTCGGCCCGTTGGACCGCGCCGCGCTCGACCCGGCCGCGCCGCTGGGCCGGATCGCGGTGCGCCGCGGCGAGCGGGAGCGGGTGGCCCGGCTGCTCTCCCGCTCCGGCCGCGGACTCGTGGTCGCGGTGGACGAAGTGCCCTTCGATGTCTCCGGCGCCGCCCGCGGCCGGCTCTGGCACGGCCGCGTCGGCCCGCACACCTGGTTCGGCCTGCGCACCGGCGAGGGATACGAACTCGCCGTGGACGGGTACCGGATCGCCCTGGCCGAGCACGTGTACGGCCTGGAGAATGATCAGAACACGGATAATGTGCTGCGGTCGACCCTGCCCGGCACCGTGGTCGCCCTGCCGCACGCGGCCGGGGACGTGGTGGAGGCCGGGGAGACCGTGCTGGTGCTCGAGGCGATGAAGATGGAGCACCGCCTGGTCGCCCCGGCCAGGTCGGTGATCGCCTCGCTCGGCGCCGCCCTGCACGACGCGGTGGCGGCCGGGCAGGTACTCGCCGTCCTCGAACCCGCCGGAGACGATCTCGTCGAGGACCACGCCGGCGCACCGATCGCAGCCGCTCAACTCGAGAACGAACGGACGGACCATGGGAACTGACACGGAATCGGACACCCCGACGCTGCTGCTGGTGGGCGGCGCCCGGGCGGTGAGCCTGAGCGTGGGCATGGTGGGCGACGCGCTCGCCCAGGCCGCCGCGCACGGCCTGGCCACCCACGTGACCGGGCCGGCCGCCGCGCTGGCGGCCACCCCGACGGTGATCGACGCGGCCGACGCGGTCTCCGCGGTGGAGTTCGCCGACCCGGCGGCCACCCGTGCCTGGGCGGCCCGGCAGGCCTGGCGCGGGCGCGGCTTCGACCTCGTCTTCGCGCTGCAGGAGATGGCGCAGGTGGCGGTGGCCGAGGCGGCCGAGGAGCTCGGCGTGGCCGGGAACCCGCCGGACGCGGTGCGCCGGATCCGCACCAAGGACCTGTGCCGCAACGCGCTGGCCGAGGCCGGATTCGTCCAGCCGCGGGTCCGGCTGTGTACGGACACCGACGAAGCGCTGGCGTTCGCGGCCGAGTTCGCCGGACCCTGGGTGATCAAGCCGCGCGACGCCATGGGCAGCATCGGGGTGAGCCTGGTGCGGGACGCGGCGCTGCTGGCCGAGGCGGTGGGCGAGCTGCCCGAGCCCGACCGCTTCCTGATCGAGCAGTTCGTCTCAGGGCCGGAATTCAGTGTGGAGGGCGTGTTCCTGGACGGGGAGCCGCGCGTCTTCGCCGTGACCGCGAAGGACAAGGCCGAGCCGCCCTACTTCGTCGAGATCGGCCACACCCTGCCCGCGGGGCTGTCCGAGACCGACGAGGCGCGGGTGCGCGAGACCGTCACCTCCGCGCTGCGCACGCTCGGCCTGCGCGTCGGCGCCTTCCACGTGGAGCTGTGGCTCACCGACGAGGCGGTCGTGCTCGGCGAGGTGCACGGCCGCTACGGCGGCGACTGGATCCACCGCATGCTCGAGTACGCCTTCCCCGGCCTCGAGCTCTACGGCACCGTGTTCCAGGACATGCTCGGCCGCTATCAGGGTCCGAAGGAGTTCGTCGCGCAGCGCGGCGCGGCGGTGCGCTACCTCACCCCGCCGCCCGGCCGCCTGGTGCGGATCGAGGGCTGGGACGAGGTCGCGGCCCACCCGGCGGTGATCTACTCCGAGCTCTCCGCGCGGCCGGGCGCCACCCTCGGCCCGCTGCGCAAGTCGAGCGACCGCGCCGGCCTCCTGGTGGTCGGCGCCCAGGATTCCGCGGCGGCCGAGAAGCTGGCGCGCGAACTGGTCGAGGCGGTCCGGTTCACCGTGGAGCCGGACGCGCCCGACACCGACTGACGCCCGGGCGCCGCGACGCCCGCTTCCCCCAAGGACGGACAGCAGTCATGACCGCGATCGCACAGCAGCAGCCCATCGGCATCCTCGGCACCGGCTCCTACCTGCCGGCGCGGGTGGTGTCCAACACGGAGATCGCCGGCCCGGCCGGCGTGGACGCGCAGTGGATCGAACGCAAGACCGGCATCCGGGCCCGGCACCGGGCCGCCCCCGACCAGGCCACCTCCGATCTCGCGGCCGAGGCCGGCCGGCGCGCCCTTGCCGCGGCCGGGGTGAGCGCGCACGAGCTCACCACCATCGTCGTGGCCACCTCCACCCCCGACCAGCCGCAGCCGGCCACCGCCAGCTTCGTGCAGCACCTGCTCGGCGCCGACCAGGCCGCCGCGGTCGACGTCAACGCGGTGTGCAGCGGCTTCGTCTACGCGCTCGCCATGGCCGGCGGGCTGCTGCGCTCGGCCGCCGCGGACGGCCTCGCGCTGGTGATCGGCGCGGACGTCTACTCGCGCATCCTGGACTATCAGGACCGCAAGACCGCGATCCTGTTCGGCGACGGCGCCGGGGCGGTCGTGCTGGGCCCGGCGCCGCGCGGCCGCGGCCTGTACGCCGGGCGGCTGCGCGGATTCGGCGCGGAGCACGGGCTGATCGGGGTGGAGGCCGGCGGCAGCCGGCGGCCGGCCTCGGAGGGCACGGTGCGCGAGGGCGGGCACTACTTCCGGATGGACGGGCGCGGCGTGCGCGAGTTCGTCGCGGCCCAGGTGCCCAAGCTCGTACACGGGCTGCTGGACGAGGCCAGGCTGCGCCCCGAGGAGCTGCGCCACCTGGTCCCGCACCAGGCGAACGGCGTGATGCTGCGGGAGCTGGCCGACCTGCTCGAGCTGCCGGACACCCGGATGCACCTGAACGTCGAGCACTACGGCAACACCGGCGCCGCCTCCATCCCGATCGCGCTGGACGAGGCCTGGCGGGCCGAGGCGATCGGCGCCGGGGAATCGGTGCTGCTGGCCGGATTCGGCGGCGGGATGAACTGCGGCCTCGCGCTGCTCGAGCGATAACCTGAACAGGGATCTGATTCAGGTCCACGGTGAACGAGGCCCGCGCCCGACGGCGCGGGGGAGGGGGTGGCGGCCGTGACGGCCTGGCTTCCCGAGGGCGCGGCCCGGCGGCTGCTTGCGGCCGCGACGCTGCTGACCATGCTGGGCTACGGCATCTACCTGACCGCGGGTGTGCTCTACCTGACCCAGGGGCTGCACCTGCCCGCGGCCGAGGTCGGCCTCGGCATGAGTGCGGCCGGCGCGGTCTCGCTGGCCGCGGGCGTCCCGATCGGCCACCTGGCCGACCGGCTCGGCGCCCGCGGCGTCTACAGCGTCACCCTGCTGCTCGGCGGCCTGGCCATGGCCGGGCTGTGTCTGAGCCGGGCGTTCTGGCCGTTCCTGCTGTGCGCCACGGTCAGCGCCGTCGCCCAGTCCGCAGGCCCGGCCGCGCGCGGTCCGCTGGTGGCCAAGTACGGCGGCGAGCGCCCGGCCGAGTTCCGCAGCTATCTCAGGGCCGTGACGAACCTGGGCATCGCGGTCGGCGCCCTGGTCGCGGCCTGGGCGGTGGAGCGCGACACCCAGGACGCGTACGTGCTGGTGATCGCGGCCAGCGCGGTCTCCTACGGCATCGGCGCGGTGACCGCGGCGCTGATGCCGAGCGTGCCGCCGCGCCTGGCCCGGCCCGGGCCGCGCTGGATCGCGCTGCGCGACCGGCCCTACGTCGCCCTCACCGTGCTGGACGGCCTGATGGCGGTGCAGTACCGGGTGCTGACCGTCGCGGTGCCGCTGTGGCTGCTCGAACGCACCACGGCGCCGCGCTGGTCGGTGTCCGCGGTGATGCTGCTCAACACCGCGATCGTGGTCTGCCTCCAGGTGCGCGCGAGCCGGCGCATCGACTCGGTTCCGGCCGGCGCGGCCGCGTTCCGCCGGGCCGGCTTCGCCTTCCTGCTCTCCTGCGTCGCGGTCTCGCTGGTCTCCGGCGCCCCCGGCTGGCTGGTGCTCGTGGTGCTGCTCGCGGCCGTGGCCGTGCACACCTTCGGCGAGATGTGGCAGGCCGCGGGCGGATTCGAACTCTCCTTCGCGCTCGCCCCGGACGACGCGGTCGGCCAGTACCAGGGCCTGTTCGGCATGGGCCTCGGCCTCGGCATCACCATCGGCCCGAGCGTGCTCATCGCGCTGTGCATCGACCTGGGCCGCCCCGGCTGGTGGATCGTCGGCATCGGCTTCGCGCTGACCGGGCTCGCCGTGCCGCCCACCGCCCGCTGGGCACAGCGCGAACTGGAACATCGCGCCGTGCCGCAGCCGGGCGTGGTGGAGCCGCAGCCGAGCCCGGGGGTCTGAAGGGTCTGATCCCCGGTGTCAGTGTCCGACGACGGCGCCGTTCCCGGCCAGCTCGAGCCCGGCGAGCTCGAGCCCGGCCACCGGGATCCGCAGCGGCATCCGGTTCACCTCGAAGCGGGACCGGGCGACGCGTTCGAGGGCGGCGGCCCGCTCGTGCGGATCGTCATCCTCCATCAGCCGTTCCAGCGCGAAGCTGCGGCTCGCGCCGCGGAACCGGCAGGTCGCGCAGCCGCCGACCGGATCCACCTCGATCCGCACGAAGTGGTGCTCGGCCAGTTCCCCCATCAGGTCCTCGGCCTGGCGCTGCCCGACCTGCAGCAGCGGCACGCCGATGTGCGAGGGGAAGCCGTCCGCGGTGATCAGCGCGAGCCGGCGCAGCAGCCTGCGGGCGTCCTCGGAAAGGTGCTGATACGACCCGGCGATCGAGGCGCGCACGCTCACCTCGCTGTGTTCGAGCTCGTCGAGCAGCCGGACGTTGTCGCGCAGCCGCTCCGCCATGGCCCGTAGGCTGATGTGCGGCCGCGCGGCGAGCCGGGAGCCGACCGCGCGCAGCGCCAGCGGCAGCCCGTCGGTCAGCCGGTGCAGGTCGGAAAGGGCCTCGGGCTCGGCCGTGGTGCGGGCCTGCCCCACGTACTGCGCCAGCATCGTCGAGGCCTGCTTCGAGTCGAAGCCGGTCAGCTCGCGCCGCCAGGCCGCCGGGATCCAGGTCGGGCGGGTGCGGCCGGTCAGCAGCACCGCGCAGCCGCCGTGCCCGGGCAGCAGCGGCAGCACCTGCTGCTCCGAGTCGGTGTCGTCGAGCACGACGAGCATCCGGCGGCTGCCGAGCAGATGTCGGAACAGGTCGGAGCGGCTCTCGGTGTCCGGCGGCAGCGCGGCCCCGACCACGCCGAGCACCCGCAGGAAGCGGCCGAGCACGATCGCCGGGTCGAGGGCGACGCCGTCGTGGCTGAGCCGGGCGAAGAGCTGGCCGTCGGGATAGTACGGGGCCAGCCGGTGCGCCGCGTGCACGGCCAGCGTGCTCTTGCCGCAGCCACCGCGCCCGTACACGGCCAGCGTCGGCACCACCGGCGCCGCGACGTCCCGTGAGCGTCCGAGGGTGTCGGTGATCCAGCCGAGGGTCTCGTCCCGGCCGATGAAGTCGGCGATCGCGGGCGGCAGCAGCCGCGGCACCGGTAGACCGCGCTCCGGCGCCGGGGTCGGCGCGGGGATCGACGCGGGCGGCGGCGCCGGTGCGGCCGGGACGGGGGCGGGAAC
>NZ_JAGSOG010000189.1 GCF_018139695.1 Actinospica durhamensis | reverse complement strand
GACGTGGGGGGTTCGGCGGCGGCGGGGTACTCCTCGAGCAGGTCGAGGGCCACCCGCACGGCCGCCTCGAGCTGGGTGTTGCGCCCGGCCTCCCAGTCCAGCGGGCCGCGCACCACGGCCACGTCCGGATCCACGCCGTGGTTCTCGATGCCGAAGCCGATTCCGCCGGGGAACCACGCGGCGTTGCGCGGCACGGTGATCTGGGTGCCGTCGACCAGCGTGTGCCGGCCGGTCATGCCCACCACCCCGCCCCAGGTGCGCTGCCCGACCACCGGGCCGAGGCCGAGCTCCCGGAAGGCCGCGACGATCACGTCCCCGTCCGAGCTTGTGGCCTCGTCCGCGATCGCCACCACCGGGCCGCGCAGGGCGTCGCGCGGATACCTGGCCGGGCGCCGGCCGCGGGTGAAGTCCCAGGCCAGCACCTTGCGGCTGAGCTTGTCGAGCACCAGCTGGGAGACATTGCCGCCGGCGTTGCCGCGCACGTCGAGCACCAGCGCCGGGTAGTTGAACTCGCGGCGCAGGTCCCGGTTGAACTGGGCCCAGCCGGAGCCGCCGAGGTCGGGGATGTGCAGGTAGCCGCAGCGTCCTTCACTCAGTTGGCGTACTTTGGCCCGCCGCTGCACCACCGTGTCCTGGTAGCGCACCGGCCGCTCGTCGCTGAGCGGGGTGACCGCGATCCGCCGCAGCGAACCGTCCGCCGCGGTGCGCAGCACCAGCTCGATCGTGGTGCCGCCGGTTCCGGCGAGCAGCGGGAGCGGGCCGAGCACCGGGTCCGGGGTGCGCCCGGCCACCTCCACGATCTCGTCGCCCGGACGCACCCCGTGCGCCGCGAGCGGGGCGCGGGCGCGCGGATCGGAGGACTCGCCGGTCAGCACCCGGTCGATCAGCCAGCGGCCCCGCTCGTCGCGGTGAACGTCCACGCCCAGCAGGCCGAGCGGACGCTGCGGGCGGGTCGGGCCCTCGCCGAGCCGGGAGGCCACCACGTAGGCGTGCGAGGTGCCGAGCTCGCCGAGCAGCTCCTGCAGCACGTCGCCGAAGTCGTCGGGGCTGGCCACCCGCGCGATCAGCCCCTCGTACTGCTCGGTCAGCGCGTCCCAGTCGAGCCCGCACATGCCCGGGTCCCAGTACTGGTCGCGCACCACCCGCGCGGCCTCGCGGTAGGCCTGGCGCCACTCGGCCGCCGGGTCCACCGTGTGCGTGATCCGGCGCAGGTCCACCGTGAACGCGCGGTCCGGGTCGGCCAGACTCAGCACGCTGAGCTCACCGTCGCTCAGGTACACCAGCGCGGTGCCGTCGCCGGAGACCGCGTAGCCCTCCACGTCCTCGGCCAGCACCTCGGCCTCGCCGGCGTCGAGGTCGAAGTACTCGAGCACGGGCTGGCCGGACAGGTCCTCCGGGTTGGCGAAGGTCTGGCCGAGCGCGCCGGAGATCGGCCAGCGCAGCCACACCACGCCGCCGGCCACCGGTGCCGGATCAGAGTACTTCGACGCGATCACCGGGAACGGCAGCAGCCGCTCGGCCAGCGCCTCCGGGTCCACCCGGACCGTGCCGTCGCTGGTGACCGGGTGCAGCGCGGTGCCGTCCGGGGCCCGGCCCTCGACCGGGATGGAGAAGGGCGCGAGCACGTCCACCGACAGCGGCACCAGGTAGGGGCGACAGCCGAGCGGGAAGGACATGTCGCCGGTGTGCACGTCGTGCACCGGGTCGAAGCCGCGCCAGGACAGGAAGACCAGGTAGTGCCCGTCCCGGGTGAAGCAGGGCCCTTCGTCCTCGAACCGCCCGGTGGTCACGTCGTAGACCTTCTCCGGCCGGGCCGCCTCCACCAGCCGGATCCGCCGCAGCGACTTGTGCGCCACCGCCTGCGACCAGGTCAGCCACTTGGAGTCGGGCGAGAAGGCGAGGCCGGTGAGCGGGCCGTAGCTCGAGCGGGTCACCTCGCTCACCGCGCCGTCGGCCTGGGCCACCAGCAGCAGCCGGCCGTCGCTGGCGGCCACTCCGAAGACGGAGCCGTCGGGCGAGGCGGTGAAGGCGATCACCCGCCCGATCCGGCCGCGGGCGAGCACCCGCGGCATCGGGATGCTCGGGGAGCGCGGCCGGTCGGCGCGGGCGGCCTCGGCGGCGGCCTCCGGCGGGGTGTGGCCGGGCGAGGGGGCGAGCGCGATCTCGTCCTCGCCCTCGGCGTCGCTGACCCAGGCGACCCGGTCGGCCCCGATCAGCACCGGCAGCCGGTTGTGCACGCCCGGGGTGTCGGCCAGCACCCGGGCCGGGCCGTCGTGGTGGGTGAGCCAGTACAGGCTGCCGCGCACCTGCACCACACTCGCCCGGCCGTCCACGTCGCAGGAGAAGCCGCCGAGGTTGGCCGAGGCGGGGACCTGGTAGGGGCGCCGTCCGGTGCGGGCGCCGCCGAGCGGGATGTCCAGCGGGCGCGGGGACGGGGCGTCGAGGCGCTCGAGCAGGTAGAGGTCGCCGGCGTGCTGGTAGACGACGCGTTCGCCGTCGGTGGCGGCGTTGCGGGCGTAGAAGGTGTCGTGGTCGCTGTGCCGGCGCAGGTCGGTGCCGTCGGCACGGCAGGAGTAGAGGTTGCCGATGCCCTCGTGGTCGGACAGGAACGCCACCCGCAGCGCGTCCCCGGTGCCGATCAGCATCGGTGCGGCCAGGTGTCCGTCGAGGCCCTCGAGCAGCCGCTGCCCGTCCAGCCACAGCCGCCCGGTGGCCCCGCCGCGGTAGCGCTTCCAGCCCGCGGGCTCGTGCGCCGGGGTGCCGGTGAGCAGCAGCGTGTGCTCGGGGGTGATCGCGGCCTCGGAGACCGGGCCCCAGGGCAGGCGGGTGGCCGTGGAGCCGTCCAGCGGAAGTGAATACGCCCACGTATAGCGACTGAAGGGCTGGTGGTACGAGGACACCCCGAGGATCGAGCCGTCCGGCATCCAGCCGAGCACCCGGGTGTCCTCGCTGCCGGCCCAGCTCAGCCGCAGCGCCGGACCGCCGTCCACCGCGGTGCTCCACACCTCGGGGGTGGGCGCGAGCCAGCTGGTCCACGCCAGGGTGCGCCCGTCCGGCGAGAGCCGCGGGTTGCTCACCCTGATGCGGTCACAGGTCACCCGCCAGGCCCGGCCCACCGAGCCGTCGGCGCCGAGCGGGGCGAGCCAGACGTCGTCCTCGGCCGCGAAGGTCAGCAGCGAGCCGCGCAGGTGCGGATAGCGCAGGTACCCGGGCCCGTGTTCCGTGCGCGACTGCATGGCTCCATGCTTGGGTGCGCGCGCGGGCCGGGCAACCGTGGTCGTCCGTAAGAATTCAGATGCGGTGACTCAGACCCGTACCTAGGGTGCGGAGGTGACGATCGACGAAGAGACAATCCGTCAGATGCAAGGCCTGGCCCGCACGGTGTACACACTGCGGCCGGAACTGCTCATGAACGACGCGACGTTCGGCGAGATCCCGTGGGTCTGGGCCTCGTCTCCGGCGTCGGAACAGGACGACTGGCGCCACCGGTTCTGGCACGCGCCCGACGGGGAGGTCATCGGCTGGGGCTGGGCTTTCCTCCCGCACGAGACGCCGCAGACCGACGGGACGACGCGGCCCTTCCGCCGGGCCAACCTGGCCTGGCTGGTGCATCCGGAACACGCCGAGGTGTTCGGCGAGATCCTGGACTGGTACGACGAGCAGGCGGCCGCAATCCCGCGCGGGGTCTCGGTGCGCGCGGCCCACGCCGAGGCGCTGGCGCTGGCGGCCGCGCACGGATACGCGGTCAACGAGCAGCAGGCCGGGGACCAGGGCTACTGGATCCAGCTCAACGGACGGGACCTGGCGCGGATCGAGACGCCGGCGGTGCCCGAGGGCTACCGCGTGAGCACGGCGGCCGAGGTCGGCACGGAGGCGGCCTACCGCGCGCACGCCGACGCCTGGCATCCCTCCACGCTCACCCTCGAGGCCATGGAGCGCACCCAGCGCACCGAGTCCTACCGCGCCGACCTGCACCTGGTCGTGGTGACCGAGGACGGCGCACCGGTGGCCTCGACCACGATCTGGCTGGACGAGGAGACCGGCTCGGCCGAGTTCGAGCCCGTCGGCACCCACCCGGAGCACCGGCGCAAGGGCGTGGCCCGGGCCATGCTGCTGCACGGAATGCACGCGGCCAAGGCGGCGGGCGCGCGGCGGATGCTGGTCGCCTGCCTCGGCGCCGCGGGCCATCCCGCGGCGCGCGAGCTGTATTACAGCGTCGGCTTCGAGTGCTTCACCGCCGACGTGCCGCACCTCAAGCAGCCTGACTCCAGCAGCCTGACTCCAGCAGCCCTGATTGAGGCAGCCTGACCGGCCCTCAGGCCGAAGGCTTGCGTCCGACGCCGACGTAGCCCGAGTACCGGGTTACGTCGCCGTCGAGCGGGTCGGGCCGGCTGCCGGTCAGTTCGGGACGCCAGTGGATGATGTCCACCAGACCGGGCTCGACCAGCTCGTAGCCGATGAACAGCTGGGCCACCTCGGCCTTGCTGCGGAAGACGAGCTGGTGGCTGGCGCGGGTGTAGAGCTCCGAGGCGCCGCGCGCGCTCTCCGGCTGGTAGTCGGCCGTGCCGTGGCTGATCGCTAGATACGAACCCTGAGCCATCGCGTCGCGGTAGGCGCCGACCAGTGCCGGGGCGTCGTCCTCCGGCGCCACGAAGTGCAGTACCGCCAACATGATCACGCCGATCGGGCGGCTGAGGTCGAGGAAGTCGGGTACCACCGAGTGCTTCATCACCGCGTCCACGTCGCGCAGGTCCGCGTGCACGACGGTGGCGTTGGGCACGTCCTGCAGCAGCACGATGCTGTGCGCGATGGCGACCGGGTCCATGTCCACGTACACCGTGCGCGAGCGCGGGTTGAGCGAGAGCGCGATGTCGTGGGTGTTGCCGCCGGTGGGAATGCCGGATCCGAGATCAAGAAACTGATCCACCCCGAGGCTGCTGAGGTAGGTCACGGCGCGGTGCAGGAAGCCCCGGTTGGCCCGCGCGATGTGCGGCATGTCCGGCCAGTTCTTGAGATTCTCCTCGGCCAGCGCGCGGTCGGCGGCGAAGTTGTAGGAGCCGCCGAGGTAGTAGTCGTACATCCGCGCGGCGGACGGCCGCTCGATGTCCACCTCGTCCGGTGCCCACGCAGGGCGATGGTTCGGCACAGTGACCCCCTCAGCTCTCGACCGTCACGATCGTACTCTGCCGCACCTGTCCACGACGAGGGGTGAACAGACGACTTCGCTCAGAGCGTACGGAGAACCGAGGGGGTCGGCGCCGCGCGGCGGCGCGGGGTGTGTCAGTTCTCTGGCCAGCCGCCCTGCGGGGGCTGCTGGGGCTGCTGGAACTGCTGCGGCTGGGCCGGAGCCTGACCGGGCCAGGCCTGCTGCGGCTGCGGCTGCATCTGCTGCGGCTGCTGGCCCCAGGCCTGCTGCTGCGGCATGGGCGCGCCGTACTGCGGCTGCTGCGGTTGCAACGGTTGCTGCTGCTGCGGAACCTGCGCGCCGTAAGGGGCCTGACCCTGACCCTGCATCGGGTACTGGCTCTGGTTGTAGCCGCCCTGGTTGTAGGCGGCCTGGTTGTACTGCTGCTGCGGGTACGGCTGCCCGTTGCCGGGGAACGGCCCGGCTCCGGCGACGGCGCCGGCCGGCGCCGGAGCGGCGCCGCGGGCCGAGCGCAGCCGGATCTCGCTGGTGAGCCAGGCCCCGCCGCCGATCATCATCAGCGGTCCGAGGACGAACATGATGATCGCGTCGCGGTGGTTCGAGGACTCCTGGTCCGACAGGCTCTTGTCGCTGGTGGACCCGTTGTCGGTGACTTCGCAGGTGTCCCCCTGCTGCATCGTCTGCCCGCCGCAGTCGGCGGGGTTCTTCCAGGTGGAGACGCCGCCGAAGATCAGCAGGCCCCCGATCGCGATGGTGAGCACCGCGTAGACCAGACTCTTGGTGGTTCCGGAACGTATGGTGGATCTCCTGGCCATGGCCGGTCGGTCTCCAGGCATTCGTAGGGACTTCGCGGACCGTGCTCGACACCCCGTCCAGCGGCCCCGCGGACCCGGACACGGCCGGGACTGGCGCGCATGCTACCGCGTACGGAGCACTCAGCGCACTGATGTGCCGCCCGTCGGCCCGAGAGAACGGCTTCGCCCCGCGCCCGTCGCGGCGGACGGGCGCGGGGCGAATCCTCAGACGTGCGGCAGTTCCGGCACCGCGGCCAGCAGGGTACGGGTATACGGGTCCTGCGCATCGGCCAGATCGGCGGCGGGCAGGATCTCCACCACCCGTCCCGCGTTCATCACCGCGATCCGGTCGCTGACCTGCCGTACCACGGCCAGGTCGTGCGCGATGAACACCAGGGTGAGCTCGAACTCCGCGCGCAGCTCCCGCAGCAGCGCGACGACCTGGGCCTGGGTGGTCACGTCCAGCGCCGAGACCGGCTCGTCGCACACCACAAGACGCGGCCGCAGGATCAGGGCCCTGGCTATCGCGGCGCGCTGGCGCTGCCCGCCGGAGAGCTGGTGCGGATAGCGGTGGTAGAGCTTGGGATCCAGGCCCACCCGCTCCAGCATCCCGCACACGGACGCCTCGAGCCGCGCGTCGTCCTTCTCCCCCTGCACCCGCAGCGGTTCCGCGATCGAGTCGCCGATGCCGCGGCGCGGGTTGAGCGAGGAGGCCGGGTCCTGGAAGATCAGCTGCAGGTCCCGGCGGTGCCGGCGCAGCTCCCGGCCGCGCCAGGAGCCGAGCGGACGGCCGTCGAACTCGATCGTGCCCGCGGTCGGCTGCTGCAGCCGGACCAGCGAGCGCCCGAGCGTGGTCTTGCCGCTGCCGCTCTCCCCCACGATGCCCAGCGACTCGCCCTCGCGCAGCTCCAGGTCGACCCCGGCCACCGCCCGGGTCAGCGCGGCGCCGCGCTTGGCCGGGAAGGTCACCTCGAGGCCGCGCACCCGCATCAGCGGCGGCTTCGCGTCGTCCGCGGGCTTGGGCTCGGGCAGTTGCGCGTCCAGGCGCGGGATCGCGGCCAGCAGCGCCTGCGTGTACGTGTGCTGCGGCTCCGTCAGGACCTTGCGGACCGGGCCGCGCTCGACCTGCTCGCCGGACTTGAGCACGATCACCTCGTCCACGGTGCCGCCGACCACGGCGAGGTCGTGGCTGATCAGGATCAGGCTCATGCCGGTCTCCCGGCGCAGCTCGGTCAGCAGGTCCAGGATCTGCGCCTGCACCGTGACGTCCAGGGCCGTGGTCGGCTCGTCGGCCACCAGCACCCGCGGTTCGAGCACCAGCGCCATGGCGATCAGCGCCCGCTGCCGCATGCCGCCGGAGAACTCGTGCGGGAACGCCCGGTACTTGCCCGCCGCGTCGATGCCCACCTTCTCCAGCGCCTCGGCCGCGCGCTGGGCTGCTTCCTTGCGGCTCTCGCCGAAGTGCATCCGGCGCACCGCCGCGATCTGGTCCCCGACCCGCCGGTACGGGTCGAGGCTGGTGAGCGGCTCCTGGAAGATCATGGCCAGTTCGCGGCCGCGGACCGAGCGCAGGGCGCGTTCGTCCGCGGTGTTCACGTCCACGACCTCGGCTCCGGCCGCGCGCGGACGCACCAGCACCCGGCCGTCCACCCGCGCCGCCGTGCCGCGGTGCAGGCCCAGCAGCGCCAGCGCCGCCGCCGACTTGCCCGAGCCCGACTCCCCGACCAGGCCGAGCGCCTGGCCCTGGGCGAGCTCGAAGCCCAGGCCGGCCAGGGCCGTGAGCTCCCCGCCCCGGGCGCCGGGGAAGCTCACCCGCAGGTCCTCGACCCGCAGCGGCGCGCCGAGCGCCGCCGCCGTGTCCGTGTTCTGCGTCATGCCAGCCTCACTCGGGGGTCGAGCACCGCGTAGAGCACGTCGGCGACGGCGTTCGCGGCGATGATCAGGAACGCGGCCAGCAGCGTGATCCCGGTGACCACGGGCAGGTCCACGTTGTTCGCCGAGTCCACCATGAGCTTGCCCAGGCCAGGCAGGCCGAACATGGACTCGGTGAACACCGCGCCGGCAAGCACCCCGCCGATGTCCACGGCGGCCATGGTGGCGAGCGTCGGCAGCGCGCCGCGCACCGCGTGGCGCAGCACCACCCGCCGCTCGCTGTAGCCGTAGGCGCGCAGGGTCCTGATGTGGTCCTGCCCCAGCGACTCGAGCACTCCGGCCCGGGTCAGCCGAAGGTAGTTGCCCGCCGTGACCAGCGCGATGGCGAGCCAGGGCAGCAGCAGGTTCTCGAACCACTGTCCCGGATCCTGGGTGAGCGGCACGTACGTCGGGAACGGCAGCACCTGCCACCAGACGCAGAACACGATCAGCAGCAGCAGGGCCAGGACGAACAGCGGCGTGGCGCTGAAGGTCATCGCCACCAGCGTGGTCATCCGGTCGCGCAGTCCGTTCGGACGCAGCGCCGCGAACAGGCCGAAACCGATCCCCAGAGCGAGCCACAGCACCGCCGAGCCGAGCGCCAGCGAGAGGTCCACCGGCAGCCGGTCAAGCAGCATCTGCGTCACCGGCTCGTTGCTCTGGAAGGAGAAGCCGAGGCAGGGCGCGGAACACCAGGTGGTGCCCACCCCGGTGTCATAGCTGTGCCCGACGAACAGGGAACTGATGAAAGTCCAGAACTGCGCGACGATCGAGCGGTCCAGCCCCATCGCGTGCCGCACCTGCGCGAGCTCGCTCACATCGCAGCGCTTGCCGCAGGCGAGCTCGGCCGGGTCGCCCGGCATCAGGTAGAACAGGCCGTAGACGAGGATGGAGAGCGCGAGCAGCACCGCTAGTGCCGAAAGCAGGCGGCGGAACAGGAAGACGGTCACCGCGTCACGCTCCTCGGGTCGGCCGCCTTGCGCAGCGCCTCACCCAGGCCGGTGAAGGTCAGCACGCACAGCAGCAGCGTGAGCGAGGGCACCAGCACGTAGGTCGGGTCGACCTCGAACCAGGTACTCGCGCTCGAGAGCATCTGGCCCCAGCTCGGCGTCGGCGGCTGCACGCCAAGGCCGAGGAAGGACAAGCCCGCTTCGGCCACCATGTTCCCCGGCAGCGCCAGCGCCGTGTAGGTGACCACCGGCGCGACCAGGCCGGGCAGGATCTCGCGCAAGGCCACCCGCCAGGTGCTCGCTCCGTAGAGCCGGGCCGCGGCGACGTAGTCGCGTTCGCGCAGCACCAGCGTCTCGGCACGCACGATCCGGGCCGTGGACGCCCAGCCGAAACCGGCCAGGATCAGGCACAGCAGCAGCGGTCGCGGGAAGGTCTGCGGCACCACCGCCAGCAGCGCGATGGAGAAGAACAGGCTCGGCAGGGCCAGGGCCAGGTCGGTGAAACGGCTCAGCAGCCCGTCGATCCAGCGGTTGCCCAGGCCCGCCGCGAGCCCGACCAGCAGTCCGAGCAGCAGCTGCCCGAGTGTGGCCCCGGCGGCCACCATCAGCGAGATGCGGGCGCCGTAGAGCAGGCGGGAGAACACGTCACGGCCGGTGGTCGGTTCGACCCCGAGCCAGTGCGCCGAGCTGATCCCGCCGAAGGAGCCGAGCGGGCTGCCACCGGTGGCCGAGTTGAGCAGTTCGTCGTGGTAGGTATTCGGGTCCTGACCCTCGAGCCCGGACAGGACCGGGGCGAGGATCGCGGCGAGCACGAGCAGGACGACGAGCACGAGAGCGGCCTTGCCGCCCGGCCTGGCCCACAGACGGGCCAGGAGCACGGGCGGCTTGTCCGCCTCGTCCGCCGACGGAGCCTGAGCGTCCGTCGGCGCGGCGATCGCGGTGGACATGGCGCTACTTCACCGACACCGAGGAGATGTCGTACCAACCGCGCCACTGGTCCACGTACGTGTTCTTCACCGAGCTGCCGTGCAGCACGACGTCGTTCGCGGTGTAGAGCGGCACGTCCAGGGCGAGCTTGCCGAGCTGGGCGTCGAGGTCGCCCCAGGCCTGCTGCGCCTTGGTGAAGTCGGTGATCTGGTTGATCTGGTCGATCTGCTTCTCCACCGCCGGGTCGTCGTACTGGGCCAGGTTGAAGTTGCCGCCGCCCTGCACGATGTCCCGGCCGTCGAAGATCGGGGTCAGGAACGGGGCGCCGCTGGGCCAGTCCGCACCCCAGCCGAACAGGCTCAGCGCGGGCTCGGTGGTGGTGTTGGTCACGACGCTGTCGTAGCTCGAGTCGTCGATCGGGTTCAGCTTGAGGGTGATGCCGGCCTTGGCGTAGGCCTGCTGGAGCGCGGCGGCGTCCTGCGGGTCGTTGTTGTCGTAGGCCAGCTGGACCGTCAGGCCATTGGGATACCCGGCCTGCGCCAGCAGCTGCTTGGCCTTGGCCGCGTTCCCGGTGGCACCGGCCGGGAAGTAGTCGTACGGGTGGTACGCGGCGCCGATGCTCGGCGGGGTGAAGGTGGTCAGCGCGGTGGCGAGCTGGCTGCCGCCCTCGGCGTTGACCAGGGCGGTGCGGTCCACCGCGTAGGAGAAGGCCTCACGCACCAGGATGTTGTTGAACGGCGCCTTCGTGGTGTTGAACGCCAGGTACGTGGTGTCCGGGAAGTTGCCGCTGGTCAGCCGGGCCTTGAGGGAGGGCTGCACGGCGGCCTTGGCCAGGGTGGCCGCGTCCACGTCGGTGTCCGTGGTGATCGCGTCGGCGTCCTGGCCGACCGAGGCGGCCAGCCGCTGGTCGATCACGGTGGCGGACAGGCCGAAGCTGATGTCGATGGTGTCCGGGCAGGCCAGCCGCTGGCTGTCGGTGGACTTGCTCCAGTAGGTGTTGCGGGTGAGGATCAGGTCCTTGCCCTTGGTGAAGTTCTGGATGGTGTACGGGCCGGAGGAGACCGGGTCGGCGTTGTAGTTCTTGCCGGTGTCCTCGGCCTTGGGCACCGGGGCGAACTGCGTCTCGGCGGCCAGGTACGGGAAGTCGCCCTCCGACTTGCGCAGGTGGAAGACGATCGTGGTGGCGTTCGGGGTGGTGATCGAGGCCAGGTCCGGGTTCGCCCCGTACGGGCCCTGATACGTCTCGCCGCCGATCAGCCAGTCGCGCAGGTAGGGCGGGCCGCCGGCCAGCTCGGAGGAGAAGGAGCGCTCGACCCCGTACTTGATGTCGGCGGAGGTGATCGCCTGGCCGTCGGCGTACTTCAGGCCGGACTTCAGGTGGTAGGTCCAGACGGTGGCGTTCGCGCTCGGCTCGCCGGTGTCGGTGGCCAGGTCGGGCACCACGGTGCGGCCGTCGGCCCCGGCCGTGGTGTCACGCGTGGTCAGCGTGCGGAAGAGCAGCCGCGGGATGGCGCCGCCGCCCGAGGTGTAGAGCTCGGCCGGGTCCAGACCGGTGTCCTCGGTGGCCTGGTCGAGCACCTGCAGCGTGCCGCCGGTGCAGTTCGCGGCGTCGAACGCGGCGGCGGACGAGGTCGAACTCGACCCGCCGCAGGCGGCCGTGAGCGAACCGACCAGAGCGGTGAGGCCGACGGCGGCGGCGGCGAGTCGTATTCGTCTGGGCACGGGAATTCCTTCTCTTTTCGGGCAGGGCGAATGACGGGCAGGGTGAACCCGGTGAAATGACGTGCGAAACGCGCGAAAGCGTCACACGGAAATGAGGGGAAAGCCGGGAGAATCGCCGCGACGCACCGCGAAACGGGGGCGGCGGGGGCTCTACGCCGGAGCGGGACGACGCGAGGGCCGTCCCGCCTGCGGCGGAGCTAGTGGGACATCAACACAGGATGTCGGCGACACTGTGCGCACTCATGCCGATCAGAACGACCTCGTGGGTCGTCGGTCGGGGTGCGCTCAGGTCCATGGCCGAAATTCTAAGAGTGGCCTGAGTACAGGGTCAAACCCGGGCCACGCTCACTACATTACGGTTCCATCACGCCTTTCTTAAGGCAGCACCCAATTCTGGTTGGACCCTCCCGTACAGGACCAGATCTGCAGCTGTGTACCCGCGGTGGACGAGGAGCCCGGATCGTCGAGGCACTTGCCGGACTGCGGGTTGAGCAACGCGCCGTCGGACTGCGGCACCCATTGCTGGGCCCCGGTGCCGTTACAGGTGTAGAGGTCCACCAGCGTGCCGTTCGCCGTACCGCCGGCGACCACGTCCAGGCACTTGCCCAGGGCCTTGAGCGTGGCGTTCGGCTCGGTGGTCCAGCTCTGCGCGGTGGTGGCGTTGCAGGTGTAGATCTGCACCGGCGTGCCGTCGGCGCTGTTGTCACTGCGCACGTCCAGGCACAGACTCGCGTAGCCGGTGACGGCGCCGGTGACGGCCGCGGGCGAGACCCAGCTCTGATTCGAGGTGCCGCCGCAGGTCCAGATCTGCACCTGCGTGCCCACCACGATGGAGTAGCCGGTGTCGTCGAGGCACTTGCCGGACTGCGGGTTGAGCAGCGCCCCGTCGGACTGCGGCACCCATTGCTGGGCCCCGGTGCCGTTACAGGTGTAGAGGTCCACCAGCGTGCCGTTCGCCGTACCGCCGGCGACCACGTCCAGACATTTGCCGAGCGCCTGATACGTCCCGTCGGCCTCCTGCGTCCACTGCTGGCCGTCGGTCCCGTTGCAGGTGTAGACGTCCACCTTGGTCGCGTCGGCGTTGCTGTCCGAGGCGATATCGAGGCAGAGCCCTGCGTATCCGACCAACGGTGTGGCCGCTATTCCGGCCGTGGCGGCCACCACGGTCCAGGTGAAGGTGGTGGTGGCCCGCGCGCCGTTCGCGTCCTGCGCGGTGACGCTCACGGTGCTGGTGCCCGCGGTGGTGGGCGTGCCGGTGATCAGCCCGCTCGCCGAGATCGAAAGGCCCGCGGGCAGCCCGGACGCGGTGAACGTCGGCGTCTGCCCGGAGGTGGAGTCGCTCGCGCTCGCCTGCACCGACACGGCCGTGCCCGCCTCACCCTCCTGCGCCCCCGGGTTCGCCAGCGTGACCGGCTGGCCGAGTTCGGCGGAGGTCACCGACAGCGTGCCGGTGAGCGGGAGCGAGGCCGTGGCGTCCGCGTCGCCGACGGAGATGCCGTAGCTGCCCGTGCTCGTCGCCCACGCGTTCGCGGACGTGCTCCAGTACTGCAGATTCTGCTGGGTGAGCGGGAAGCTGACGGTCTGGCTCGCGCCCGCGGCCAGGTTCACCCGGGCGAAGCCCTCGAGCTGGCGCGGCGGCTGGCCGGAGGCGGACGGGTCGGTGACGTAGAGCTGAGCCACGTCGGCGCCCGCGCGCGAGCCGGTGTTGGTGACGGTGGCCGTCACCGTGGCCGTGCCGCCCTGTGTCAGCGTGCCCACGTGCAGGTTGCTGAAGGAGAACGAGGTGTAGGACAGCCCGTAGCCGAAGGGGAACAACGGTGTCAGGCCCTGCGAGTCGTACCAGCGGTAGCCGACGTCGACGCCCTCGGAGTACTGCACCTGTCCGTTCACGCCCGGCCACTGCGCCGCCGTGCTCGCCGGGACCTGGGAGAGCGAGGTGGGGAAGGTCACCGGGAGGTGGCCGGACGGGTTCGAGGAGCCGAAGAGCACGCCGGCGACGGCCGTGCCGTCCTCCTGGCCCGGATACCAGGCCTCGAGTACGCCCTTGACCGAGGAGAGCCAGGGCATGGTGACCGCGGATCCGGTGTTGAGCACCACGATCGTGTTCGGGTTCGCGGCGGCCACGGCCGAGATCAGGTTGTCGTCCGTCGTGCCGAGGTCGATGCTCGTCAGGTCCGAGCCCTCGGACTCGTAGTCGCTGACGAAGACCACTGCGACCTTCGCCGCGGCGGCCGCGCTCGCGGCAGAGCTGTCGGAGGACCCGTCGTTGTAGGTCACCGTCGTCCCGCTGGGCGCGGCGGCCGTGATGCCCTGCAGCGGCGTGACGGTGCCGCTCGAGTTCACCCCGGCGCTGCCGCCGCCGTCCGTCTGCGGACTCGTGGACGCGTCGGCCCCGATCACCGCGATGGAGCTGTCGGCGGAACCGAGCGGCAGCACCGACGAGTTCTTCAGCAGCACGGTGCCCTCCTCGGCCAGCGAGGTGGCAGCGGACTGATCCGCCGTGCTGGTCGCGGACTGCGCGGGCGAGCCCGAGGTGGGCCGGTCGAAGAGCCCGTACGCGAACATCTCGGTGAGCGTCTGCGCGACCAGCGTGTTCAGCGTGGCCTGACTCACCTGGCCGGAGCCCACCGCCGACTGCAGCGCCGAGCCGTAGTAGCCGTCGCTGCCGGGCATGTCCATGTTCAGGCCCGCGTTGGCGGACGCGGCGGTGGCGTGGGTGGCGCCCCAGTCCGAGGTGACGAAGCCGGTGAAGCCGAACTGCTGGCGCAGCACCGTGCCGAGCAGATACGGGTTCTGACAGGCGGCGGTGCCGTTGATGTAGCTGTAGGAGCACATCACCGAGGAGGCGTCGCCCTGCTGCACCGCGGCCTGGAAGGCGGGCAGGTAGATCTCCTGCTCCGCCTGGGTGCTGACCACCGCGTCGTCCGCCGAGGTGTTGCGGTCGGTCTCCTGGTTGTACACCGCGTAGTGCTTGACCTGGGCCATCACCCCGGTGGACTGCACACCGCGGATGTCGGCCGCGCCGAGCTGGCCGTTGAGGTAGGGATCCTCGCCGATCGACTCGAAGGCGCGCCCCCACCGCGGGTCGCGCACGATGTTGATGGTGGGCCCGAGGTCGACCGTGGTCCCCTTGGCCGCCTGCTCGGCGCCGATCACCTGCCCGTACTGCTGCTCGGCTGAGGTGTCCCAGGTGGAGGCGACGGAGACCGGGGCGGGCAGCTGGGTGACGTTCGCCATCCCGTCGCCGACGCCGGCCGGGCCGTCCTCGAGGTTCATCGCCGGGATGCACAGCGACCCGATCGCCGGGATGAACCCGACGTAGCTCGAGCCGCTCGCTCCGGTGGCCAGCGCCACCTCCTGCGCCACCGTCATGTGCGACATCAGCTGACTGACACGCTGGGCGATGGGCGCGGCGGAGCCCACCCAGGGGCAGGAGGTGGACGCGGCCTGGGCGGCGCCGGTCCCGCCGACGGTCGCCAGCACGCTCGCCGAGAGCGTGACCAGCACCACGCCGAGCGCTTTGCGCCGGGTACGGGTGTGCATGCGGGTATGGATATGGGGGTGGGTGTGGGTGTGTTGCGGGTCGGACACGATGCCTCCATGCATCACGCCGTGCCGGCCGCGGTCCGGCACGCAAAGTTGTCCGCGCGAACAAACAGTAAATGGGGATGAAACCGCGCACCACCGCCCCTGTCAATTGGTCCAGACCGTTCCGGAACGCCTCGAGGGCCGGGCGCCGGGCCCGCTAGCCTGACGGCATGGAACGCTCGCTGAGCCTCGCGGTGGCGCAACCGCGCTGTGTCCCGCACGATGTCGCGGCGAACGCGGCGGCCCACGCGCAGGCGGTACGCGCGGCCGACGCACGCGTGGTGGTCTTCCCGGAGATGTCGCTCACCGGCTACGAACTCGACGCCGCGCCCGTCGCGCCCGACGACGAACGGCTCAGTCCCCTGATCGCCACGTGCGCCGAGACCGGCACGCTCGCCCTGGTCGGCGCGCCCGTGCCCGGCTCCGACGGCCCGCACATCGGCGTGCTCGCGGTGGACGCGGCCGGCGCGCGGGTGGCCTACGGCAAGGTCTACCTGCACAGCACCGAGGCGGTCGGCTTCGTCCCGGGCGAGCCCGCGGTGATCGAGGTCGACGGCTGGCGCCTCGGCCTGGCCGTGTGCCGTGACACCGGCGTCCCGGAACACGCCGCGCGCACCGCGGCTCTCGGCATGGACGTGTACGTCGCAGGCGTCGTGCACAGCGATCAGGAGGCCGACCTGCACGGCGAGCGCGCCCGCCGGGTCGCGGCCGAGCACGGCGTCTTCGTCGCCACCGCCGCCTTCGCCGGCCCGACCGGCGGCGGCTACGCACGCACCTGCGGCCGCTCCGGCATCTGGTCCGCCGCCGGCGCCCTGCTCGCCGAGGCCGGCACCGCCCCCGACGAGCTCGCCCGCGCGGTGATCAGCCGCTGATCACGCGGCGCACCGAGGCCGGCACACACGTGGGCCCGCCCAACAAAAGCACCGCCGCGGCAAGGTGCCGCACAACGCTCTGATGCCGCGCACCCGCCGAGTACCGGGTGGCGATCCAGCTGAATATCAAGAGCATGATGAAGCGGGCGAGGCCGCGGCGGTGGACAGGACGGCCACGACGAGTCCCCCGGCGTGACGACGGGCCCGCTCCAGGCCTTTCGGCTTGTCGGCGGGTACCTTGGAACCCATGGATCTGCTCTCCTCCCTGCGCGGCGACGCCGCCGACCGGCCCGAGTCCGTGCGCGTCGGCGAGGAGAGGCTCAGCCGCGGCGAGCTGCTCGCGGCGGCGGGAGCGGTGGCGCGGCGGATCGCGGGCGCCCCGGCCGTCGCGGTGTACGCATCGCCCTCGCTGGCCACCGTGGTCGGCGTGGTCGGCGGCCTGCTGGCCGGAGTCCCGGTGGTGCCGATCGCGCCGGACAGCGGGGCGAGCGAGCTCGCGCACGTGCTCACCGACAGCGGCGCGGCCGTGCTGCTCGCGGGCGCGCGGGAGGCGGCCACGCTGGGTGCGCCGTGGACCGAGTGCGGGGTGCAGCTGCTGCCGGTCGCCGTCTCCGAGCGCGGCGAGGTGCCCTCGGGCCCGGTCCCGGCCGAGGATGCCACGGCCCTGATTCTCTACACCTCGGGCACCACCGGCGTGCCCAAGGGCGTGCCGGTCACCGGGCGGGCGATCACGGCCGACCTGGACGCGCTGGCCGAGGCCTGGGCCTGGACCGAGCAGGACACGCTGGTGCACGGCCTGCCGCTGTTCCACGTGCACGGCCTGGTGCTCGGCGTGCTGGGCGCGCTGCGCACCGGCTCGCGGCTGGTGCACACCGTCCGGCCGACGCCCGAGGCGTACGCGAAGGCGGCCGGCTCGCTCTACTTCGGCGTGCCGACGGTCTGGTCCCGGGTGGCCGCCGACGCGCCGAGTGCCAAAGCCCTGAGCGGCGCGCGGCTGCTCGTCTCCGGCTCGGCGGCGCTGCCCGCGCCGGTGTTCACCCGGCTGCACGAGCTGACCGGGCACCGTCCGGCCGAGCGCTACGGCATGACCGAGACGCTGATCACCGTCGCCGCCCGGGCGCACGACCCGGCCCGGCGCCCTGGCGTGGTCGGCCGCCCCCTGGCCGGGATCGAGACCAGGCTGGTGGACGGCGCCGGAGCCGCGGTGGCCTGGGACGGTGCGAGCGTCGGCAGCCTGCAGCTGTGCGGCCCGACCGTGTTCGAGGGCTACCTGCGCCGCCCGGACGCGACCGCCGCCGCGTTCACCGAGGACGGCTGGTTCCGCACCGGCGACATGGCGGTGCTCGAGCCGGACGGCACCCACCGCATCGTCGGGCGCGCCTCGACCGACCTGATCAAGTCCGGCGGCTACCGGATCGGCGCGGGCGAGGTGGAGAACGCGCTGCTGGCCCACCCGGCCGTGCGCGAGGCCGCGGTGGTGGGCGCGCCGGACGAGGACCTCGGGCAGCGGATCGTGGCGTACGTGGTGGCCGAGGACGTGACCGAGCGGGAGCTGATCGACCTGGTGGCGCGCGAGCTGTCGGCGCACAAGCGCCCGCGCTCGGTGGTGTTCCTGGACGCCCTGCCGCGCAACGCGATGGGCAAGGTGCGCAAGGACCGGCTGGGCTGAGCGCCGGGCCGAGCCGAGCTGGGGCGGGC
>NZ_JAGSOG010000188.1 GCF_018139695.1 Actinospica durhamensis | reverse complement strand
TCCAGCACAGCGAACGCGGCGAGTTCGGCGAGTTCCGTCTCACGGCCGATCAGCCGGGTCGGCGCGATCCGCTCCACCTGTTTGGCATAGGCCGAATGGGTGAAGGGCTGCTCCGGCGGCTGATGCAGGTGGAGGTGGTCGATCCGCAGCGCCGCGACGCCGCCCGAGGAAGCCCGGATACTGACATCCCCGCCGATCGCGGCCGACGAGTCGCCGCCGGCCGCCACTGCCCCCTCGGACACCCCGAATCTCCCGATCTGTGCGGCCTACCGGACAGGCTGGTGCCAGAGGCCAGGCTACCGTCACGCTCGGCCGTACGGCGTGGTCGGAGCTTCTTCGGGCTCGACGATCTCGGCCTGCTTCCCGTAGCGCAGGCCGAAGAACGCGACGACGGCCGCCGCGGCCATGATGCCGGCCATCGCGTAGAGCACGGTCTGGGTCGCCTGGGCGAAGTCGACCCGGAAGAACTGCGGGATCGAGCTGTTGCTCGTACCCGCCTGGATCTGGGAGAGCCGGGAGGCGGTCGCGGCGGCCTGGCCGGCGGACATGCCCTGGGCGGTGAGCGAACCGGTCAGCTCGGTGCGCAGCCGGGTGACCAGGACGGTGCCGAGCACGGCGAGGCCGAGGCTCGCGGCGTAATTGCGCACGGTCTGGGTGATGCCGGTCGCCTCGCCGTAGGACAGGCGCGAGGCGCGGTTGACCGCGTCGGTGTTGGACGGGGTGAGCATGAAGCCCATGCCCGCGCCGGCCAGGACGATGTCCCACTGCTGCGAGCTGAAGCTGAGCGAGGGCGCATCTCCGGCCCACAGGTAGAAGCCGATCGCGGCCAGGACGCAGCCGAGCACGACCGGGCGCTTGGCGCCGTTCGCGTCGAACATGCGGCCGCCGAGCTGGGAGGCGACGACGAACCCGATGAAGAAGTAGAGCAGGAAGACGCCCGCCTCGGACGAGCTGTCGCCGAGCGCGATCTGCGCGTACTCGCTGGAGAAGAAGAACACCGGGATGAACACGAGCATCGAGATGAACAGGATCGCGTTCTGTACCGCGAACGGCCGAACGGAGAAGATGCTCAGCTGGATCAGCGGCGAGGCGGTCGTGCGTTCGACGTACACGTAGACGGCCAGCAGGCCGATGCCCGCGGCGATGCAGACCCAGATGGCCGGGTTGGACCAGCCCCAGATCTGGGACTGCTGGAAGCCGAAGACGCTCAGGCCGATACCGCAGGCGATCAGGGCGAGGCCGCGATAGTCGATCGGGGCCGGGCGGGTGGCGGTGACCGGCTTGGAGATCCTCGTCAGGATCAGCGCGATCACCGCGACCGGCACGTTCACCCAGAAGATGGCCCGCCAGGTCCATTCGGTCAGGTAGCCGCCGAAGATCGGGCCGATCGCGGTCAGGCCGCCGGCAATGCCGAAGAACAGCGCCAGCGCCCGGCCCCGCTCGCTCAGCGCGAAGCCCTGCACCACGATCGCCAGCGCCGCGGGGAACATGATCGCGCCTCCGAAGCCCTGCAGCGCCCGGAACCCCACGATCCACGCCTCGGCCGCACTGCCCTTGGGGGTCAGGCCGCACATGAACGAGGCGAAGGCGAACACGACGACGCCGAGCACGACCATCCTGCTGTGCCCGACGCTGTCGGCCAGCCGCCCGCCGAACGCGAAGAAGGCGGCCAGCGCGAGCAGGTACGCGTTGACCGCCCACTGGACGCCGGTGCTGGTCAGGTTCAGCTCGTGCTGGATCTGGGGCACGGCGATCGAGACGATGGTCTGGTCGATGAAGGTCATCGAGACGGCGAAGATCATCGCCGCGAGGACCAGGTAGCGCGAGCCTCCCGCGTTGCCGCGGCCGTCGCCGCCCGCGTCGGTGCCCGCGCTCGTTCTCGCGTTGGTCGATCTGCTCAAGGCTCGAACCTCCGGCTCGCCCCCACGACGTACGCTTGCATATGACAGCGGGCGCCGCTCCCGTTCCGGGCGCCGGACCCAGATCAAAGTTGTCACGCCGGGCCGCACGCCGCGCGCCGGAGGGCGATCGGAGCCCCGGCGCGGGTGAACCGCACCGAGGCGGCCGGTCTCACCATCCGGCCGTAAGCGTGACATCCGAAGGAGTGAACCCGCACCGCGCGGAGAACCGCCGCACCCGCCCGTCCAGATCAGCCTCGGTCGCCACACGTATGTCGATGTCGGCCGCAGTACGCCACGGTATGGCCCACGCCGCCGCCGGCGTCGACGAGGTATCAACGAGGTATCGACGAGGGCTGTCTTCGACGAAGACCTAGCTGCCTTCCAGGACGATCCAGGTCCGGCCGGGTGTCAGCAGCATGATGGTGCCCGAGACGGTGTAGCTCGTGGGTGAGTCGTTGTTCGGCTTGGACCACTGCCCGTGCCACACCTGACCGTCGCGGTAGAAGTCGGCCGAACCGGAGCCGGTAGTCTCGGAGAAGACCTCGTTGTCCGGGTGGCCTGCGTTGTGGTCGGTGTACTTGCCCGCGACCACCTTGACGTGCTGGATGATCACGTTGTCGGCGGACGCGCGCCCCTGGCCGGTGGACGTCACGGCCCGGCCGTCCACGGACACCAGCCACTTCTGGCCCGAGGCGGTGAACTCGAACGCGGCGGCGGGCATCTTCGCCGACACGGACGTGGCCGGCTGGCCGCCGCCGGGCGCGGAGCCGAAGCGGAAGCCGACGTCCTTGGTCTGGGCCAGGTTCGGATACGTGGAGAAGATCTGGGACGGGGTGATGAACGTCGGCGAGCTGCCGGCGTTGCTGAACAGGCTGGCGTTGATCTCCGGGGTGATGTTCTGCACGTTCGCAGCGGCGAGGTCCGGCAGCAGGCCGGAGATCGCACCCGAGTACGCGAGCCCGACCCGGCCGAACGGCTCGAGCAGCGGGATGTCGGTCTGGCGCGCGCTGCGCACCGGGCCGACCTTCGACGGGGCGGTCGAGCTGTCGAAGATGGCCAGGTAGCGGCTCAGGCCGCCCTCGACCTGGATGACGTAGACGAGGTCCGCCGAGTTCAGACCGGTCTGCTGGGTCTGCGCCACGCCGACGTTGTCGATCTTGACCGCGAGGACGTGGCCGCCGTTACCCGGCTCCCCGGTCAGTGGATTCGTCGCCGGGGCGCCGGAACTGGAACAGCCTGCGGCGAACAGCAGGGCTCCGGCGGTGGCGGTCGCGGCGAGCGCCGCGGCCAGACGTGCCGGGCGGTGGCGGTGGGGTCCGCGGACGCGGGTTCGGGCGCGGAGCAATCCGGTGACAGCCCGGGTCCTCATACGTTCACCTGCCGAATCCACTGTGTGGGCCGCATCCAGCTCGCGCACGTAACGGTATTGCCGAGGCGGCCCCGACCGCCCGTCAACGCGCCGTAGCCCGCTACCCGATTAACGCCTCGTACCCGCGCCGCACGGCCTGCCCGAGGCCGGCGCGCGGCAGCGTCCAGGCGCCTTCGTCGAGCGCAGCCTCGACGGCGACGCCCGCGATGTGCAGGCGGGTGATCTCGCGGGCGACGGCGTCTATCGCGGCCCGCTGGCGCCGGACGAAGTCCGCGTCGACCGGCTCGCCGTGCCCGGGTACGACCACGGTCCCCGGACCCATGAGCGCCAGCGCGCGTTCGAGTGTCGCGGCCCATTCGAGCGGGAACGAGTCGGGGCCGTACGCGGGCGGCCCGGACTGCTCGACCAGGTCGCCCGCGAGCAGCACATCGGCGTCGTCCACCCGGAGCCAGAGGTCTCCGGCGGTGTGGCCGCGGCCGAGGTGGAGCAGCTCGAGCGCCCGGTCTCCGAGGTCGATCACGGCGCGCTCCTCGACCAGTTCGGTGGGCGCGGCGACTTCGAGTTCGTCCAACCTCGCCGCCGCCCAGCCGGGGTCTTCGGCCGCCTCGGCGCGCAGCTGCTCCAGCAGCGCCTTGGTCACGGGCGCGGCGAGGTCGAACTCGGAGCCGGCGGGCACACTGGCGTGGCCCCAGATCCGCGCGGGCGGGGTCAGCCGCGGGGCGACGAACTCGACGTTGCCCCACACGTGATCGAAGTGCGCGTGGGTGTTGACCACCCAGCGGATCGGCGCCCCCGTCAGCGTCCGCAGGGACTCCTTGAGCTCGCGGCCCTCGGCCGGCGAGCAGCGGGTGTCGACCACCGCGACGCCGTCCGCGCCGACCACGGCGGTCACCGTCACGTCGCACGGATCGAAGCGCGCGCGGTAGACCCGCTCTGCGGCTTCCTGCCACATCTCAGCCTCCTGAATTACTCACGTCTCCTGATGAATCTTCTCATTCTCCTGAATGCGCGGAGCGATAGTGGCTCTCGGCCATCTCGTTGCACAACACGCACTGGGGCGCCGCGCTCGGCCCGGGGATATCGCCCGTCTTCACCGGCTTCCCGCAGATGCATTCGGCATCGTGCGGCGCCACCCGTTTGGTGGCGAAGGCGGGGAAGCACAGGAAGCAGACGATGTGTCGGAAGTTGTCCGCGATCGCATCCTCGTGCTGCCGGCTCAGTTCGGTTTCGGTCTGCTCGTCCTCGTCGACGAGGGTATCGGTGTCCGGAATGGTCATCGTGCGCCCTCCTTCATTTCACCCTCTGCGTTCGGTTCGGACAGGCGAGTGCCCCGATCCGGCGGCGTGGCGCGCACGCGCTGGAATCGGGGCGGAATTCGCCGTGCTCCGGTCATGGCCGCGGGGGCCGTGCGTTCGTCACCACCGGCCGTACCAGCGGCGGCGCCCGCTCGCGCCCTCGCCCACCCTGACCAGGAAACCGACCAGCCAGACGACGAACACGATCACGGCGATCCACCACAGCACGTGGGCGGCGAATCCCAGTCCGCCGAGCACCAGGGCCAGCAGCAGGACCAGAAGGATGACACCCATAAGATTTGCTCCTCACGCATCGAGGTTCGTGGGAATTCGACGAATTTCCGTTCGAATCCTCGATTGACGGGTTACCGTTCCCGTTCTCGGCAAACGGTCGGAGCGAGGGCCTATGAGGAAACCGCGGGTGAGACGGCGTCGGTCTCCTGCTCGTGCTCGGGCAGAAGCACGCCGATGAAGGCGCGGTACTGGCGCAGGGCCAGGCGCAGCTGCTCGGTGTCGGACGCCGCGCCCCCCTCGGCCGCCAGCTCGCCGCTGCGCGTGTTGAGCGCGGTGAGCAGGGAGGCGGTGATGCCCTGGACCAGGGCGTCGGCGTGCTGCACGGCGGTCGGCGGGTCCTCGACGAAGGAGACCTGGATGCGGGTCCACTCGGTGAGGAACTCCTGCTGCTCGTCGGCGCTCAGCAGCGGCTCCGCGCCCCTGCCGAGGTTGCGGCCGCCGAGGTCCTCCGGCTTGGCGACGCCCTCGGGCTGCGCGGCGAACTCGTCGCGCTGCGGGTTGAGCTCCTCGGGCTGGGGCGTGACGAAGGCGGTCTGCGGGCCCGCCTCGTCGGGCTGCGGCGTGAGGTCGTAGGCACCCGCCGCGGCATCCTCGTCCCTGTACTCGGACCGGAACCCGGACTCGGGCTCGGACTTCTCGGACTCCTCGGACTCCGACTCGGACTCGGGCTCCAACTCGGGCTCCTCGGATTCGTCGAGCTCGTCGAACTCGCCGGTCTCGTCGAGCTCGTCCGCCTCGTCGGATTCCTCGTCCGCCTCGTCGCTCTGGGCGGCCGTGGTCGTGGTCGTGGTCTGCGGCGCCGCGGCGGCGTCCTGCTCGCGCGGCCAGTACTCCTCGTTCTCCTCGAGGCCGTCGTCGATGCCGGTGTCGCGGGCCATCTTGTGGTCGGTGCTGCTCATCGGGTGGCCTCCTGGCTGTTGCTGGTACGGGAGCTGACGGCGCCTTCGGCGGGCGCGTCCGGCTGGGCGCCGGGGTCGGCGATCAGTTCGTTGAAGAGCGTGTAGTAGGACAGGATCGCCTGGCGCAGTTCCTCCGTCGGGATGCTCGTCGGGTCCTCGACGGCGCGGCGGTTGGTCTGCTGGGCGGCCCGGTAGTCGGCCAGGGCGCCGGCGTGTTCTACGGAGAGCAGCGCGAGCTGCTCCTGCTCGTCCTCGCCCGGGTAGCCCCGGGCCTTGAGCACGGTCGCGACCAGCCTCTCCGCGCTGTTGAGGGAGAGTGAGGGGTCGTCCAGGAACTCGCCCTGCAGGTGCTCCCAGGTGGTGGCGTAGTACGCCTGGTCCTCGGCGCTGATCGGGGTCAGCTGCAGCGCGTCGTGCTCCTTCTTGCGCCGCCGCAGTTCCCGGTCGACCTGCCGGGTGCTGCCGTAGTCCTGGGCCACGGTGTCGAGCTCGGGGCCGAAGGCCGCGCGCAGCCTGCGCTTGCCGGACCACCACGCGGTGACGGCCGCGGCGGCGAGGACCACAATGACGATGATCGTGATGAGTATGGCCATGATGCCCTTCTTCACGGGGGCCTTCCGTATGCCCCGCGCGGAGCTCTCTATCGGGCGAAGTGGAGAACTCTTCGAAAAAAATATCGGGCTCCCGCCGAGGCTCCCGGGAATCCTCGAACGCTGTGACACGGCGTATAGGCGCTGATAAGGCACAATGGCCTGGTGGGTGATCTGGCCGGGGAGCTGCTGCGGCGAGTCGAGCCGAGCTATCGGGCGGCCGCGGATCCGGCGCGGGCGGCGGCGCAGTCGGCTTATATGCGTGGACAATTCCCTTATCTGGGCATCCCGACGCCGCGGCGGCGCGCCCTGTCGCGGGCGGCGCTGGCCGGTACGGCCAGGCCCACGACGCGCGACTGCGCGCAGCTGGCGGACGCGTGCTGGCGGCTGCCCGAGCGCGAGTTCCGGTACTTCGCCGTGGACTACCTCGTGGCGCAGGTGAAGCGGTGCGACAGCAGCCTGCTTCCGGTGGTCGGGCGGCTGGTGACGACCGAGTCGTGGTGGGACACGGTCGACCCGCTCGCCTCACGCGTGGTCGGGCCGCTGGTCGCGGCGGATCCGGCGCTGGTGGCGACGATGGACGCGTGGGTGCGCGACGAGAACCTGTGGATCGTGCGCACAGCCCTGCTGCACCAGCTCCGCTTCAAGGACGCGACCGACGCCGCGCGGCTGTTCGCGTACTGCCGCCGTCAGGCCGGGCACCCGGACTTCTTCGTGCGCAAGGCCATCGGCTGGGCGCTGCGCGAGTACGCGTACACCGACGCCGACGCGGTGCGCGCGTTCCTCGCCGACGAGGCGCCCCGCCTCTCGGCCATGTCCATCCGAGAGGCGTCCAAGCACCTGTCTTAAGCGCCGACCGCGGACCCGACCGCGCGTCAGCTCGCCTTGTAGCTGACCAGGAGCAGGATGTCGGCGACCTGGGCCGGGTCCAGGTGGCCGGTCGGTGTGGTCAGGGTCCAGGTACCGAGCATCGGGCCGCTGACCGGCAGGGTGGAGGACATCAGGGGCGTGTCGGGGACCGCCGTCCACGCGGAGCCGGTGGCCCCGTTGAGCGCGACGGTGAGGGTCCCGGGGGTGACCGGCGCCTCGGCCGGCGGCACGAGCAGCGCCTGGGCCGAGGTGAACGTCAGGGTCATGCCGTTGAGGAAGTACGGGACCTGCCGGTCGGTGAAGGCGAAGGAGGTGCTCGTGTTCGCCGGCGCGGTGCCGCCGGTGAGCTGGTGGTAGGCGGCCGGGAAGTCGTGCCTGAGACTGACCAGCCGGTGCAGGCCGGTGCTCGCGGCGTACTGGGTCAGGTCGGTGACGATCGCGGTCTCGACCGTGTCGCGGAACGCGTCGTCGTCCAGCGCGGTGTAGCTCAGGTGCACCACCACGTCCGAGATCGTCCGGTAGTCGAAGGAGCGCAGCTTCCCGGGCAGCTCGATCCGCCAGCTGCTGACCGCGCCGGCGCCTTCGAAGGGGAGGTAGCGCTCGTCCCGGAAGCCGAGTTCGAACACGCCCGCGTCGTTCACGGCCGAGCTGGTGGCGATCGCGGAGGCCAGCTTGGGCTGCGCGGGCACGGCGACGAGGCCGGCCGGGCCGGTGGAGGCGGTCGCGCGCACCGAGCTGGCGGTCATGGTGAGCTTGGCGCCGACGTTGACGTACGGGCCGGTCACCCCGGGCAGCGTCACCCGCACGGACTTGACCAGCCGCTTGTAGTGGCCCGGGTAGACGATGTCGAACAGCAGCTCGGGCAGGTCGAAGCTGCACCCGCCGGTCTCACGCAGGGTGCTGAGCGCCCCGGGGTCTACCAGCGAGAGCGCGAAGTGCTGGGTCAGCTCGTAGCGGCGGGTGTTGCCGGCCAGGTAGGCGTTCTCCATCTGCACCAGCTGCACGAGCAGCCGCTCGGCGCTCAACAGCCCGGCCTTGTCGCCGCTCCAGTTGTCCGGCGCGACGAACATCGTGCTGTCGTCGAGCTCGTACTTGTAGGCCAGCTGGGCGGCCTGGGCGAGCTGGTAGGCGGCGTCGTACGCCTGGCGGTGCAGCGTGGTGAGGGTGCGGGCGAGGTAGGTGAACAGGCCGAGGCCGGTGAACTTGCCCTTGTAGAACGCGTCGAGCTCGGCGGCGTTGGCGATCTGGGTCTTGTGGATGTCGAGTTCGCTCTGGGTGTAGGCGGCCTTCTGCTGGGCGGCCTGGAGCTGGGCCGTGGTGGTGGCGACGTCCTGCTGGGCGAGGGTGAGCTGCTGCTGCCACTCCTGGTTGCGGCGGTCGAACCCGGCCTCCATCTGCGCGGCGCCGGCGATGACCTCGAGGATCGAGGCCATGGTGGAGGTCCAGTCGGCGAACTCCACGCCGCTGTGCCCGAGCTCCTGGCCGCCGTACTTCATCGCGAAGGGGCTGCCGATCTGCGGGATGAGGTAGGTGATCGCGGCCATCAGGTGCACGCCGCTCTCCACCCCGCGCAGCACGGCCGCGGTGTTGCGCATGTCCTCTTCCAGGTGCTCCCAGCCGGTCAGGCCGTTCTGGACCAGGCCCTGGTAGTAGTCGACCTTGTTCTGCGCGTTGGTCTGCGTGCCGGTGGCCGCGGTGACCTGGAACTGGGCCTCTTGGACCTGGGCCGTCTTCACGTCCGTGGTCATCTGCAGGACGGTGCGCTGGTGCAGCGACTCGAGCAGGGTGAGCTCCTCGGCGTCCTTGCGCTCGAGCGCGGAGAGCAGGGCGGTGCCGAAGGAGGAGACGGTCTGCGCGGCGGCCCGCGCGCGTTCGAGCATGAAGGTGAAGCGGTAGGGCGGCACCGGGGCGGCGAGGGCGGCGGTGGCCTCCTCGATGGACATCCCGGCGGCCTGCGCGCGCACCAGGTCCATCGGGTCGATGGGCGGGGCGAACAGGGCCAGCTGGCGTCGCACGCCACTGATGTTCATGCAGTTGCGGATCTTGTAGAGGCGGTCGGCCACCCGGTCCCAGAGCGCGAGCAGGTTGCTGTTCGGCGGGACGCAGAACACGAGCGTGCTCTGCATGACGAGCTGCGGGGCGTGGTAGATCGGGACGCGCTGCTTGGTCCACTGCGCGGGCTGGTCCACCCACTTCGCGGCGAGGCCGGAGGCGACGGCGTACGGCAGGACCTTGAGCATGTCGAACCGGGCGACGGCGGACGAGCCGGCGTTCGAGGCCGGGGAAGTGGAGGCAGACGCCGCCGACACGTGGGCGACGAGCGCGGTCTCGGCCGCCGTGGACGTGGCCGCAAGCTGCGTCCACTGGAACTGGTAGTACCAGTTCTCCAGGGTGACCAGGAAGTCGGAGGCGCTGCCCAGGCTCGGTGCGATCGCCGCGTAGGTCAGCTTGCTCTCGTCGAGCACCTCGCACTCGCCGAGGGAGACCGGGCGCGGGCCGAGGATCTCGTCGGCGAGGACGTAGAGCATCGTCGCCTCGTTGATCGACTCGGTGGTGTCCTGCGAGAAGAGCGAGTCGCCCCAGTCTAGCAGGTTGCCGATGAACTGCATGACGATCGCCTTCTGGAACGCGCTGGGCCGCAGCCGGCCGATGGCGAAGGGGTTGAAGGGGTCGTCGCGGTACGCGGCGAGCGCGGCCGGGTCGGTCAGCTGCTGTTGCAGCGTGGGGACGGTCAGGCCGCGGAATCCGACATAGCGCCAGTTGCGGTCGGCCGGGGTGGCGTCGCTCGGGGAGGAGGCCGCGGTGGGGTCGAAGACGTACTCGAACCACTTCATCGCGTCCGCGTACTGCCCGGCCGCGTTCAGCTGCTCGGCCACCAGCCACGGGATGTGCAGGTAGAGCTCCTGGAAGTAGGCGCCGAACGCGCCGGCCAGGTCGATGTGGTTCGGGTCGTCGTCCGGGCCGCTCAGCTGCGCCGGGTCGGTGATCTTGAACGGCAGCGGCTTCTCCACCGCCGCGACCTGGGTGGCGAGGTCGAGCAGCTGGTCGAGGCCTGATTCGGCGTTGGTCTGGCCGAGATAGTCGGCGACCGAGGTGGACAGGCGCACCAGGCCGCGCGGGGCGAGGATCGGGGTGAGCAGGACCGGGTCGGGCACCCGTACCGCGCGGTCCGCGACCGAGATCGCGGTGGAGATCAGGGAGTGCGCCTGCACCTCGGGTTCCGCGTCGACGTTCCGGAGCACGGAGTCCTCGGTCTGCTGCCTGGTCGGGCGGTAGCGCAGGGAGCTGTGTTCGTGCACCAGGTACTGCTGGTCGCCGATCTGCACCACGGACTCCGGGAAGCCCCGGTGCACCGCGTTCATGAAGTAGCGCCGGCCGGGGTCGGTCTCGGCGCGGTCCTCGTACGGGTAGCCGGTGGTGACGATCGTGTGCGGGGTGGCCACGGCCGTGCCCTGCTCGCGGGTGAGGTCGAAGTCGACCTCGGTCCCGTAGCTCGCGGTCTCGATGCCGAGGTAGGCGGTGGAGCCGTCCGAGTAGATGCCGAGCGCGGTGCCGGAGGGCAGGGCGGGGATGCCGCCGCCGGTCACCAGCCGGTTGTGGAACAGGTCGAGGCTGCGGTCCCAGTAGTAGGGGCTGATGTTCTGGTTGTAGTAGCGCAGCACGATGCCGTTGCCGACGAGGACCGGGTAGGACTTCTCGTAGGTCTTCGAGGCCTCCATCGCGTCGATGTTGTCCTCCGGCGAGGCGTAGTAGCCGGAGTAGACCTCGTCGACCGCGGAGAGCTCCTCCTTCGGGGAGGGGTAGAGCCAGTCCACCTTCTGCGGCGTGCGCCAGGTGCCGTCCGGCTGGAGCAGCGAGTACACCAGCTTGATCTGGACCTGGTAGTAGTCGGTGGTGGACGCGCCGCCGGAGATGGTGGTGTGGTCCTTGACCGTCCCGTCCGCCCAGAACACCATCAGCCGGCCCAGGTGCATCGCGGCGGAGACGTACGGGGCGTCGATGGGCAGGTCGACGGTGGTCCACGGGGTCCAGGTGGTGGTGTCCCAGCTGCGGTAGTAGAAGGTGGGCGGGTCCTGCCGGGTGCGGCCGAAGAAGTAGTAGGTGTGGTTCGGCTCGTCGTAGAAGCTGCCGCAGATGCGCAGGTGCGCGAGGTCGGCCAAGTCGGCCAGGTAGCCGGAGTACGCGTCACCCGCCGAGGCGTCGGTGATCTGCCGCTGCAGCAGCGTGTTCTCCAGGTCCTCGAACGCGGGGGTCTTGTCGTCGCGCAGGCCCGGGTCCATGTAGGACTCCGGGTAGAGGAAGACCTCGCGGTTGGCCTGCCACACCCGGAAGTTCTGCCGCCAGGACCACTCGACCGCGGGGATCGCGCTCGGGTCCACCTTGATCCGGGTGACCGTGGTGATGGACGGGTCGGACTGCTCGAGGCCGGTGGTGCAGCGCTGGACGTAGAGCTGCACGCTGGAGATCGCGGCGACGACGCGGGAGGTGCGGGTGCAGCCGCTGGTCTCCACGTCCAGCAGGAAGTAGTCGTACAGGTCGTCGTCGCCGCCGAAGTGCAGTTCGGGGCGGCCGTCGATGATGTAGCCGCACAGCGCGTCGCGCTTGAGGGTGTTGACGCGGTCCTGGTAGGGCTCGAGCGCGGTGTCGCGCGCGGTCTCGTCGGTGTACTGCGCGCCGATCGCGCCGTAGGCCACCTGCGCGGCGGCGGTGAGCGAGGCGAAGTCGGCGTCCGCGCCGAGCTTGACGAGGGAGTACGCGTTGACGCCGAGGGTCTTGCAGAGCGTGGCGAGCGCGTCGACGCGTTCGAGCGCTGCGATGGCGACGGTGGGCAGGGGTGCGGCGGTGAGGACCGAGGCGATCAGGCTCTGGTCGACGGTGAGCAGGTCGGCGAGGCGGGCCCGGTCGTCGGTGCTGAACGCGCCGCCGCCGGCGTACGAGGTGAGCAGCGCCTGGGTGAGTGTGGAGGCGTCGGCGCCGGATCCGGTCGCGGTGGCCGTCGCGAGGGAGGAGGTGGCGGCGGCCGGGGACACGACCCGGCCGACGTACCCGGTGTACGCGGCGACGGCCTGGACGTCGGCGAGCTTGAGCGCGGAGCGGTCGGCGATGCCGAGCTGCGCGGAGTTCGCGGTGAGGTAGTCGACCTCGGTGTCGGGGAGCTGGAGCTGCGCGAAGAGCAGCACGTCGCGCTCGAGCAGGCGCACGAGGTCGGTCAGCGGCTGGAGCGCGGCCGGGTTGTCCGGGACGCCGTCGGTGAACGTGGCGGCGAGCGCGGTGTGGATCGCGGCGGCGGTGATGTCCTGGCCGGTCCAGCTGAGCACGTCGGTCAGGCGGCCGGCGCCGATGGTGAACGCGCCGCACAGGTTGGTCTCGAGCGTGGCGATCGAGTCAGGCGCGGGGCCGCCGGGCGGGGCGGCCGCCTGGACCCGCTGCACGAGGGCTGCGATGGTCTGCGGGGTGGTGGCGAACTTGACCGTGGGGCTTTCGACCCCTGAGACGATCAGCTGGAGCTGCCCGACGGTGAACGCGGCGGCGCCGAGCCAGCTGCCGAAGGCCTGCATCGCCTCGACCTGGTCGAGCGTGGTCACCGGCACGGCCGCGGCGCCCTGGACGAGGGCGAGCGCGGCGATCAGGTCGCTGACGCCGAGCCCGAGCGTGCGCCCGACCAGCACCTGGCGGTAGAGCAGGGACAGCCGGCCGCGGTCGAGCGTGCAGTGGCCGTTGGCGGTGAACGGCAGGTCCGCCTTGACGAGGTCGAACAGCAGCAGCAGGTCGGTCTCGCTGATGCCGAGCCCGGCGAGCAGCAGCGGGGTCTTCGGGTCGATGACGGGGGTGCCGCTGCCGAGGGTGGTGTCGAGCGAGTAGTGGTAGTAGTCGGCGCTCTGGTTGAGCTCGCCGGTGCTGGTGTCCTTGATCCCGAAGATGTCGACGAGGTCGAAGACCTGCTCGTAGAGCAGCCGGTCGGAGGCGTGCGCGGGCTGGAGCGGGAAGGCCGCGGAGACCGGCATGGCGCCGATCAGCGCGCACAGCTGCGCCGCGGTCAGCCCTGTGCCGCCGGTGGCCGCGGCGGAGGCGACGGCGGAGGCCGAGGTGCGCTGCACGGTGACGAGGCGTCCGACCAGGTCCACGGTCGGGGCGTCGAGCGCGGCCTGGCCGGTGAGCAGGCCGGCCTGTTGGGCCGTCAGCAGGATCAGGTCGAGGTCGGTCAGGGCCCAGCCGAGCGGGGCCGCGGCCAGCGGGGCGGCCAGGCGCAGGAAGCGGAAGGCGGTGTCGGCGCGGGCGGCGGTGAGGTTCTGCAGCAGCTCGGGGAAGTTCTGGATCTCGCCGCTCACCGGCTGCTTGACCACGGTGACCGAGGCCAGGTCGGGGTCGCTGCGCAGCGCGAGCAGCGAGGTCAGCTGGTCCCGGGTGATCCCGGTGCGCCGCAGGAAGCTCTGCACCGGCAGGTTCGCGAGGTCGGCGGCGGAGGCGAGGCCGAGCCGGGTGACCACTCCGGTCGGGTCGGTGGTCTCGACGACGGTGGCGTCGTCCGGCGAGAGGCCCGCGGCGGCGCGGTGCACGCTCGCGGCCGGGGACTGCAGGGTCTGGTAGACCTGCGCCGCGGTCAGGCCGAAGTACCCGAGGTAGAGCCCGAGTTCGGCGAAGGGCAGGCTGAACGGGACCTGGCAGGTGGCCTTATTCGTCGGGTCGCTCAGCACCTGGTAAGGGTCCTTGCCCAGCAGCTTGGTCAGCGCGGCTTCGAGGACCTCGTCCACGATCTGCAGGTAGGGGATCAGGGTGTTGGTGTTGTCGCAGGTGAGCTGGAGCGTCCACAGGTCGGGGCGGCGGTTCTGGAGGTAGAGCGGGTGGTTGGTGAGCTTGGGGGTGACGAACACGGGGGTGGAGACGTACTGGTCGGTGAAGTGCATCAGGTCGATGAAGTACGCGGCCGGGCTCAGCACGGACTGGCAGTCCCCGCAGTCGCAGTAGTCCTGCGGGCCGAACAGCTGGGCCAGGCCGTCGATCTTGAGCAGGTCGTCGAGCAGCTGCGGGCCGGCGTTGTTGTTCACCGGGAGCTTCATGTAGGGCCCGGTGAGCAGGTCGCTCGCGGAGCCGTAGACGTGCGCGACCTGGAGGGCGTGGTTCTGCGCCCGCGCGTAGGTCAGGGCCGCGGTCCCGGCGTCGAGCCCGCTGGCGAGGGCGAAGGCGTCCGGGGTGAGCACGGTGATGGCCTGGGCCGAGTCGAAGCCGTTGCGGGCGAGGGTGACGCGGGTGTCGGTGGTGTCGGCGAGCGCGAGCAGCCGCTGGTAGGAGCTCAGCTCCTTGAGCACCTGCGGCCGGTCCGCGTCCGAGACGCCCTGCCAGCTCAGGGCCGAGACGTCGCCGGTGGCCAGGCTCACGGTGCGTACGTCCACGGTCGGGTTGTCGCTGAAGAAGGTGGAGACCGGGTCGTCGCCTTGGGCCAGGCGCGCGGCGAGGGCCTGGGTGGGGTAGCTCAGTTCCAGGCTGAGCTGGATGGTCGCGGCGTACTGCGCGACGGTCGTGCCGGGCGGGGTGGTGATCGAGTTCGCGGTCAGCCGCCGCGTCCACTGGTCGGTGCTCCATCCGGCGAGCACGTGCGGGGAGGCGGAGCCCTGCTGTTGCAGGATCTTGAGCAGCGGCGCGTTCGCGTCGGTGAGGTCGCCGAGATTGAGCAGGATCTTGAAACTCTGGGCCTGGTCCGCGGTGAGCGTCTGGGCGGTCACGAGTGAGGCGAGAGTGGAGTCCGGCGCGTCGGCGAGGGCGCTCGCCGCGGCGGTGACGGCGTCGGCGGCGGCTGCGGGCAGTGCGGCGAGACCGGCCAGGGCCGAGGTGGCGGCGGCCAGGACGTCGCCGCGCAGGATCGGGTTGTCGCGCACCGGAGTGTCGAGGTAGAGCGCCTGGCTGACGGTGACCGCGGGCCGGGCCGTGACGCGGCTGGAGGCGGTCGCGGCCTCGGCGGCGACGGCCGGGTCGGCGGCAGCGGCCTGGGTCAGCACGGTGGCGGCCAGTGCCGAGACGGTGCTCGTGGTGACGGAACGCCAGCTCAGTGCGTTGACGGCGCCGGCGCTGGCGGTCTGCAGAGCGGTGCTGACGGAGCCGAGCGCGGTGAGCACGGCCGCGCGCAGGGCGGCGTCGAGCCGGGTGTCCACCAAGGCGTTCGAGGTCGCAGAGGTCTGCTGGTAGCGGATCGCGGGCTGGGAGAGCTCGGCGCCCTGCGTCAACTGCTCGCCGCGCGCGCCGGCCGCCGCGGCCGCGATGGCCTGCGCGCACCCGCCTGCGGCGGCGCGCAGCGCGACCGGGGCGATGCCCTGGTCCACGGCCTTGGCCAGGTCGGCGCCGAGCCGGGCGGTCGTCAGGGCCGCGAGGCCTTCGAGCGTGCCGGGGTCGCCGACGCGGATGAGGCCGTAGTACGCGGCGGTCAGCAGCGGGGGCTTGTCGGCGGTGGCCGTGGCCGAGCCGGGCGCGGCGGCGAGGGCGACCGCGCTGATCAGGGTGTTGATGACGTCCGCGGGGTACCCCGTCTCCCCCACCAGGAACGCGGCGTCCTTCGCGGTCAGCCGCCCCAGGCCGGCGGGCGGCGGCTGGTCGAGCAGCCGGCCGACGCGGTCGACGACGCGCTCGTACTCGGACGGCAGGCCGGGCACGGCGGCGGGCAGGGTCAGGTCGACCACGAGGTGGCGCGGCGCGTTGAAGTGGACCGGCGAGGACACGCTGGGGACGCCGGCGCCGTCGAGGGCGCGCACCACGAGGTCGGCGGTGCCGAGGTCGGCGCGGGCGAACTGGCGGCGGGTGTAGCCGATGCGGTAGTCGCCGCGCACGTCGCTGCGGGTCTCGGCGGCGAAGTCGGGGGCGTGCGGGCCGAGCGGCTGCTCGCCGCTGAGATCCGTGTCATAGGCGCGGATCGCGACGTGCGCGGCGGGCTTGCCGTCGGGCCAGGTGAGGGTGCCGGTGACCGAGTAGTCGTCGTCCGGGTCGGGCAGCGGCGCGGCGCCGAGCAGGCTCGCGGCGAGCGAGCGGCCCCAGGCTCCGGTCTCCCCGCTCTCGCCGGGGCCGTCGGAGTCGCCGGGCTCTGCTTCGGCCTCGGCCGCCTCCACGGCTTGCGCCGCCTGCGCGGCCTGCGCCGCCTCCACCGCGGCCGCGGCCCCGGCGTCCGCCTCGAGCACCTCGACCACGATGTCCGCCGAGCCGTCCTCGGGCAGTTCGCTCAAGGCCGCGGACCAGGCCAGCACCTGGCCGGACTCGCCCACCGCGCAGCCGACCACCAGGATCTCGTCCGGCGGCATCTCGAATTCGAGCTCGTACCTGCCCTGCGGATCCGCGAAGCCCTGGGCCAGCGGCGTGGAGACGTTGCTCTGCGTGTCCCACCCCAGCACGGCCACCCGCTGGCCCGCGGCGGGCCGGCCGCCGCGATCCCGGACCACCCCGCGCATGACGGACGTCATCCTCGGTTCCCCTCCCCTTGACTCGCCGCGCACGCCCGCGTCCGCGGCCCGATCGAAGCTGGTCTGGCCACTTGCTCACTTGCTCACTTGCACGGCCTGGCTGGTGCGCGGATCGATGAACAGGTGTCGCTGGATCCTGATCTTCACCAGCTGCGGCCGCCCCGCCCGCTGCGCGGCCTGCTGCAGCAGCACCTGCGCCTCCAGGGTCTGCCGGTCCGCCCCGCGCATCTTGAGGTTGAACAGGGACAGGTCCACCGAGGTGCCCCAGGCGGTCTTGAGTTCGAGCAGGGTCGGCCCGGTGATGTCGTCCACGCCCTGCTGCGAGCCGGCGAAGCCGGACTCCTCGTGCACGACGCTGCCGGCCAGGCTCGAGCTGCCGGTGCGGTTGTACTCGGCGATGCCCGCCTGCACGGCCGCCTGTGTGTGCGGGTCGGTGACCGGACGGGTCCGGTCCAGGGTGGCCTTCACGTCGAAGCTGCGCGTGCTCTCCACCTTCGGCCGGCCCGCCGCGCGGTTGTCGGCGCGCTGCTGGAGGTAGGCGCCGCGTTCGTCGAAGCGGTAGGTCAGGCTCCCGTGCGGGTCAGCCTGGTCGGGCACGTCGCTGCCCCACTTGGTGTCGGTGACCGAGTTCGCCTTCCCCTCGGCCGCGAGGGTGAGCAGGCCGACGGCGTGGTCCACGTTCGCCGCCTTCTGCGAGGCGGTCTTCAGGTCGTCGCCCGCGGCCATGTAGATCAGCGTCACCGGCGCCTTGACGATGCCCATGCCGCTCGGGTCCACGGCGTGTCCGAGGTAGGCCATCTCGTCCTGGTTGCGCTCGTAGGCGGTGGGGAAGTGCTCGCGCCGGTACTCCTCGATCTCGGCGTGCCGCTGCTCCTCGCCCTGGCGGATCTCCTCGTCCGTGGACGCGCGGATCTCCATCCGCGGCTGCGGGTGCGGGTCGCGCGGGCGGTGCACGGCCGGGGGC
>NZ_JAGSOG010000187.1 GCF_018139695.1 Actinospica durhamensis | reverse complement strand
GGCGTGCGGGAGCCAGCGCAGCCAGTCCCAGCGCTCGGCCGAGGCGTGCTCGGTCAGCAGGACCAGGCGCAGGTCGCGTGGGCTGTGCAGGACCGCGCACTGTGCGGCCAGCCAGCGGGCCAGGGCCTGGACTGCGTCTTCGTCCCCGCACACGCCGAGCACGCCGAGGCCGGGCAGGTCAAGGCCCAGCGGCGAATCCGGCACCGGCCAGCGCACCGCCCGCTGCCCGTCCTCCCGGGCGGTGTCCTCGACCTCGACGATCGAGGGCTGCTCCACACTGCCGAGGCGCAGCGCCAGGTAGTCCGGGTGGGCCCGGCGCCGCTCCCACAGCCGTCCGCCCGGGCCGAGCGCCGCGGCGGCCACCGCGGCCGGGTCCGGGCTCATCGACCGGCGCACGTCGTGCTCCGCCCGCACCGCGTCACGGGCCTGCGCGCTCACCCGGGCCCGCTTGGCCCGGTACTCCTTCAGGTCGCGCCGGTGCACGCGGCGGCCGGAACGCCGGTCGCTCCACCAGTTGGCCACCGCGAAGACCGGGCTGAAGACGGTGAACACCAGGTAGAAGGTGTTGTGGAAGAGGTAGGCCATGCCCACGCCCATGAGCACCGGCGCGACCATCATGACCATCGGGAACGGCCGTCGGCCCGGACGCACCGGCAGCGGCGGCATCCGCAGCCGGGTGAGGGCGAGCGGCGGCACCAGCCGGGGCGGCCGGTTGAAGTCCAGCGCCACCCCATCGCCAGAGGTGGAGACCGCGGCGTCGGCCCGGGCGGGCTCGGTCAGCCGCAGCAGCGCGGTGCCGAGCGGCAGGTCCGCGCCGAGCGGCCAGGGCTGTTCGAGTTCTGCGGAACCGTGCCCGGTGCGGCTCGCCGCGTCCGGGTCGCGCACCAGGCTGGCGGCGACGGGCGGGGGTCCGGAGCGGCCGGGCGCGGCCGAGAGCCAGCCGCGTCCGTCGGGCGTGACGACGAGGGTGAACGGCTCGCGCGCCTGCTCGCACCGGATCGCGTGCCGCTCCTCGGCGCCGACCGTGTACGTACCCGGACCCAGCAGCCAGGCCCGCCCGGCGCCAGGTCCGCCGACCACGCGCACCTCCGCCACGGCCCGCTCCGCGCCCGCACTGAGCCGGACGCCGTCTCGGTCCTGCGCCGCGTCCCGGGCCGGGGCGTCGCCCAGCACGACGGTCGCGCCGTCCACGATCCCGGCCGCCCGCAGCGGAAGCTCGGGTCCCAGGCGCCGCCCGCCGACGCTGACCACGGGCTGGTCGAGCGGCGAGGCGCCGGCCGCGGTCTGCGCGAGGACCTGCGCGACCCGCCCGACCCGGCTGCCGCTGTCGGCCCCGAGAACGAGGTCGGTCGGCTCCGTGTCCGCGCCGCGCACGGTGATTCTGAGCTGTACTGCTGACACTGACTACCCCAGCTGCCTTAGATCCTGGTCGGCTTCCGGCGTCGCGCCGGCGCGGCTGCTCACCGAGAGAGCCAGCACATTGATTTCCTCGACGGGCTCAGCCGGGGCTACGGCTTCGGCCGGCCCTGCGACGGTCTCGGCCGATGCGGCCGCCGCGGCCGGTCCCGGCTCCGGGTCGGCGGCCGTGAGCGCGGGCTCGAGCACGTCCGTCGACCCGATCGCGCTCGCGACGGCCCGGCGCGGGGCCGGGATCCGCGGGGCCTCGGACGTCAGGGGCCTGGTGTCGAAGGGGAGCCCGAGCTCTTCCACCACGCCGCGCCCGTTGCGCTCGATCCGCACGGTCCAGCGGCCGCGCTCAGTGGGCTCGGCGCCCACGTCGATCCCGCAGGCCGCGCTCAGTTCCGGCGCCACCGCCTCGATCCACGGCCCGGCGCCCGGGCCGGTGGCCACGATGGTGCCCGGGCAGTAGGCGAGGTCCACCACCACCCAGCCCTCCCGCTGCGCACCGAGCACCGCCAGCGGGTGACGCGCGGGCACCGACACGTCTTCGGCCGCTGCGATCTCGGCGAGCTGCGCGGGCTCGGCGCTCCAGCGCTGCGGCGCGGTGGCCGTCCACGGCGCGCGCGGTTCGAGCGCGCGGGATCCGGCCAGCAGCACCTCGATCCGGCCCGGCTCCACCAGCAGCGCGTACGGCGCGGGGGGCGCCGGGTCGTGCGCGTACAGGTGCGCGATCACGGCGAGGGCGAGCGCGGCCTCGTCCCGGGCGGGCCCGGCGGACAGGCGCGGGGTGGCGGCGCCGGACGCGGGCGCCTTGGGCCGGCGCGAGGCCGCGGCCTCGCGGGCGGACCGGTCGGCCGCGCGGGCCCACAGGTAGAACCCGCGCAGCGAGCGCACCGTGGGCGCGGCCAGCACCAGCAGCGCCAGCGCCAGTGCGGCCAGCGGCCACCAGCGGGTGATCTGCGGCGAGAGGAACGAGGCCGCGAGCAGCTCCGGCGGCGCGGGGGGATGCGTCGGTGTCACTCGTGGATCCCTGTCTTCTCGAGCGCGCCGCGCAGGGCACGCGTGGCATGGTGGGTGCGGGACTTGACCGTGCCGGGCGGGATGCCCAGGTCGGCGGCGATCCGGGCCCCGGTGTGGTCCAGGCAGTAGAAGCGCACCAGGATCTCCCGGTGCGCGGCGGTCAGCTCGGCCAGGGCCCGGGCCACCACCACGGTGTCAAGGGTCTGATCGTCCAGGACGTGGGCCGCGGCGTGCGAGGCGAGCTCCTCCTCGACCTCGGTCGGCCGGGCCGCGGCCCGGCGCCGGGTGTCGATGACGAGGTTGCGCGCGACGGTGAACAGCCAGGCGCGCGGGGAGCCGGTGGCGCGCTCGTGCAGGGTGGGCGCGGCGATCCAGGCCCGCAGCAGCGCCTCCTGCACGATGTCCTCGGCCCGGTGCGGGTCGCCCGGCACCAGGCCGCGCACGTAGCGCAGCAGCGCGCCGCGGTGCTCGGCGTGCAGGGCGTGCCAGAAGCCCGACGCCCCGGCGCCGGTCTCGGCGGAATCGCTCGTCATCGCGGCCGCCCGCCTACCCGGCCTCGCTCGGCGCGGGCAGGTCCTCGGGCCGCAGCCGGACCAGGTCGGCCTCGGTCGGGGCGGCGATGGAGGCGAGCCGGCGGGCGTGGTTCTCGGTCATCCGCTGGAACACCTGGCGCGCGCTGCGGCCGTTGCCGAACCCGCGCCGGCGCGGCATCGCGGCGAAGTGTCCGCTCAGCGCGGCCACGGTGGCGTCGTCGAGCTCGTAGGTGTACGCGGCGGCCTGGTGCGCGGCGATGGAGACCAGCTCGGCGTCGGAGTAGTCCTCGAACATCAGGGTCCTGGTGAATCGGGAGGCCAGGCCCGGGTTGGAGCCGACGAACCGGTCCATCTCCCCGGGGTAGCCGGCCACGATCACCACGGCCCGGTCGCGGTGGTCCTCCATGAGTTTCACCAGCGTGGCGATCGCCTCGTGGCCGAAGTCGCCGGATCCGGTGGTCGCCAGCGAGTACGCCTCGTCGATGAACAGCACCCCGCCCAGCGCCCGGCGGAAGACGGCCTGGGTCTTGGGCCCGGTGTGCCCGACGTACTCGCCGACCAGGCTGGAGCGGTCGGCCTCGACCAGGTGGCCGCTCTCGAGCAGCCCGAGCGCGGCCAGGATCCGGCCGTAGAGCCGTGCCACGGTCGTCTTGCCGGTGCCGGGATTGCCGGCGAACACGAGGTGGCGGCTGAGCGGCGGCGCGGGCAGCCCGGCATCCTGGCGCCGGCGCACCAGGCGCATCACGTCGACCAGGGTGGCGATGTCCTGTTTCACCGAGGCCAGCCCGACCAGCCCGTCGAGCTCGGCCAGCACGTCCTCGAGACCGCCGGCCGGTTCGGCGGCGACGACCCGCTGCCCGGTGGCCGCGGGCTTGTCGGCTGGTGTCGGCAGGGTACTGACGGCCACGTTCTCGACATGGCAGTCCTCGAACACCGCGGCGGCTTCGTCGGCCGCGGCGTAGTCCTCGGCGCAGTCGTGCACGCGCAGGCGGCGGAAGGTCGGATCAGCACCCTTGCCCACGCTCAGGGCCGGGAACGCGGTCTTGCTGATCTCGCAGTCCACGTACGTTCCGTGCGCGCCCTCGGCCACGAACAGCCCGTTCTTCGCCGCGTCCACCACGACGAGTCCGCGCACCTGCGGGGACGTCCCGGTCCACACCACCACGCCGCCGGCCCCGGCCTGCTCGACCGTGCAGCGCTCCAGCCGCACCGATCCACTGGTGTGCAACAGGAATCCGGCCGACCCGGCCTGCCTGGCGACACAGTCCTCGAATACCGCCTCGGCGCGGCCGTCCACACTGAACCCGGTCAGCGCGGCGCGCAAGACCACGGCGTCGTGCACGCGGGCCGAGGCCGCGTCGGTCACGCGCAGGCCGTGCTCGTCGCCGCCGTCCACGTTTACTGATTCGAGTCGGGCGACGGCGTCCCCGCCGAGGTGGACGGCGCTGTATGCGGTCGCGCTCAAGGTCGCGCCGGTGAGGTCCACCCGCACGGAATCCGCCGCGAGCAGGCCGTTGCCGCCCGTGTTCTCCACGGCGAGGGTCCGCGCGACGAGCCCGGCGCGGTCGCGCAGGACCAGCCCGCTGGCGCCGACCCCGCGCACGCGCAGGTCCGTGACGTCCGCGCAGGCGTCATCGGTGAGCACCAGTCCGGCGCCTGGCCCGGCCTCGATCCGGCAGCCGCGCAGCACCAGCACCGCCTCCCCGGCGCCGTGCAGGGCCGCGGTGGCGGCGGAGCGGAAGGTGCAGTCGCGCAGCACCACCGGCCCGGACGCGAGCACCCCGACGCGCCCACCCGCCACGACGCAGCCGCTCAGCCGCGAGCCCGCGGCCATCCGCACGACCACGGCCCGGGCATTGGAGTCCGCCTCGATACTCAGGCCACTGACGTGTGCCCCGGGCCCGAGGGTGAGCGAGCCGACCAGGCGGGCGCCGGAGGGTGCGGTGAGCACGGCCCCGGCCGGCACGGCGAAGTCCCCGGTGTGCTCGCGGCCCGCCTCCCAGGTGACGAGCTCGCCGCCCGGCGGCTTGCGCTGCGTCCCGGCTCGCATCAGACCTCGACCGACCTCTCCACGGTGCACGCCCGTCGCGGCGTACGGCCACGGATGCGAGCTCCAGAGATCTTGTCTGAGCGCGGTGACTAAAAGGTTGCGTACAGGGAAAGCGGAGTCGACCACCGGCGGTGCGCGTGTTGCGTCAGACCTCTGCGTACGGCGCTCGCTAGGCTGGCGAAGACCGTTCGACGTGGCAGACGTGGCAGACGTGGCAGACGTGGCAGACATCGCAGACATCGCAGACGTGACAGAAGGTCAGGAGGTCGATATGTCATCGTACGAAGCACGATTGACGATCACCCGCGAAGGTGCCGGACTCACGGCGAGACTGGCCCTGCCGGGCCGCACCGCGCAGGACGCGCTGGGCGCCTTCACCGAACCGGAGTCGCTCCGGAAATGGTGGCCCGGCGAGCTCACCGCGGATCTGCGGCGCGGCGGCGCGTACCGGGTGCACTTCGCACCGCTCGGCCAGACCATGACCGGCGTGGTCGAGGCGTACGTGCCGGACGAACGCCTGGTCTTCACCTGGGGCTGGGCACACGAACTCGAACTCGCCGGGCGCTACCAGGTCGCCGTGTCCGTCCACGATCAGCCGGACGGGACAGTGCTCGAACTCCAGCACGGCCCGCGGCCCGGGGCGGAGCTCACCCCGCGCGAGGGCGAGGTGGAGGGCCACCTCGAGGGCTGGGAGTACTTCCTGCCCCGGCTGGCGCTCGCGGTGTGAGCGCAGTGGTGCCCGCGGGGTGTGAGCGCGGCGCAAAACCGTTGGCGTATCACGGAAACCCGGCGGTAAAGCCTGAGCGTCATATGCCGTAGGGTGCGTGCAACAACGAAGCAGGGGTACGCGGCGATATGGCTACGGACAACGCAACGGAGCAGGGCCAGGGGACCGCGAGCGCGCCCGCCGCGCCGGCGGTGACGCGCACCAGGGCGAAGCCGTTGCTCGCCAGCGCGGCCATCGTGTTCGGCCTCGGGGTGACGGCGATGATCTGGCACGCCACCAGCCACCCCGCGCCCGGCGCGGCGAGCGCGAGCCACGGCGCCGACGGCGTCAAGCTCGTCGAACTCGACGGCTTCAACGGCAAGCTGACCGTCGCCGCGGACGGCTCGGCCCAGATCGCCGCCACCGCACAGCCGGTCGACGGCGACCAGGCACCGGGCCTCGAGTTCCACCTGAACGCGGCCACGCACGTGCTGACCCTCGCCTGCTACGACCGCGACGGCGGCCAGGACCCGATCCCGTGCCCGGCCGACGCGTACGCGGTCTCGCTGCCCAGCGGCGTGGGCCTGACCCTGAACAAGTTCTCCGGCCAGGCCGACCTCGCCGACCTGTCCGGACCGGTCGCCCTGACCGCGTCGTCCGTCGACATCAACGCCGTGGGCCTCAAGACCGCGGACTTCACCGCCGCCGTCACCAGCGGCACCCTGAACGCCGTCTTCGCCACCGCCCCCACAGCGGTGGACGTCTCCATCTCCTCCGCCCAGGCGACCCTGCACCTGCCCGGCACCGTCGAGTACACCGTCCAGCAACAGGTCACCTCCGGGTACGTCGGGGTCTCCATCCCGCAGGCCGCCGGCGCCACGCCCGGCGCCGGCGCGACCCCCACCCCCAGCGCCACCGACACCACGGGCGCCACCAACCCGACCGGCACGGCCACCGCGACCACTGCCGCCCACACCGTGCTGGCCAAGGTGAACTCGGGCGAGATCAGCCTCGTGACGAACTGACACCCCCGCGGTACCGCGCGGTGACCGGGGCGCCAACCATGGCCTGCGCGATGCCTGGCATCCGAATTCGCGCTCGCCGCAGACGGTGACAGGCCCGCCGCCCCGGTGCTGGGATGGGCCGCATGCCCCAACTCCCCCGTCGCGTCGTCACCGGCCACGACCACACCGGCAAGTCGGTCTTCGTGCAGGACGGGCCGCCGCCGGTGGTCCGCACCGCGCCCGACGGCGCCTTCTTCTTCGAGCTGTGGAACACCTCCGCGATGCCCGCGCCGATCGCCGCCATCGAGCCCGAGCCGACCGAGCGCGATCTGACCGTGCCGCCGAGCCCGCACGGCACGAAGATCCGCGTCAACGAGTTCCCGCCCGGCGTCGTCTCCCCGACCCACCGGACCCGGACCGTGGACTACGGCATCGTGCTCGAGGGCGAGGTCGTGCTCGTCCTCGACGACGGCGCCGAGACGGTGCTGCGCGCGGGCGACGTCGTGGTGCAGCGCGGGACCGACCACCGCTGGGAGAACCGGGGCGCGCTCCCGGCGCGCATGGTGTTCGTCCTGGTCGACGCGGCCTTCACGCCCGAGCTGGTGAACCTGCTCGGCCCGCGGGCCGTCGACGGACTGCTGCACGACCCCATGCACCCCTGAACGCGCCCCTGAGCACGCCCTGAACCAGAACGGAAATCACACGATGAGCGTTACAGGCGATACCGGACTGACCGGCAGGACCGTCGTGGTCACCGGCGCCGCCCGCGGGCAGGGCGCCGCCGAGGCGGAACTGCTCGTCGCGGCGGGCGCGCACGTCGTCGCCACCGACGTGCTCGACGAGGACGGCGCGCGGCTCGCCGAACAGCTGAACTCCGCCGACGCCGGGCCGGGAAGCTGCGTCTACCGGCACCTGGACGTGTCGAGCGAGCAGGAGTGGGAGCAGCTCGCGCAGTGGCTGGGCGAGCAGGGCCGCGCCGTGCACGGCCTGGTGAACAACGCCGGCGTGCCCTACCGTCCCCGGCTGCTCGAGGTGGACCGCGAAGGCTGGGACCGGACCCTGGCGATCAACGTGACCGGCGCGATGCTCGGCATCAGGACCCTGGCTCCGCTGATGCCCTCGGACCAGGGCGCATCCATCGTCAACATCGGCTCCATCGCGGGTCTCACCGCCCACCACGCCGCCGCGTACACGGTCTCGAAGTGGGCCCTGCGAGGCCTGACGAAGGTGGCCGCGATCGAGCTGGCCCCGCGCGGAATCCGCGTCAACATCGTCCACCCCGGCCCGATCGACACCCCGATCTCCGCCGGCGCCGACCCCGTCTTCCTGCGCGCCACCGTCGCCCAGACCCTCCTCGGCCGCGAGGGCGCGCCCAGCGAGGTCGCCCAGCTGGTCGTCTTCCTGCTCTCCGCGCACGCGTCCTACATCACCGGCGCGGAGATCCCGGTCGACGGCGGCCACACCGCGCATGGCGGCACCAAGTCCATCGTCGACGCCCTCGCGGCCGCGCACGCCGCGAAGTAGACACACCGAGCAGTACAAGTGCACGAAGAGCGGCGGTGCCTGCGCACCGCCGCTGTTTTGCATGGTCCGGTCTTACCCCTCAGTGCCGCGGTCCGCGCGGCTGGCGCCTGCGTGCCTGCGGAATCGGGGGCACCTCCCGCGCCTCGATCACGCGGTTGCGCACGGTGCCGAGGCCCTCGACGGTCAGAGTGACCACGTCACCGGGCACGAGCGCGGGCGGGGTGCGCTCGCCGGATCTGCCCCAGATCTCGGTGAGGCAGCCGCGGTGGCAGGTGCCGGAGCCGAGGACGTCGCCCGGGGCTACGACGGAACCGCGCGAGGCGAAGGAGATCAGCTCCTCGAAGGTCCAGGCCATGTTGGCCAGGGAGTCCTCGCCGAGCAGTTCGCCGTTGATGTACGCGCGCATGGTCAGGTCGAGGAAGCCGTCCGGCGTGCGGTAGGGCTCCAGCTCGTCCGCGGTGACCAGGTACGGGCCCAGCGTGTGGGCGCCGTCCTTGCCCTTGAAGAACCCGAACGGCAGTTGTCCCTCGAGCCGCTGGATGTCGCGGGCAGACCAGTCGTTGAAGATGGTGTAGCCGACGATTCCCTCCGCCGCTTCCTGCGGTGTCAGGTCACTGCCGTGCTCGCCGTAGACCACGGCGACCTCGCATTCGAGGTCGAACAGCTCGGAGTCGGGGAAACGGGACACGTCCTCGAACGGGCCTGTGCACACGTGCGGATTCGTGAAGTAGAAGCACGGCGCCTCATACCAGCGGGCCGGTACCGGATCGGTCGCGCCCTCCTGGGACTTGCGCGCGCCCTCGACGTGCGCCTCGAACGAGACCGAGTCGCGGATCGACGCGGGACGCAGCGGGGCCAGCAGAATCACCTCGTCCACCGGCGGCCCCGGCGCGCGCGAGAGAGCCGCCTCGCCGGCCTCCCGCAGTGCGTCCGCGCCGCCCCGCTCCAGCAGCGTCCTGATATCGACCGGGCCGTGATCGTCGGTCAGGATGTGCAGCACGCCCGACGCCTCGCCGTCCTGCGCGCCGCCGCGTTCGTCCAGCACGCCGGAAAGCTGGGCGCAGTTCCATAAGAAAGCTGCGAACTTCACTCCGCCACCCGCTCCATCGCTCTCGTTCCTCGCTTTGCCGTGTCCGGCCACGCTAGCGATTGGAAGGGGCCCGCAGAAGTCACCATCGGGCATACCAGGCATACGAATCCGCGGGCCCCGCGCGAAAGCGATTTCCCGTCCGGCCAGGTCAGGCACCTCACGCGCGGCCCGCGAGCCGCCGCGCGGGGCGAAATCCCGGATCGAGGGCGTGCACAGGAGGTACCCTTGAGGTCACCGTACTGTGCGGTGCAGACGATTCTCGCCGACGCGAGAAGATCGGCGGTCCCCCATGGGAACCTCCAAGCCCACCGAAATCACCCACCCGCTCGCGGCCGCACGGCTCGACGAAAGCCGGGAACAACTCATCGTCCGACGGCGTACGGCCCAGCGCGCCTGGCGGACCGCCCGAGAGCACGCCGACCGCGCCGCGACCCACCTGCCCGGCCTGCAGGCCGGACTCACCGAGCTCAAGGCGGCCCGCGGCCGGCTCGAGCACGCGCGCTCCGAGGAGCGCACCGCCCGCGCCCGCTACGGCCGCGTCGCCGAGGAGACCGGCACCCTCCTGGACAAGCTCGCCCGCGGCGCGGGTTAGCCGCCCGAGACCGGCCGGGACCGCGGGTGCGGATTTTTCCGCCCATGGTCCGCGAACAGCGCACACCAGCTGTCCGGGGAGTACAGTGCGTCATACCGGTACAACTCGCAAGGCGGCACTGAGCCCGCCTGGACACCGGTCGATCGACAGCCGGGCCTGAGCCGCCCGGATCGGCGGACCCCCCGACGACCTCTACGCCGCGTCGGGCCTCCAGAGGTCAGTTGTCCGTTCTTCTCCACACTCCGCCAGTCTCGGGCGGTCGCCGTGTCCTGCCCGGCCGCCGCCCCGAAGGGAAACCCATGGCCGAAGGCACGATCAAATGGTTCAGCGTCGCGAGGAAGTACGGGTTCATCGTCCCCGACGGGGGCGGCAAGGACGTGTTCCTGCACATGTCCGCCCTGGTCGCGGCGGGCATCCCCTATCTCGAGGACGGCGCCCGGGTCAGCTTCGAGTTCGAACCCGGCGCGGCCCGCCTGTCCGCGGTGAACCTGGCGCTGACCGCGCCGAGCACGCCGGACCCGGTCGCGGCCGAGCCCGCGGTGGCCGAGCCCGCGGTAGTAGAGCCCGTCCTGCCGGAGCACCTCGTGGCGGCCGCCGCCGTGGGAGTCACCGCGTAGCAGAAGCGCCACGGCAGCCACGTGGGAGGAGCCGCCCCGAGGGACGGCTTCTCAGCGGGCTGCCGTTCGCATGAGGTGGGGGCGCTAGGGACGCTCGCCCAGCACGGCCGCGAGGCGGCGGGCCAGATCGCGGCACTCGCTGATCTCGACCCCCGGCCTGGCCCCGGCGTGCGCCGCGAAGCGGGTGAGCAGGCCGCGGGCGAGGTCCTCGACCCGGGCGGCCAGGGTGTCCGGGGCCGGGGCCGGGTGGCGGTGGGTGAAGGAGTTCCAGCGACGGCGTACGGCGCGGGCCAGTTCCGCGCGCCGCAGTTCGACATCGGGCAGCCGGCTGCCGGCGCGGTGCGCGGCGTGCAGGGCGGAGACCAGGGGATCGGGCATTGCGAGATCGTACGTCATGCGACCCTTCCTTGGTTGAAACCGGTCACCCCGCCGTGTCAGCCGCTCACGACCGCAGGAGCCTGGGCCAGGACCGAGCGCGTCACGTCGCGGAACGCGGCGGCCACCCCGGGCCAGGCGAGCAGCGCGGCCATCTGTCCGCTGCGGGCCTGCATGCCCTTGGCGAGCTCGGGTTCGGTCAGTACCCTGCGCAGGGCCCGGGCGAGCGCCTCGGGGTCGTGCTGAGGGACGATCAGACCGGCGCCGTCGCCCAGCAGTTCCCGCGCGTGCGGGAAGTCGGTGGCGATCACCGGGCGGCGCGCGGCGAGGGCCTCGGTGAGCACGGCCGAGGTGGTCCGGTCCCGCTCCTCGTAGGGCAGCACCACCACGTCCGCCTTGAGCACCAGCGAGGACAGCGCGCCCGGGGGGCGGAAGGCGGGATCGAAGGTGACCAGATCCGCCACCCCGTGCTCGCGCGCGGTCTTCGAGAGCAGATCCCGGTAGGCGTCCGCCTGCCTGGCCTCGACCCGGGGGTCCTGCTGACCGCAGATCAGATAGCGGGGCACCGGGTCGAGGTCGCGCAGCCGGGCGAGGGCGGCCACCGCGTGCTCGATTCCCTTGCCGGGCCCGATCAGGCCCCAGGTCAGGATGGTCGGGGCGGCCGATCCGGCCGGGCGGTGGTTGGGGTGCCTGGGAGTGACGGCGGCGGCGCCGCGCGGGATGACGCTGACCCGGTCCGGGTCCACGGTGTAGTGCTCGCGCAGGGTCGCGGCGTCGGCTCGGGAGAGCACCACGACGGCCGCGGCCGCGTCGATGACCCGCTGCAGCACCAGGCGCCGGTGCTCGGAGGCGACCGGGGGCACCGCGTGCAGCACGGCGATCACGGGCGTGTCGAGCGCCTCGACCACGCCGAGCACCTCCTCGCCGTCCGGGCCGCCGTAGATCCCGAAGTCGTGCTGCACGATCGCCACGTCGAAGCGGTTGAGCGCCTCGATCGCCGTGATCGCGCTCCACGGGCGACCCTTGACCAGGAAGACCGTCGGATCCTGCGGCGGACGCGGGCGGTACCGGTCGACGGCGTGCACGATGGCGCAGCTGTCCCCGCGCTGCGGGTCGTGCAGGTGCTGCGCCAGCGCGAGGCTGTGGGTGGCCACGGCGCAGCGGGTGGGCGGGAACGTGGTGAGAAATCCGTACGCGACCATCGGGGTCTGCCTCACTGGAGACGAGTCCGCCAGCGAACGGTCCGGAGGAACGAGGCCCGAGATGGTACGGCTGCGGGCGGGGGGCGACCGGGAGGCGAAGCTGGTTCCTCGAGCCGCCCACTGACTCGGTGATGAGTCCGTGCCCCCGTCATGGGGGTTGTCGGACCCGGCGCGAAGTGGGCGAGACCACCGCCGGTGACGAGCACCACCGGAAAGGGCGGATGCACCCACCGTAACACGGTGCCGCGGCCCTGAGCCGCCTGTTGCTCGTCGGCGCCGGACCGCGGGTCTGCCCGGCGCGCGGTCTCAGCGCGTACGGGCTCGGCTCACACGTACCTGCGGCGCAGGCCCAGCTCCTCCACGTGCAGCACGCCCTTGCCGCCGGCCGCGTTGAGATCGGCGAGAGCCTTCGCCGCACTGGTCGGGCTCGGGTAGCGGTACGCGTTGGCCCGCACATAGGTCAGCCCGTCGACCCCCCAGCACCGACCCCAGTAACTGTCGGAATCGGACGCGATGATCCAGCTGGTGGCCGTCTGCATGATCTCACAGTAGGGCCGGGGGGCAGCGGGCACAACTTCGCCATTCAGACGAATCGCCGAGCGGGCGCCCGCGCGGGCAACTGACGGCACGTGACGAGCGGCGTAGCAGCATTCTGGGTCCGGCCCGGCCCCGCGGACGCACACGCCCGCCGGTGCGAACGCATCGGGACACCGCCCGCTAAAGTGGGCGATCATGACCGACGACGCCGAAACCGACCGCGAGCTGCCGGCAGCGGACGACTATCCCGCCATGGTGGGTCCGGGTGCCACGGTGCGCCACGGCGGGCCCCGCGCGCTGGCCGATCTGCGGGCCGCCCTCGGGCAGGTCGCCCTGGGCAAGCTCAAGTGCAGCGCCACCTCGCAGCGGCCGAGCGAGATCACCTGCCGGGTCATCGCCCGCGCCATGGCCGACGGGGACTACTACCCACACGAGGCGATCGCCTCCTTCGCCTGGCCGCTGCTGCTGCTGGCCGGCGGCCTGGCCCGGCTGGAGGGGCCGTGGATGCGCACGACCGCGCGCGGCGCCGCGGTGCTCGAGGACCCGCAGCCGGAGCATCTTCGTGGCCTGTGGGACCGGTGGCTGCTCAAGGCGCCGATCGACGAGCTGATGCGCGTGGACGCGATCCGCGGCCAGCGCAAGCCGGGCGTGCTCAGCGCCCCGACCAAGCGCCGCGCGGCCGCGGCGGCCGGCCTCGGGCGGCTGCCGGTGGGCGAGTGGGTCGCGGTGGACCGGCTCTTCGACCTGGCCCGGAAGCTCGAGCCGCCGCTCGCGGTGCCGCGCACGGCCAAGGCGGTGTGGGACCTGTACGTCGAGGACGCGGAGCGCGGCAGCCTGGGCTACGCCCGCGAGGACCTCGGCGAGCCCGGCGCGTGGGACGTACTCGAAGGCAGATACCTGCTGTGCCTGGCGTTCGAGTACGCCGCGACGCTGGGCCTGGTGGATGTCGCGTACCGCGGCCCGCAGGACGCGCGCGAGGACTTCCGCGGCCTGTGGGGCACCGGGGACTACCGCTATCTCTCCCGCTACGACGGCCTGCTCGCCGTGCGCCGCAACGACTTCGCCGCCGCGCTGGGCTGAGCGTCACGTACGCGTGAAGGTCTCGCTTGTGCGGTCGAAGCGCGCGCCCTCGGGCTCGGCGGCGGGCTGGGGCCACTGCGTCTGCCGGGCCGACTGCCTGGTCTCCTGCCTGGTCTCCTGCCGGTGCGAGGTCTTCTCCCAGGTGTAGGGGGCGCGCACGAGCTGCACCAGACCGCGCCAGCCGGCGAAGGCGTGTAGCAGCCAGTAGCACGGCACCAGGATCGAGACGGGCCAGGGCAGCCGCCGGCGGAACGCGCTGACCAGCATCGCGGCCGAGAGGATCAGGGCACTGCCGCCCATGGCGGCCGCGGCGGCGCGTGCGGCCGGATCGCCGGACAGGGCGAGCCCGAGGGCGAAGGGCCAGAGCATGAAAGCCGCCGGGGTGCCGCCGACCACCGCGAGCAGGAACGCCATGCCGACCACGCCGAAGCGGCGTAGGGCCGAGACCGGCTGCCGGGTGTGCACCAGCAGCGTCAGCAGATAGCCCTTGAGCCAGCGGGTGCGCTGCTTGATCCAGTTCCACGGGCGGTCCGGGCACTCCTCCCAGGTCGTGGAGTCGCCGATCTCGACCCGGTAGCCGGCTGAGGCGAGCCGGATGCCGAGGTCGGCGTCCTCGGTCACGTTCCAGGCATCCCAGCCGCCGACCCGCCGCAGCACGTCGGTGCGCAGGTGGTTACTGGTGCCGCCGAGCGGGATGGGCAGCCGCAGCCGGTCCATCCCGACCAGCATCGCGTCGAACCAGAACGAGTACTCCACACTGAACAGTCGCGTGAGCACATTGCGACGGGCGTTGTAGAAGTTCAACTTGGCCTGCACGCAGGCCAGCCGCTCGTCGGTGGCGGCGAAATGGCCGGCCACGGTGCGCAGCTGGCCGCGCTCCGGGCGGTCCTCGGCGTCGAAGATGACCAGCAGTTCGCCGCGGGCGAGCAGCAGCCCGAGGTTGCACGAGCGCGGCTTGGTCTGCGGCAGGCCGGGCGGCAGCAGCACGATGCGGACGTGCTCCGGCGGGTCGACCGCGCGGATGGCGCTGATGGTCTCCTCGTCCCGCCGCTCCACCAACACCAGGATCTCGAGTTTGTCCTTCGGGTAGTCCAGATCGGCGACGCAGCGCACGGTGTCGCCGATCACGTCAGCCTCGTGGTATGCGGGGATGAGCACGGTGTAGGTGGGCAGTTCGTCGTCGGACAGCTCGGCCGCGGGCACCCTGGGCCTCGCCCCCGTGGCAGCGAGGGCGAGGCCCACCTTGATCAGGATGGCGCCGCAGAACAACACGCCGATGATCAGGGCGATGACGGGGAGCCCGCCGGTGAGCAGGAGCGCGCCGAGCGCGAGCACCAGGGCGCAGCCCGCCGCCTTCTGCCAGCCCGCGATCCCGGTGCGGGCGGCGAATGCGGGGTTGTCCCGGGTGAACGCGTTGGCCATCTCGTCGGCCAGGTCCTCCGAGCGCAGCGCGGCGATGAGGTCCTGGACCGCGGCGGCCGCGGTCCGCTGGAAGACCAGCCGCTCCCCCGGGAACCAGTGGCCCGGGATCGCGCGCTCCGGCCGGTCCAGCGCCGTGGCGATCACGACGCCGTCGAGCGTGCGGTACATCGGCACGGACGTGTGGCCGAGCAACTCGGTCACCGGGATGTGCGCGCCGACACCGGGATCGGGCTCGTGCACCGCGGTGTCGATTCTGTCGGGGGCAATCTGCAGCATCATGCACATCCTTCGCGCCTGAACGAGGAGCCGTCAGCCGACGGCCGCCATCGCATCCGGGTCTTGTGTGGGCGATCGATACGGTCCCGTGCCGCGCCCCATCGGCGTCATCCAGTAGCGCTGACATGCTAATTTCCGCGCTCTTGCGCCGGTAACGGGGGAAATCCCGAGGTAGGGACCCGGGGTTTCGCCCCAGGGATCCTCGCTAGGGCGTTCCCGGTGCCGGGATCCGCGGGCCGGCCCTAGCCTGCGCCGAAGGGAGTGGTCTCTTCGTGGAGGAATCATGGCCGAGCTCAGACTCGTGGACCGCGTGGATGTGAAGTTCCAAGGCGAGCGGGGCGGCGACGGCCCGCTCACGTTCGGGCAGAGCAACACCCTGCAATGGGTGGTGATCAGCGAGATGGAGCAGTCGATCCAGAGCATGCTGCCCTGGGTCTTCGACGTGCCCGACCGCACCCGCTTCGAGGACGTCGCCGAGGTGCTCTCGATCGTGTTGGCCCGCAACGAATCCCTGCGCACGACGTACCACGCCGAGGCTGGCTCGTCGTTCCAGCGGGTGGCCGAGTCCGGCGCGCTGACCGTCGACGTCTACCACTGCGCGCAGTACGGCGACGCCGAGACCCGCGACCTGGTAGGCCTGATGCGCGACCGCCCGTTCGACCTGGCCCAAGACCTCCACGTACGGGTGGCAGTGGTGATGGGCAGCGGCGACGCCGACGGCGGCAACGGCAACGGCAACGGCGCCCCCGACGAATCAGGATTCGTCTCCGCGGTAATCGCGATGTACACGCACATGGCCGTGGACTTCGGCGCACTGGCCGTGATCAACGAGCAGTTCGTCGAGCTGATCGCCGATCCGGCCGCTCGCCACGTCGGCCCGCTCGCCCACCAGCCGCTGGACCAGGCCGCGTTCGAGCGCTCCGAGCGGGGCCAGCGGCAGAACGACCGGGCGATGCGGTACTGGAGCGAGCAGCTGCGGATCCGTCCGCAGTGTCAGTTCCCGATGACGGCCGCGCCGGAGCCGAAGCCACTCAGCGGCCTGCTGCTGGCCCGCGAGGTCACCCAGGCGCTGCCGCGGATCATGGAGCGCACCGGCGCGAGCGCACCGACGGTCACGCTGGCCGCGATGTTCGCAGTGCTGGCCGGACGCACCGGTCAGCGCCACATCGTGTTCTCCTCCCTGTCGAACAACCGCAGCGGCCGGCTGCGCGAGTACGTGGGCACGCTCGCGCAGGACAGCCTGGTCCTGGTCGACGCGGACGCGGAGAGCTTCGACGAGCTGGTGCGGCGGATGAGCACCGCGATCCTCAAGGCCAACCGGCACAGCCTGTATGACCCGCACAGCCTCGAGCCGATGGCCATCGACATCGAGTGGGAGCGCGGCATGCGCTCGGCCCGGGACTGCGCCTTCAACAACCTCAGCGCGCACGAGGTGAGTGAGGGCACGCTGAAGCTGCACAGCGCCCAGATCAGCAGCGCGCGCGAAAGCGGCTCGCTGGGGTGGAAGGAGCCTGACTTCGACCCGGTGGCGCTGCGCTTCGCCATGGTCAAGTGGGCCGGCCAGATCCTGCTCGACATCAGCACCGGCCACACCGGCTGGCTACCCGCGGCCGAGATCGAGTCGCTGCTGGGCGCACTCCAACAGCTCGTCGCAGCCGCCGCCGACCAGGACGTCGAACTGGCCCAACTGGCCGAGATCACCGGCATCAAGACCATCCACCGCGACACCGACTGGCACATCGTCGACAACAGCTGGATCCAGCAGTCCGCCGTGCAGGCCCTACTCGACCACGCCCTACCCGCCTCCTCCGCACACGCCATCGTCGGCGCAGACGCGACCGTGACCGCCTACCTGCGCCGCACCGACGCCGTGCCCACCCCAAAGGCCGCCCACACCGCCTGCATGGTATCCCTGCGCGCGCACCCCACAGCCGTCGCCCCCACGTACTACGTCCTAGCCGACGAGGCGCCCACCGACCCCGCCGCATGGCCGCAGCAGTCCGTCCGTGCCGAGGGCGACGGGCGAAAGTAAGCACAACAAGCCGAGGACGTCCGGTTCGAGCTGAGCGAACCGGACGCCTCGGTCTTGAAACAACGTCCTGGCTCGTCTCCTAGACGACCCATTCCCACCGATCTCCTGCGACCACTGACCGGCAGCCGAATGCGCGTCGAGACAATAATCGCCCGGATACGCTGGGCGGCGCGGATCGCGACGCCCTCGATTTCGG
>NZ_JAGSOG010000186.1 GCF_018139695.1 Actinospica durhamensis | reverse complement strand
CCACACACCCCGGGCTCTGTTGGCTGGTTGTCCACAGGGTGTGCGTCATGCGGTGGCGGGGTGTGGCGACCGGCTGCGGGTCGCCGGAACGTAGGCGGCCCGGCGCCGAAGGCGCCGGGCCGCTGGAGTGCAGGCGACGGCGCGGCCGGTCGCCCTTGATGAGGTGGGGATAGGTTCGGCATTCGCCGCTAGTACAGGCGCGATTCCCACTCAACTGTCGGGTCTGCAACGGTGTATTCGGTCTCTGTCATCAGCAGGCGTCCGGATCGGGCGGTGCGGGTGCCGATGGCTACCGCGTCCACGGTGGTACCGGGCTTGATTCCCAGTTCGGTGCGGATGTCGGGGGTGGGTGCGGTGATGGTGCGGGTGCGCTGGTAGGTCTCCAGCGTTCCGTACTGCTTCACGAACCTATCGATGATCTTCGCGCGGTCGCCATACGGGTCGGGCGCCGGGTCGAGGTCGTAGAGGGATGCGCCCGGGATGATCCGAACCGTCTGGGCTGGTCGCAGGGTACTGCGGTGCTCGGCGGCCTGCCTGAGGGTGTACAGGCGCGCGTCCTTGCGCACGTCGAACAGCTTTGCGAGAACTTCACTGGCCTCTCCTCGGCCCGGTTGGGCGGGGCCGGTGGGGCGCAGGTGTGCGAACGGGTCGGCGGCGGAGCGGGTGAGGATATGGGCGGGCGCGGTGGCGCACATCCGGGAGCCGACGCCGTTCTCTGTCACGATCAGTCCGGCGTCGCGCATGCGCTGGAGCGCGGTGCGCACCGTGTTCTGATTCGCGCCGAACTGCTCGATGATGCCCTGAATGCTCGGGAGCAGGTCACCGGGCTGGAATGTTGCGGTCAGGGCCTGTGTCAGTTCATCTACGGCCCTGCTGGCTTTGGCCTGGCGGGCTCCGCTGTCGGCCATGTCACCTCTTCCGGGCTGTGGGCCGGTTGCGTCGGCCGTTGCGCTTAGGGTAGCGGAGGCTTGTCGGTCCCGGAACTGGCGTTATGCAAAAAGTAGTTGCGCGACGTTACAAGGTTAGCCTACCTTGTAGTGACCAGGGCGGCCCGGTAGGGGCTCGCCCGAGCACAGGAGACTGTGAAAATGCGTGCGTATCAAGTCAACGTCAACCATGGCGGCTCTGTCCGCCGGTACGGCCGCGCTGGTGGTCGTGCTCTCGGCGTGCGGCGGCGGTAGCCGGGTCTCGCCGATTTCGGGGGGCGCCGCGTCGTCGTCGGCGGTGGTCGTCCAGGCCGGGCAGGGGGCGCGCCTGTCGGCGGTCGTTTCGGGTACGGACCTGTGGAACTGGGTCCCGAGCAACCTCTACCCGTCGGATATCTACCAGGTCCCTGACACGCAGTACTCGACGGCGAACCAGACGGCGGCGGTGACCAAGTACTCGCTGTCTACCGAGTCGTGCGGTGATCTGCTCTCCTCGGCCGGTGGGCCGGGGTACGGGGAAGTGGCCTACATCTACGATGAGGGCGCGAACGAGGCTCAGACCCAGGTGTACGCGTATGGCGCGTATGTGTTCGCCTCGGCGGACCAGGCCTCGGCCTACGTGAAGGAGTTGGCGGCCAAGTTCGCCTCGTGCGCGTCGTTCTCGATGAGCGCGAACGGCAGCACCCTGAACGTCACCATGTCGCTGGGCGACCACGCTGAGGCGGCGGGGGTGAGCGCGGCCGATACGGCGGCGGACCTGCGGGAGAAGGTCGCCGTGAACGGCAAAACGGTGATGGGTGACCTGCTGCTCGCCGCTGACGGCAACGTGGTGGTGCTCGAAGAGCGCTCCGGCGGCAACGGGGTTCTGCCCACGGCGGTGGACCTGTCGAAGGTCGCTGACGCCATGCTCGCCGCGTTCGCGCAGGGCGAGGCCTCGGGCTCGTCCGGCGCGGGGGGCGCGTCTGCGGCCCCTGACACGGGCGTCTCTCCGGATGCGACCGGCCTTGTGAGCGCGGTCGGGGGTGGTTCCCGGTGAGCCTTCCCATCATCCCGATCGACACGGGGCGGCTGCGGGGCCTGCTGTGTGTCTCGGCTCCGGAGCCGCGCGCGGACCGGGATACCGGCGTGGCGAAGATCGACCGGACCACGGGTCAGCCGGAATACCTCGTGGGCATCCTGGCCAAGCTGCCGGGCGACCGGCGCGCGTTTGTCATCGACGTGCGGGTCCCGGGTGAACCTTCCGGGCTAGTGGAGGGCGCTCCGGTGCTCCTGCACGGTCTGACGGGCTCGCCGTGGGACTTGGAGGGTCGGTCGGGCGTGTCCTATCGGGCCGATGCGATCACTCCGGCCACCCCGACCACTCCCCCCGCCCAGGTCTCGGCCCCGGCCGGTGACACGGCGTCGGGCCGTGCGGCCGGTAAGGCGGGTGGTGGCTCGTGAGCGGCGATTCGGTAGAGCTGGTGGAAGCGCTCGATCGGCTCTCGCGCACCACTGAGGGCCTGGCAACCATGCTGGTGATGCTGGAAACCGAGATCCCTCTCTACGGGCTCGGCTCGGTGCTGCTCGCCCTGGCCTCGGTCGCCGATGGTGTGCGCGTTCAGGCGATGGAGGCGTGGGCGGCGGCGCTGCGGGTCTCGGGCGAGGCGCAGATGGCGGCGGGCCTGCCGGATCCGAAGCTGCTCGCGTACGTCAGCGGGCTGCTAGGGCTCGGCGGCGTCGCCGGCCGGAGCGAAGCGCAGGCCGTCCAAGCCGTCGGGTCCGGGCGCAGGGTGGTGCTGGAACTCGACGGGGAAGCCGCCGGGATCCTGCGTGACCTGGTGGAAGCGTCCGACCAGTCGGGTGCTGCGGTGGCGGCGGTCGCGGGGTCGGAGTCGGAAACCGCGATGGCGGCGGCCACGCTCAATGCCCTGACTGGGGCGGCGACCGTGCGCGATGCCGCGTCGGCGCTGTACGTGGCGCTGACCGAGCCGGGGGGCGGTGCGTAGATGCACACGCTGACCAACCCGGGATTCTGGTTCCTGGTGCTGGTCACGGTGTGGCTCGCGGCGGGAGTGGTCCTTAAGGGCCGCTCCCCCGTGGGGCACTGGTACCTGGTGGGGTACCCCGTGACCTGGGCCCGGATCAATTGGACCTGGCGGCCCCTGGCGGTGGAACGCGGTTTGAGCCTGTCGCGCAGCGGCGGGCGGGCGCTCGTGGGTGATCTGGTCGTCCGTGGCCAGGATCTACGCCCGATGGTCCCGCGCATCTGGATCTCCCGGCCGCGCCGGGACGGGCTGAGTGTCAGGGTCCGGATGCTGCCGGGTCAGACGCCCGAGCAGTACGCGCAGGCGGCTGAGGCGATCATGCACGCGTGGCGGGTGGAGCAGGTGCGGGTGACCTCGCCTTCGCGCGGAATCGTGGTGGTCACCGCGATGATGACGGACCCGCTCGCGGGTGTGATCACGCGTGATCCGCAAGCGGGCCCCGTGCCTGCGGACGGTCCGGGCGATCGGCCGGTGTTGGCGCTGCTGGTCGGGATCACGGAGGCGGGCAAGTCGTGGATCATGAATCTGCGGCTGGTTCCGCACTGGCTGATCATCGGCGCTACCCGCTCCGGTAAGAGCACGCTGATTCACGCGATGGTGACCAGGTTGGCGCCGCATGCGGTGGCGCTGGTTGGCGTGGATCTCAAGGGCGGGCTTGAGTTGAGCGTCTACGCGCCGCGCCTGTCGGGTCTGGCGACCACGCGGGAAGAGGCGGCCGAGATCTTCGCGGCGCTGCTGGATGAGGTCATGGATCGGATGAACACCTGCCGGGTGGCCGGGGTCCGCGCGACGTGGGAACTGCCGTATCCGGTGGTCCCGATCATCATCCTGATTGACGAGATCGCAGAGTTGTTCCTGCTGACCAATCCCAAAGACAGGGATGAGATCGCGCTGCGGGACAAGGTCGTGACAACGCTGTTGCGCCTGGCCCAGCTGGGTGCGGCGCTCGATGTCCACGTGATTGCGGGCGGGCAGCGTTTCGGGTCCGAGTTGGGTCCGCTGGCGACTGCGCTGCGGGCGGGGCTCAGTGGCCGGATCTGCATGCACGTCAACGACCCTGAGTCGGCTCAGATGGTGCTGGGTGACGTGTGGCCGGAAGCGGTGGCGCAGGCTCAGCGGATCACGGCGACGGAGCAGGGTACGGCGGTGACGGCGGACGGGCTCGGGTCCTGGACGCGGGCGCGTGCGACGCTGACCGACCCGGCGGAGGCTGCGGCGGCGGCGAGGCTGCACGCCTCGCTTACCCCGGTGCTGGCGGGGATGACCCGGCCGCAGGTGGGTGAGGTCTCGTGAACAACATTCTGGGCCTTCCCGCGCTGCTGGTGTTCTTCCTGCTGTCCTGGCTGATCCTGCGTTCGCGCCGGGTGTCCTGGCTCGATGCGATCGTGTTCGCGCTGTTCGGGTTCTACCTGGCCAGCTCCACGTTCAGCCATTTCGTCACTGCGCTGGTCAACAACCTGGCCACGCTGGTCGGGGGGTGGTGAGCGATGGTCTATGACCCCGGATGGATGGCTGCGGCCCGGCTGTGGGCTGCGGAGGCGAACCGGCCGCGCCTGTGCGGGCGGTGCGGCGGTCTCGGTAGGACGCGCAACCTGGTCACGCGGCGCTGGCGCGATTGCCGGGCCTGTCACGGGACGGGCGGTGCGGTGGATGACGAGCGGGCGTGGTGGAGGGGGACGCGATGAGCCGGAAGAACGACGGGCGTCAGAAAGCTGAGTGCTCGGTGTGCCGGGGCCGGGGCCAGGTGTGGCACCGGGGCCACCGGCGGCGATGCCGGGCGTGCGCCTGGCGGCGCAGAAAGAGGTAATCACGATCGCGGGCCGGGGGTCTGGCGCTGATGCGTCGGGCTCCCGGCCCGCTCTACCGGGAAGGAAACGGCGAAATGCATGGACACCATGACGGATACGCAGGTCGGGTGTGGGGGGCTGGTCCGGGGGGTTGAGCGAAGGGCCGCGAGCCGGCCGAACCGCGGCGCCCCGGCCCGAGCGGGAAGCGGGCACAGCGCGCCGCTGTTCGGCCTGCCCAGTTGGCCCGCCCCCACTACGCGGGGTGTTGGTCCGGGCCTCGGTGTTCGCAGGGTTGGAGCGCGGGCCGCGTGCCGGCGAAGCCGCGGCGCCCCGGCCTGGTCGGAAAGTGAGTACGGTGCGCCGCTGCTTGGCCGGTCCAGCGGGCCCGCCCCGGCCACACGGGGTGTTGAGCTGGGCGACCGGGTCCGGGGGTGGTCGGCGTGAGTGGGTTCGATGTCCGGCGGTTCGGGCCGGAGTTTCGGCGGTGGGTTCACGCTCTGGACGGTCTCGGCGGGTGCGCGGCCCCGGTGATGCTGATGGGCCACACCTTGACGCGCGACGCCTCGGGCGCGGTGGTGCACCGGTTCACGTCGGCTGATCTGCCGTTTGGGGTGTTGATGCTCCCGTGTCGCAACCGGCGGGAATCGGTGTGCCTGCCGTGCTCGCTGCTGCACAACGGCGACAGCTTCCAGATCGTCAGGTCGGGTCTGAGCGGCGGGAAGGGGGTTCCGGCTGAGGTGGCGGCGCATCCGCGTGCGTTCGTCACGGTTACGGCTCCCTCGTTCGGGCTGGTGCACCGGGCTCGGGACGGCGGGGTGTGCCGGGCGCGGCGCGATAAGCCGGTGTGCCCGCACGGTCGTGCGCTGTACTGCGGGGCGCGGCATGTGGCCGGTGACCCGGTGGTCGGTTCACCCCTGTGCGGTGAGTGCTACGACTGGGCCGGGCTGGTGGTGTGGAACTCGAGTGCGGGCGGACTGTGGTGGCGCTACGTCAAGGAGTTGGGCCGTGAGCTGGTCCGGCTCGGCGGGCTGCCGGTCACGGATCACGCGGTGCGCGAGGCGCTACGCGTGTCGTACGCGAAGGTGGCCGAGTTCCAGCGGCGCGGGGTCGCGCACTTCCACGCGGTGGTGCGGATCGACGGCCCGGAAGGTCCGGGCGACCCGGCCCCGGCGTGGGTGACCAGCGCACTGCTGGTGGAGGCTGCCAAGGCGGCCGGGCCGCGCGTGTCGATGCCGGTCGTACGGCTGGAGGGCCCGGCCCGGATCGGGCTGGGGGTCCAGCTCGATGCGCAGGAGATCGGGGCGGTAGGCGCGGACGGCATGACGGATGCGGCAGCGGCGTCGTACCTGGCGAAGTACATCACGAAGGACGACGGGCGCGGCCTGATCCTGCCTCGGCGGCTGCTGTCGGAAGCAGGGATCGAGCACGCGGCGCGCGGCGCGCTGGTGCCGCATGCCCGTGCGTTGATGCACACGGCGTGGCTGCTCGGCGGCCTGGAGACCTACGCGCCGCTGCGGCTGCGACAGTGGGCCCATCAGCTCGGGTTCCGGGGCAACGTCGTGACGAAATCCCGGATGTACTCCACCACCTACGGAGAGCTGCGCCGTGCGCGGTCGGAACACCGGGCCCGTGCCAACGGCATCGAACCGATCGAGGGCGAGGGCCTGGCCCGCGAAAGCCACTGGCGTTTCGTGGCCCAGGGGCTGAGTCCTGACCTGCGGGAGATCGCGGACGGGCTCGCCGAAGGTACCCGGATGCGCAAGGGTCCGCGTCCTGAGTGGCTGGATTTGCCCGAAGCCGGTGATGCCGCGTGAGCTGGAAAGGGGCGGTGACCAGCGGCGCGGATCTGGTCGCGCGGCCAAAGCGGCCGGCCTGGGAATCAGGCGGCATAGATGTTGAGTCGCGCAGCGGCCTTATCCGGGACCAAGATCATCGTCAGCCTTGCCGCTGAGCGTTCGCCCGGCGGCTGGGAGCCACCTGCGCGTCGTTGAGCCCCGGAGGGACCTTACTGCGCGCAAATGATCATGGCCGGGCCAGAGAGCTTGTTTCTCTCTGGCCCGGCCTCGGCTTCGGCGGCTATACGCGCGTTAGTTCGTGCTCGGATGCTGGATCGATGCCGAGTGAGCGCAGGTCCTCGATGGAACAGGGGTGGAACATCTCGGCTTCATCCCGACCGGGAAAGACGGCGTGCAACCAAGCGGTACGGGCCTCCTGGGCCTCCTGGGCCTGGTCGTTTGCCTCGCGCTCGTAGTCCTCCGCGTCGGCCTGCTCGTTTAGCGCGTCGGCCTCGACCGTGGGCGTGAGGTGGTGAATCCACAGTCGGGGGGTGTGGCCGTGCGGATACATCACCACCCTGACGTCGTAGTTTGCCAAGATCTCTCGCTTGCCGATGGTGTCGGCGACCTGCCAGTCATCAGCAATCGTGCGCCCTGTGAGAACCCACTCCATGCGGCCTTCACGCTGAGGTAGGGCCTTGAGCTCTTCGAGTTCCTGCCCCAGCTTGCCGTAGACAGTGCGATACCAGTCTTCGTCGTCGGGGCTGTTGTATAGTCCTCCGTCACGGTCTTGGCGCAGGCGCTTCCGGCGCGCCTCAATCTCAGTGATTCGTGCTGCGTGCGCGGTACCGGGCACAAACCGCCGTTCGGTGAGCGGGGTCCTGCCAAACTCACCCGTGAAGTAGTCGTTTACCGCTTTGTCCAGCTTGTGAATGAGCATGCCAGGTGCGGGCGTACAGTTCTCGGACCCAGGGATGCCCCTGACGCGGGCCGTGCATCGGAACTCGTACCATCCAGGGCGGCCCGTAACGTACAGCGGCGCGCGGCAGCCTCCGCACGTGCCTCGGCCGGACATGAGTCGGTCACTGTGCGGCGCCCTGGTTGATGCCTTCCTAGGCGCAAGCCGTTCCTTAAGCGCCGTATGCGTCTCGAAGTCCCACAGGGCTTCATCAGAAATCTGACGCGGTTCCCCGTCCGGCCCAAGCACTGATTGTCCCTTGTGGACAAGGTGGCCCAGGGCGGCCGGGCTCATCAGAATTCCCTTGATACCGAGTGCGGTCCACGGCGTCCCCTTCGGCTCCCGTCCGTAGAGGATGGCGCGACGGTCGGACGGGCTCGGCACCTGAGCGCGGGTGAGGCGTACGGCTTCGGTGTAAACGGTGATCGTGCCCGTGTCGTCATTCAGGATTCGATTCGCAACCTCCCGGATGATCGCGGCGGCCTCCTCGTCAAGCACTACAGCTTCAACGCGGCCATTGTGCTGGGTCCGTTCGTAGCGGTAGCCGTAGCTGTTCTTGTGCTTAACGCGGCCGTCGTTGCGCGCCTTCTCGGTCGATTCGCGGTTCCGCCGTTGGATCGCCCGTAGCTCCATCTGGGCCCCGAACAGCTGAAAGAGAAACTGGTTCTCGTCGTTCGGATCAGCCAGGTTCCACGGTCCATCGTGGCCGTAGGTGAACAGGAGACGGCGGTCCCGCTGCATCTCGCGCCCCAGGTTGAGGCCTTCGTAAACGTCGCGCCCTACGCGGTCCACTGCTGCGCTGGCCATGCCGTCGTAGGGGCCCATCTTCCCCATGAGCCACGGGCCCAACTCCGGACGGGTGTGCGGGTCCGTCGCGCCTGAGACTTCGAGGTCCTTCGCCCAGCCGATGATGTGCGCGTGGTTGTCCTGGGCTACCGACAGGATCTGGTCGCGCTGCTTCTCCGGCGATGACGACCGGTCCGTCTTGCGTGACAGCCGGATCCCCCCAACGATGTCCCTACCGCACCCGTCGTACTCGTGAACTGGCCAATCAGCGCTTTCCCCCATAGCAACCATCTTCCTCATGCCCGCGCCTTCCGTACAGTGAATTACGGAGGTTCCTCGGCAGCAGGTACTCCCGGTACGCCTGCACGCCGCCGCCGCCGGAGACCGGGATCGCCCCGCCGAAGACGAACGCGAACAGCAGCACGAACATGATCGGCTGGATGGTCGCGAACACGACCATCTCCGGGATGCGCGTCATCCGGCGCAGATTGCGCAGGGTGACCACCCAGCCGTCGTGGAAGGTCCCGGCGAGCCCCGGCATCGTGCGCGGCGCCGGGGCTCCCCCGTGCCCGCCTGCGGCCCCCGTCGTGCCCGCGGCCATGTCCGTCACCCGCGTCCGCCTCCCGTCGTCCCGGCTCCGTCCCCCGCTCCCGTCCCCTCCCGCGCCGCCTGCGCAGCCTGCGCCGCCTGCGCCTCCTCGGCCGACTTGCCGGTGAGCGTGAGGAACACGTCGTCCAGGGTCGGGCGCCGCAGCGCCAGGTCGTCCACCGTGATCCCGGCGTCGTCGAGCAGGCGCACCGCCTCCACCAGCAGCTTCGCTCCCCCGCTGACCGGCGCGATGAGCTCGCGCGAGCGCTCGTCGACCGAGGGCGGGGCCAGCGCGAGCGCGGTGAGGATGCCGGCCGCGTCGCCCAGCCGGTCCCGCTCGTGCACGACGAGCTGCAGCCGCTCCCCGCCTACCTGGGTCTTGAGCTCGTCCGCCGTGCCGCGGGCGATGACCCGGCCGTGGTCGACGACGGCGATGGAGTCGGCCAGCCGGTCCGCCTCCTCGAGGTACTGCGTGGTCAGCAGCAGCGTCGCGCCGCTCTCGACGAGGTTGGCGATCACGTCCCACATGGCGATGCGGGTGCGCGGGTCGAGCCCCGTGGTCGGCTCGTCCAGGAACATCACCGGCGGCCGCACCACCAGCGCCGCGGCGAGGTCCAGCCGCCGGCGCATGCCGCCGGAGTACGTCTTGGCCGTCCGGTCCGCCGCGTCGGACAGGTCGAACTGGTCGAGCAGGTCCTGGGCGCGCGCCGACGCGGTGGCCTTGCCGAGGTGGTAGAGCCGCCCGACCATCACCAGGTTCTCGCGCCCGGTGAGGTTCTCGTCCACCGCCGCGTACTGCCCGGACAGCCCGATCCGCTCCCGCACCCGCTGCGGCTCGCGCCGCACGTCGATCCCCAGCACGCTCGCCTGCCCCGAGTCCGGCGTCAGCAGCGTGGTCAGCACGCGCACCGCCGTCGTCTTGCCCGCCCCGTTCGGCCCGAGCAGCCCCAGCACCGTCCCCTCCGGCACCTCGAGATCCACCCCGTCGAGCGCCCGCACCGCCCGCTCGCCGGAGCCGTACGTCTTGACCAGCCCTTCCGCCACGATCGCCGCCGCCATGCCCCGATCCTAGGCAGACCCCCGCCACATCAGCGCGCCATGCTGCACCCTTTTGCTCCGTTCGCCGCCTGCCGTGCTCCCGCCGCCCCGCGGCGCCGGCGCTCCACCGGACCCGTCGCCGCGCCGGCCGTTCGACCTCGTCGCCATCATCTATAAAGATATTGCGATTGACGTCGCGACGAGAGACCACGTATCCTGATTAACTTTGCCCGCCCGTCAGGAGGTTGCCAGATGTGGGACTACCCGCCAGAGATCACCAAGCGAGACGTCGGCGACGTCGAAAACCCCGGCGTCGGCTGGGTCGGGCCGCCCAAGGGCCTCGCGCGGCCGGTGAAGATCGTCGAACCGGATCCCGGCTGGCCCTCGTGGTACGCGGCCGAGGCCGCGCGTATCACCGAAGCCCTCGGTGAGGCCGTCATCCGGATCGAACACGTCGGCTCGACCTCCGTGCCGGGGCTGGCGGCCAAGCCGATCATCGACATCGACCTCCAGGTGGCCGACAGCGACGACGAGGACGGCTACGTCCCCCTGCTCGTGCCGCGCGGCTATCACCTGGTTCTCCGCGAGCCGTGGTGGAACGGACACCGCATGCTCAACGACGCCGACGGCCGAGTCAACCTGCACGTCTTCCCGGCCGGCGCGCCCGAGCCGTTGCGGCACCTGCTCTTCCGAGACTGGCTCAGGTCGCATCCGGACGACCGGGAACTCTACGCCTCGACCAAACGCGAGCTCGCCGGGTCGACGGCCGAGGACCCCGAAGCCTACAGCCTCGCCAAGAACACCGTGATCGACGACATCTATACCCGCATATTCAGCGTGCCTCCGACGTCTCACCCGGCCTGGCCGCAAGCGCACTAGCCGGCAGCCGGCCTACAGCCAGCCCTTGGCGCGGGCCAGGGTGAGGGCCTCGGCGCGGTTGCGGGTGCCGGTCTTCTGGATGCACGCGGAGAGGTAGTTGCGCACGGTGCCCTCGGACAGGAACAGGCGTGCGGCGATCTCGGCGTTGGTGGCGCCGCCGGCGGAGGCGGCGAGGACGTCGCGTTCGCGGGAGGTGAGGGGGTTGTTGCCGTCGGCCAGGGCGGCCGCGGCCAGGTCGGGGTCGATGACGCGCTCGTCGGCCATGACGCGGCGGATGGCGTCGGCGAGTTCGGCCGCGGGGGCGTCCTTGACCAGGAACGCGCTGGCGCCGGCCTCCATGGCGCGGCGCAGGAACCCGGGGCGGCCGAAGGTGGTGAGGATGACGATGCGCAGGCCCGGGTAGCGGGCGTGGGCCTGCTCGGCGGCGCAGATGCCGTCGAGGCCGGGCATCTCGATGTCCAGCAGCGCCACGTCGACCGGGGTGCCGGCCTGCTGCGCGGCCTCGAGCGCGGGGAGCACCTCGTCCCCGCGGCCCGCTTCGGCGACCACCTCGAGGTCGGGCTCGAGGCCGAGAAGCGTGGCCAGCGCCTCCCGGATCATCGCCTGGTCCTCGGCGAGCAGCAGTCGAATCACGTCGCGACTCTACTGTGGCACGCGGTTGTCCGTCGAAGCGTCGGGACGGCCCTTCGACGGCGTGACGCCGCTCGGGACGGTCGCGGTGAGGCGGAAGCCGGTGGCGGCCGGGGCGGCGGTGAGCCTGGCCTCGGCCGAGACGGCGTGCAGGCGTTCGCGCAGCCCGCTCAGGCCGTTGCAGTACACGACGGGGACCGCCGGGGCCTCGGTCTCCGCCTGCGCCGCGCCCGTCCCGTCGTCGAGCACTTCCAGGGTGAGGGTGGCCGCTCCGTCCACCCGGGCCTCGATCAGGCGGATCCGGCAGCTGCGGGCGGCGGAGTGGCGCACGACGTTGGTGACGGCCTCGCGCAGGCACCAGGCCAGCGCCTGCTCGACCTCGGGGGCCAGCTCGCCGGAGCGCAGGGCCACCGAGGGGTCGGCGTCGAGGGTGATCCCGGCCGCGGTCAGCGCGGTGCGGGCGGAGGCGATCTCCACCGCGAGGGTGGCCCGGCGATAACCTGACACGGCCTCACGTATGTCGGTCAGCGCCTGCCGCGAGACGTGTTCGAGGTCGAGGATCTGCTGCAGCGCCCGGTCCGGGTCGACCGTCATCAGCTTCCTGGCGAGCTCTGCCTTGAGCGTGATCGTGGCCAGCGAGTGGCCGGCCAGGTCGTGCAGATCCCGGGCCAGCCGCAGGCGTTCCTCGCTCGCGGCCAGCCGGGCCACCTCCGCCCGGGCCTCGCGCAGCTGCTGGATCAGCAGCTGCATCCGCCGCACGCCCAGCGTGCCCACGCAGGAGAACAGGGCGGGGACTAGCGCCGCCAGCCAGTCGCCCGCGGGCACGTCGAGCAGCGTGGCCTGCACCGTCATGACGGCGGCGGCGAGCAGGCCGAGGCGCAGGCCCGGGCTGGGCCTGCGGTCGAGGCCGAGCGGCAGGGCGTACCCGCACGAGGACGAGACGTAGATCCACAGCACCACCCAGGCCGGGTCGGCCACGATCGGCAGGACCAGCGCGATCGCCGCCATCCCGCCGAGCAGCACCAGTTTGGCCGGGTCGAGCCGCCGGCGCGGCGCGGCGTGCGCGTCCGCGTCGTTCATCTGGGCGAGCCGGATGTAGAGCACGCTGAAGAGCGCCACCGGCGCCAGGACCGCGACGATCCGCACGGCGTCGGGCCGCGCGTCGAACAGGTTGCTCAGCGGGAAGCCGAGGTAGACCAGCCAGATCCCGGAGAACAGCCACCCCGCCCAGGCGCGTACACGCCGGGGCGGGGTGGCCGGGTCGTACACGGTCACGGTCATGACGCAGCGTCAGTCCTCGGCACGCTTGTTGTAGAGGACCGCCGCGAGGATGGAGCAGCCGACCAGCCACGCGGCCAGGATCGCCACGCCCTTGGCCTCGACCGGGTTCTTGGAGATCACGTCCAGCGCGATCTGCCGCATCCAGTAGGTCGGCAGCGCCTTGCCGATGTCCTGGAGTACCCCGCTGACCGGGAAGAACTGGCCGCCGAGGACGGAGCCGGCCAGGAACACGATCAGCACGACCATCTGCACCGAGTCCTGCGGCACCCCGTAGCCGATGGCCACGGCCATCGCGGTGAACGCGAGGGAGCCGAGCCAGAGCGCGAGGAACGCGGCCAGCCACTGGCTCGCCTCCAGCTTGACGCCCATGGCCGAGCCGAGCACGAAGGTGACCACGATGGCCGGCAGGACGATCACCAGCGAGGTCAGCACCTTGCTGGTGACGTAGCCGTAGCTCGGCGAGGCGGTCAGCCGCAGCTGTCTGACCCAGCCGTCCTTGCGCTCCTGGGCGATGCGCATCGCGTTGTTGTTGAGCGCGGCCGCGATGACGCCGAAGGAGGTGTAGGAGATCAGGAAGTAGGTCTCGTACGAGACGTTCGTGCCGGCCACGTTCCCCTTGGCCGACTTGCCGACCATCGCGAAGAGCAGCGCCGGGTAGAGCACGGTGAGGAACACCAGGCGCCGGTTGCGGGTGGCCCTGACCACCTCGAACCGGGACAGGGCGAGCACGGCGTTCATCGGGCGTCCTCCATGGTCAGCGCTTCGGCCTTGCCGTCGTCGTCTCCGTTGTCCCGCTCGGTGATGGCCACGAAGGCCTGCTCCAGGCCCAGCGCGGTGATCTCCAGGTCCATCGGCCGCAGCCCCTGGTCGATCAGGGCGTAGAAGGTCTTGTCCGAGTCGGAGGTCTGGATCTGCACGCGGTCGCCGACCACGTCGATGGTCACCGCGGCGGGCAGGTCGATCAGCGCCTCGCGACTGATGCCGGGCAGTCGGAAGGACACCCGCTGGAAGCCGGCCATCGCCTTGATGTCGGCGGAGGTGCCGTTGGCCAGCAGCCGGCCCTTGTTGATCACGATCACCTGGTCGGCGATCTGGTCGGCCTCCTCCAGGTAGTGGGTGGCGAACAGGATCGTCTTGCCCCGCGCGGCCTCGGCCTTCATCGCGGTCCAGAAGATCTGCCGGTTCTCCACGTCCATGCCGGTGGTCGGCTCGTCCAGCACGATCAGGTCGCTGTCGCCGGCGATCGCGATGGCGAAGCGCACCCGCTGGGTCTGGCCGCCGGAGAGCTTGTCGGCCTTGCGGTCGGCGAGGTCGGCGATGTTGGCCCGGCGCAGCACCTCGTCGACCGCCAGCGGACGCGGGTGCAGCCGGCTCATCAGCTCGAGCACCTCACGCACCGTCACATCCTGCGGCAGGCCGCCGGACTGCAGCATGGCGCCGACGTGGCCGGCCACCATGGCCTGCCGCGGCGACTTGCCGAACACCTCGATCCGGCCGCTGCCGACCTTGCGCAGGCCGAGCAGCATCTCCAGCGAGGTGGACTTGCCCGCCCCGTTGGGACCGAGGAACGCGATCGCCCGTCCGCGCGGAATGTGCAGGGTCAGTTCCCGCACGGCGCGCACGGCCCCGTAGTTCTTGGACACCTGCTCGAACGAGACCGCGGGCGCTCCCGTGCCCCCCTCGAGCTTTTCGTCGCTCATCTGTCTCTTCCCCAGTAGATTTTCGACAGTCCTGGTCGACACCATGAAAGCGGAAAACCACCGGGGCGTGTCAGTGCGCACCGTCGTGACGGCGGCATGACATCTGTCATGCGGGCGTCAGTGCAGCAGGCCGCCGAGAGCGCCGGGGGTGCTGGAGGGCGCGGGCGCCGGAGCGGAGGGGGACGGCGAGGACGCGGGCGGCTGCTGGCTGGAGCCGCCGGTGCCGCCGCTCTTGGGCGCGCTGCTGCTCGAGCCGCTGCCGGAGGTGTCGGAACCGCCGGAGCCGGCCGTGGAGCCGGGGCTCGCCGTGGACCCGGTACCCGTCGAGCCGCAGACGGTGCCGGCGAACGGGACGTAGGTGACGTGGTACTGCTCGGTGCCGACCTGGGCTCCGCCGCGCAGCAGCACCCGGGTCACGATGACCTGGAAACCCTCGGAACCGGCCTGTGCCGGGCAGCCGGAACGCGGGTCCGAGCCCGCTTGGACCGGGCTGGTGCGGCCCGAGACGGTCACGCTGACCTGGTCGTAGGCCGGCTGGCCGAGTACGGCGACGGTGAGCTGGCCGGAACCGTAGGAGGCGTAGAGGTAGACCGGGTGGCCGCTGGTGTTGGTCCACTGCAGGTCGGTGCCGGGCCAGACCACGGCGGCGTCGAGGCCGACCGGGTAGCTGCTGAAGTAGGCGGCGTTGGGGTGGTGCACGGTGTCGCCGAGGCCGGACCGGAACGCGGCGTCGAACACGGCGGTGGCCACCAGGTCGTCGCCGCCGGACAGGTCCACGCCCTGCGCCTTGGCCTCGGCCGCGTCGGTCTCGCTGAAGCCGTTGGCCGCAGTCGGCGCGCCGACGGTCTTGTCGAAGGACCAGGTCGCGCCGGGCGCCACCACCGAGCCCATGACCAGGTCGGTGGCGCGCTGGGTGTCGACGGCGCGGTCCGCCGCGTCCGGCACGGGCAGCGTGGCGGAGCCGAGCACCGAGGTCACGCCCAGGGCCTGCGCCTCGGCGGTGGTGAACGCCGGGGGCAGGGCGCCGGGTTGCAGGGTGGCCTCGCGCGGGGCGGCGGAGGTGAGCACGCCGCTGAGCGCGGAGGCGAGCGCCTGCGGGGCGAAGCCGGTCCCGTCGCGCTCCGGGACGAGCTGGGGGGTGCCGTTCTCGATCGTGTACGCGGCGTCGGCCCCGGGCTTCTCCAGGGCGAACGCGGCCGGGTTCAGGTCCGCGCGCAGCTTGGCGCCGTCCACGGTGGGGACCATGGTGCCGTCCGCGTTCGGGCTGATACTCAGTACGTTGCCGATCTGAGTCTGCGTCAGCACCGTGCTGACGCCGCCGGTGTCGAGGGTGATCGGGGCGCTCACCGCCGGGCGGGCGTACTGCTCGAGCGCGACCTGCAGCGCCTCGGGGCTGGCGAGCGGCTCGAGCGAGCTGACGGGCAGTTCGATCGCGCCGCCGACCTGCAGATAGCCGCTGCTGATCGCGGTCACGGCGGTCGGTACGTCGAACCCGCGGCCCTCCTTGGGCGCGGTGACCACCGGCTGGCCGTCGCTGAAGGTGATCTTCCCCTCGACCAGCGGGGTGTTGTAGGAGGCCGCGATGATGTTCAGGGCCTTGGTGAGCGCGGCCGAGTCCACGTCGGTGACCGGGGTGAGGTCGTGGTGCACGCCGAACAGCGCCGGGATGATCGTGAACGGATTCGTGCGCTGGGACTCCGCCTCGGACAAGGTGGCGTCCACATCGAAGGAGAGGCCTGACTTGGCCGGGTCGATCGTGGCCGGGGTCTGGCCGACGAGCAGTTCGAGCGGCTGGGTCGCGGCGGCGCCGAGCGTGCTCTCGAGCTTGGCCCGCGCGGCCGTGGGGCTCAGGCCGCCGATCGGGACGCCCTCGACCACGGTGCCCTTGGGGATGGCGCCGCCGACGACGTTGCCGGACATCAGCAGCGCCACGCCGTAGAGCAGCGCGAACGCGGCCACGCACAGCCCCGCGATGGTCAGCGCCCGGGCCCGGCTCTTGGCGGACGCGGCGGCCTTGTCGGCCTTGTCCGCCGTGTCGATCCGGTCCGTCGACGCCGGGGACGTGGCGGGCGCGGCGCTCTTCCTGCGCCGGGCACCGGCCCGCTCGGAGTGAGCGGTGCGCGCGGCCGGCGTGGACCCGGTCGCCCGGGACCCGTGGGCCGAGCGCCCGCCCGAGCGGCCGCGGCCCGAACCCGTGTCCGTCGGCGCGGGCGGCGCGGCGGGAGCGGGAGCCGGGGCGGGCGGCGCGGCGGCGGCCGACGCGACCGGCTGCGGCTGCGGCCTGGGCCGCGGCGGCACGGCGATTCGAGTGGTCGGCGCCGGGTCGAACTCGGCCGGGATGCGGGCGAGCTGCTCGGTCGGGGCGTCGGGCGGGACCGCGCCGAGGGCCGAGGGGATCCAGCCGTGGTCGACCTCCTCCGGGTCGAGATAGGACGATTCGCCGCTGGAGTCGTGGAAGATCCCGCCGAGGTAGCGCAGCGCGAGCGCGTGCCTGGCCGGGTCGGCCGGGTCCGCGGGCCGGCCGAACGGGGCGAGCCGGTTCGCCGCGACCGGCAGCGGGGCCTGCTGGGTGGGCACGCCGTAGGCGCCGCCGAACACCTCGGCCGGCACCGGGCGGGGGAAGCTGACGGTGGGTGTGAGGTCGTGCGAGGGCTCGGCCCACGGCGAGGGCGGGATCGGCGGGAACGCCTGGGCGGCGAGTTCGTCGGCGTGCCGGCCGAGGTCGGAGCCGCTGTCGTAGCCCGAGTCGTAGCCGCCGGACTCGTAGTCGGCGTCGTACCCGGCGGCGGCCTGGGACGAGGCGGGGGCCGCGGGAGCGACCGGCCGGCGCGGGGCCAGGCCGAGCTCGGCCGGGTCGACGGTGTCGAGGTCGACGCCGAAGATCTCCTCGATGGTGTCGCGGAAGGCTCCGCCGATCCTGGCCGCGTTGGCCTGCGCGGCCTGGTCCGGCGGCAGGGTGGTGGTGAGCAGGCCGGAGCCTGGGCGCAGCGAGGGCGGCAGCGGGATGACCATGGTCGCCGTGGTCATCGCGGCCAGCTGGGACGGAAGCGTGCTCGGCGACGCGGGCGAGGCCGTGGTCTGCGCGAACGGCGCGGCGGTGGAGACGTCGGCCTCGTGCGTGTCCTCCCACACCGCCTGCGGGCGCAGCGCGGTGGACGGGGTGGGCATCGTGGTCGGCAGCATGATCCGCAGCCGGGCGGTGGCCTCGGCCTCGGACACGACCCGCAGCGGGCTGCCGGGGGCGGGTGACCCCTGCGGCGGCACGACGGGTCCGGCGGGCGCGGGCGCAGCGGGCGGCGGCGCGTACCCCGGCTGCGCGGGCGGCGGGCCGGGGTAGCCGG
>NZ_JAGSOG010000185.1 GCF_018139695.1 Actinospica durhamensis | reverse complement strand
TCCCCGTCGTCTACGCCTTCATGCCCTCCACCGACCCCACCGACTGCTCCATCGTCCCCGACGAAACCGACGGAGCCGCCCGCGCGGTACGCCACCTACGCGACATCGGCAGGGAACGACTGGCCCTGGTGGCGGGCCCGGAACGCCACCACTCCGCCCGCGCCAGGGTGGACGGCGCGGTAGCCGCGCTCACCGCCGACGGCCTCGCCCCGGCGATCGAACCGCTCTACGGCGAATGGAGCGAAGCCTGGGGCCGCCAGGCCGCACGCATCCTGCTACGCCGCAACCCCGACATCGACGCCGTCTTCTGCGCCAGCGACCAAATCGCCCGCGGCCTCACCGACGGCCTGCGCGAAGCAGGAAGACGAGTGCCGCGCGACGTCGCAGTGGTCGGATTCGACAACTGGGACGTCATGACCGCCGCCACACGGCCGCCGCTGACCAGCGTGGACATGGACCTCGAGGGCCTCGGCCGGGACGCGGCCAACCTGCTGCTCGCCGCCATCGCGGGCGAACCGCAGCAGGGAGTGCATCTGCACCCGTGCCGCCTGTCCATCCGCGCCTCGACCGGCGACGGCGAGCCGGAGTGACCGAGGAGGCTGCTGCGGGGACGTTCCTCGCCGCCGACCTCGTCGACCCAGTGGCCCCGTTGACCTGCGCTCAAGCACTTCGACGACGCCGAGCATAGGTCTCGGCGAGCAGCGCCGGCGAGCTCGGCTGCCTGCATATGCCCGAAGACAGCCGTGGACGCAAACGTTTGCCTAAGGCTTGCACGCTTGCGCCGGCCCACTGAATCGCACTTCCGCGAAATTCGTCGGTGAATGCACTCAACCTTTTACATCTGATTCACGTTCCAACTGATGGCGGCTCACACGAAGATGTGATTGGCCGCCCACAAGGATTTCCGCAACATCGCCGACTACACCTCAAGGAGAAGAAGGCATGTCCCAGTGCGCCGAATACCTGCCTGTTAAGCAGACCACTGACGCCCCCGGGTGTCCCTACAGCCCCCACGGGGGTAGGGCTAACCCCACCTCCGACTGGCCTGGTCACACCACTGACTCAGGCAGGCCCGGCTGGAAGGCTCGTAGTCAGTCACCGTTCTGGCTTACGACGAGACGAGATTTGCCATGTCCATGCCCATTCCCACGTCCATGCCCACCTCCGCGTCCCTGGTCGACCACCGTTCGCCCGTGGCGGCGCGGGCTGAACGGGTCGTCAAGGCCTACGGTTCGGGGGAAACCCGGGTCACGGCGCTCGACGCGGTGGACGTCGAGATCGAGCGCGCCCGGTTCACCGCGATCATGGGGCCGTCAGGTTCGGGGAAGTCCACGCTCATGCACTGCCTGGCCGGATTGGACCAGGTCAGCTCCGGCAAGATCTTCGTCGGCGACGCCGAACTCAGCGCGATGAAGGACAAGGCCCTCACCCGGCTGCGGCGTGACCGGATCGGGTTCATCTTCCAGTCCTTCAACCTGCTGCCGACGCTCAACGCCCTCGAGAACATCACGCTGCCGATGGACATCGCGGGGCGGCGGCCGGACCAGGCCTGGCTCGACCGGGTCATCGAGACGGTGGGCCTCGCCGACCGGCTCAAGCACCGGCCGACGCAGCTGTCCGGCGGGCAGCAGCAGCGGGTCGCGGTGGCGCGGGCACTGGCGTCGCGACCGGAGATCATTTTCGGCGACGAGCCGACCGGCAACCTCGACTCGCGCGCGGGGGCCGAGGTGCTCGGCTTCCTGCGCCGCTCGGTGGACGAACTCAAGCAGACCATGGTCATGGTCACCCATGACCCGGTCGCCGCCGCGTACGCGGATCGCGTGCTCTTCCTCGCGGACGGACGCATCGTCGAGGAGATGAGCGCGCCGACCGCCGAGGCCGTACTAGACCGGATGCGCCGCTTCGACGGCCGTCGCGAGAGCTGAGGGGGACGAGATGTTCAAGGCGACCTGGCGGAACTTCTTCGCCCACAAGGGCCGCCTGGCCCTGACCCTGCTCGTGGTCGTGCTCTCGGTCGGCTTCGTCACCGGGACACTGCTGTTCACCGACACCATCAACCGCACGTTCGACCAGATGTTCGCGAGCACCTCCGCGGACGTGACGGTCAGTCAGACGGCCGCGCAGAACCAGGAGGTCTCGGCCTCGGATCCGACTGTTCCGGCAAGCCTGGTCAGCCGGCTGGCCACGGTGCCGGGCGCCGCGTCCGTACGCGGCGAGGTCTCCACCGAGCAGCTCGTGGTCACCGACGCGCAGGGGCACCAGCTCAGCTCCTCGGGCGGTTCGCCGACCGTGGGGACGAACTGGGACCCGAACGGCACCTCCACCTCCCTCTCCTCGGGGCACGCTCCGCAGGGACAGGGTGAGGCCGTACTCGATGCCGACACCGCGTCCCACCAGCGCCTCGTCATCGGCGACGAGCTCAAGGTGGTAGCCGGGCCGGGTACCTTCACGGTCAAGATCGTCGGCCTCTCGCAGTTCAAGACGCTCAACCCCGGCTCCGCGTTCGTCTACTTCGACACCCCGACCGCGCAGGCCGACCTGTTGGGCAAGACGGGCGTCTTCACCAGCGTCGACCTCACGGCGGCACACGGTACGAGCGATGACCAGCTCAAGGCGAACGTGCTGACCGCGATCGGCGGCCACTACGACGTGAAGACCGCGGCCGAGGAGACCTCGTCGAACCTCAGCGGCCTCGGCTTCGTCTCCGTGCTGCGCGTCGCGCTGCTCGGCTTCGCCGGAATCGCCCTGCTGGTGGGCGCCTTCCTGATCGTCAACACGTTCCAGATGCTCGTCGCCCAGCGCACGCGCGAACTCGGTCTGCTGCGGGCGCTCGGAGCGAGCCGCAAGCAGGTCAACCGCTCGGTGCGGACGGAGGCGTTCCTGCTCGGCGTGATCGGCTCCACACTCGGCATCGGGGCCGGGTACGGGCTCGCCGCAGGCCTCATCGTGCTGATGCGCGGCGCGGGGCTGAACATGCCGGCGGGCCACCTGGCCCTGGAGCTGTCCACTCCGATCGCCGGGTACGCCGTGGGCATCATCGTCACGCTCATCGCGGCCTGGGGTCCGGCGCGGCGGGCGGCACGGATCTCGCCGATGGCGGCGCTGCGAGACGCGGGCATGCCCGAGGACCGTCGTGCCTCCCGCGTCCGCAGCGCGATCGGCCTGGTCGTCGCCGGAGGCGGCGCGGCGGCACTGGTCGCCGCGGCGAACTCGTCCGGCGGGACAGGCGGCGCGATGCTCGGGCTCGGAGTGCTCGCAACGCTCGTCGGAGAGGTGCTCATCGGCCCCCTGCTGGCCTCCGGCGTGATCCGGGTGCTCGGCCTCGCGATACCCCGCCTATTCGGCCCGGTGGGCCTGCTGGCGAAGCGCAACGCGCTGCGCAACCCCCGCCGCACCGGAGCGACGGCGGCCGCGCTGATGATCGGCCTGTCGCTGGTCGCGGGCCTGTCGGTGGTCAGCTCCTCGCTGCTCGCCTCGGCCTCCGCACAGCTCGACAGCTCGGTCGGCGCGGACTTCATCATCACCGCGAACGGCGATCTGGGCGTGACCCCGCAGGCGCTCGCCGCCGCCAAGGCGACCCCCGGACTGGCCCACGTGACCGAGAACAAGGACATCACGGCGAAGGTCGGCAGCACGGCGGCGCAGGCGGACTTCTTCGCCTCGAGTTCAACGATGCCCCAGGACTTCACCGTCAAGACGGTCTCGGGCGACATGGCCCGGGTCTACAGCGGCGACGGCATCGCGATCCCCCAGGATCTGGCGACCGCTCAGCACATCCGGCTGGGTGAATCCGTCCCGGTGACCTTCACCGGCGGATCCGCGACGGACCTGCCGGTGGTCGCGATCACCAGCGAGGACACCGTCTTCAACAAGGGTTCCTCCTATGTCAGCCTCCAGACGCTGGACGCGTCGCTGCCCGCAGCCGAACAGCCGATCGACTTCATGCTCTTCGCCAAGGCCGATCCGGGGCAGGCCGACGCCACGTACAAGCAGCTGCAGGACCGGCTCGCCGGCTATCCGCAGCTGGACGTGAAGAACCAGGCCGACTACAAGGCGCTGCTGCACAACGAGGTGGCCCAGCTGCTCGACCTCGTCTACGGCCTGCTCGGGCTCGCGATCGTGGTCGCCATCCTCGGCGTCATCAACACCCTGGCTCTGTCCGTGGTCGAGCGCACCCGCGAGATCGGTCTGCTGCGCGCGATCGGCCTCAGCCGCCGCTCGCTGCGTCGGATGATCCGACTGGAGTCGGTGCTGATCGCCCTGTTCGGCGCGATACTCGGCCTCGGTCTGGGCATGGGCTGGGGTATCAGTGCCCAGCGTCTGATGGCCACGGCCGGGCTCGACGTCCTGTCGATCCCGTGGCCGACGATCGTGGCCGTCCTGGTCGGGGCGGGCGTCGTCGGCCTGCTCGCCGCGCTGTTGCCGGCTCTGCGCGCCTCGCGCATGAAGGTGCTGCGAGCGATCGCCACCGACTGACCGGATCAGGGTCCGACCAGGACCCGACTAGGACCATGCCCGGCTCGCGCGTCACCTCTGCCGCGCGAGCCGGGCATGATCCGCCAGATCCTCGAGCACGATCCAGGTCGCCTCCGCTTCGAGGAGCGGGAGCAAGACCCGGTCCTCCCAGTCGAGCTGAACCTCGACCAGGTCCAGCAGCGCGGAGGGCTGCTGGACCTCTCGCCGTCCCCGCCGACCGCGGACGTGCTCTGACGGGCGCTTCGCCACGCTGCCTTCGCCGAGCTCGCGCTCGATCCGGCTGAGGACCACCTCGTCCGACCCGGCGACCTGGGCGCCGCCGGGGACGCCGTTGGTCACCGCGGGCAGAACGTGCCGACGCAGCAACTGCACATGCCGCCGCAGTGTCTGGCCGAGGCAGGCGGCGTCCGTCGGAATGGTGGCGGCCGAGCGGATCTGCCGATGGTTGGCAGCGAGCTCTTCACCGAAATCGATGCCGTGCCCCATCGCGCCCACCTCCTTCATCAGGTTCGGGCGTCCTGTAGGTCAGGTTCACGAGATCAACCATTTACCCGAAACGGCTCGTTTCACCGCTCAGATCACCCTGTGGCGTCAGCCGTTCGGGCGCTCTCGCCGTCGAGCGCGGTTATCGGGCGGCACCCCGGGTACCAACCCCACTTTCGCGCGGCCACCGCCGCGCCCAGGCCGGCTCGACCCGGCGGACAAAGGACGGTGACCTTGGACGGGAGCAATCAGCGCCGCGCGCTCGAAGCACAATACGCACGCATTGTGCGTGCCCACGCCGAGCACGAAGTCGTCGACGCCGCCGAACGCATCGTGTGCGACGCATGGCTCGAGCGCCTCGAGACGCTGGGCACGAACGCGGCCCAACTCATGGCCTCGTCCCGCGCCGCGCATCAAGCTGCCACCGCCCACGTCCGCGAAGCTCGCGACGCGGCCTTGGCCTCACCGCTCCAGCCCGGGTCCGACGCAGCAGACGCAGCGGCGGATGCGGCGGATGCGGCGGCCTCGACCGCGCTCACGTCGGGCCTGCTCACTCGCGCCCTGCACCTGCTCGAACAAGTCGAGCTCTCCTACTCCGAGAACAAAAAGCTCTGCGGCGAAGTCCTCGTGTTCGCGCAGCAGCAACTCGACGCTCTCGCACGCGCCCGCTGCGCCCGCGAAGTCCGCCGCCGCGTCAACGCCGCCTGCGTCGAAGCCGCCCGCCACGCCGCCATGGGCGTGCTCCCACCATCGCCCGACCAGTGATCCCCGCGTGATCCCAGTGATCCCGTGATCCGCCGTGAGCCCCGATCCGTATCGACAACCGCCCGACTTCCGCCCGTCCCGTCCGCGGGAGCGAGGCAGAGACAGACCCAGTGAACCCTCGGTTGCGACAGCAGCGAGCCCACGCTTCGGCGACTCGCCTGTCCGCGACTCTCACCTCAGCAGCCGCGACCGTCTCGACCGATGACAAGACTTCAACGTCTGCCTTTACGCCTCGACCTCAGTCCAGGCCGCCCCAGTCGATCCGGTCCGGAACGGGCTCCACGAGCGTCACCGTGGCCCGACCTGGGCGGAAGTCCGCGCGCACCTCGCCGACCATCGCCTCGAGCAGGTACCAACCGACGTCGTCCCGGTCGAACTCGTACCGCGCCGGGCCACGCACGGTGACGTGCAGCCGCATGCCATGCCGTGCGAAATCCAACTCCAGATCGCCTGCCGTCCACCACGTGCAGGTGTCATCCGGCGTCGGCCGCTGCGCGAGGAACAGCGAGCATGCTTCATCGACGGCAAGGCGCAGGTCAGCCGCACGATCGGCGGGCAGGCCCACCAACAAAGCCACGTGCGCCGCAGTCACCCGGGCCAGCGCGAGGCACTCCTCGTCCAGCGGAATGCTCAGCTTGGCCATACGTTCCTGCGCGATCCCGCCATCCACGCTCCCCGCTGCCACCGCGCTCCCGGCCGACCCTACCGACCCCGAGGCGTGCCAGCTCACATTCGCCACAGGCACCGCCAACTCCTCACCTGGGTGGGCGGGCACGCGCACCTGCGCCTCATCCGCGCACGTCAGGCCGCCCGTGTCCGCCATTTCCGCTACTCCCGCCGTGTCCGCCATGCCCACCGCATCCCTGATATGCGCTGTTCCCGCCACGTCCGCCATTGCCGCCACATCCATGACGTAAGCCGCATCCATCACATCCGCCATGCCCGTTACTTCTGTCACGCCCGCTGAGCCCCTCATACCCATCGCGTCGATCACGCTCGCGGCAGAACTCGCCGCAGAACCTCCCGCCGAGACTGTGCGCCGATCCATCCCCTTCCCCCCTTTCATCCCCTCCGCTTCGCGCACTCCACCCTCCGCGATTGCGGCCGCCCCGGCAGAGGCCGTCTCCACTTCGCCCGTATCCACCAGTGCTCCACTCCCCTCCATCAGCGCCTCCCCATCCGTCGACATGCCGTTCCCTTTCCCACCTGCTCGCGGACGTGCGTGATCGCGGCGGCGGCTGCCATTGCCGTCGCCGCGATCACGTTCTCCGTGATGTGCGCTCAACCGAAGATACGAAGATCTCACTGGCACCCGTCACGGACCGGTCGACCCGCACGGTTCACCCGGACGTGTGTCGCGCTGTCGGCCGATCGGGCCTTCGGCCCATCCTCATGGTCTTCGCATCGACCGTTGGCGGGTCCCGGGGTACCCAGCATCACGGCGGTCATTCGCATCCTTACGGGTGAATCGCGCACCGCATGGCGCCGACGTGCTCCGCGTCTTCGGCTCAAGGAGCGAATACCGCGACGTGAAACGGGCACCGTGATAAGCGCCCGCGAGGCGCGACGGGCGAGGAAGGGGCCGACCGATGCCGAGCGCGATCAAGTTCTCCCACCTGGACAAAGTGCTTTTCCCCAAGGATGCGATCACCAAGGGCGAGCTGATCGAGTACTACCGGTCCGTGGCCGAGCGGATGCTGCCGCACCTGCAGGACCGGCCGCTGGCGATGGCGCGGTACCCCAACGGGATCGACAAGCCCTCGTTCTTCCAGCAGGCGGCGCCCACCCACCTGCCGTCCTGGGTCAAGCAGGTCACCGTTTCCAAGGAGGACGGCGAGATCTCGCATGTGCTGTGCCAGGACGAGCAGACGCTCGCCTTTCTCGCCAACCAGGCGGCGGTCACGCTGCACACCTGGCTCTCCCGCGTCGACCGGCCCGAACGCCCGGACCAACTGCTGTTCGACCTCGACCCGCCGCACGAGTTCGAGGAGGCCCGGCACGCCGCGCTGGCGCTGCGGGAACTGCTCACCGAACTCGGGCTGCCGTGCGTGGTCAAGACGACGGGCGGTCGCGGCCTGCACGTAGGCGTCCCGATCGAGCGCCGCTACGATGCCGACGAACTGCGCGAATTCGCCCGCGACATCTGCGCGATCCTGGAGAGCAGAGAGCCCGACCGCTATACGAGCGAGGTACGCAAGGCCAAGCGCGGCGACCGACTCTTCCTCGACGTCTCCCGAAACGCGTACGCGCAGCTCGTCGTCGCTCCATACACGGTCCGCGCGACGCCGGACGCGCGCGTGGCCACGCCGTTGGACTGGAGTGAGGTCGAGGACGAGACGCTCACGCCGTCGCGGTTCACTCTGCGCAGCATGGGTGGTCGGACCGCCGAATCCGACCCCTGGCATGTGATGCCGGAGCCCGCGACGTCACTGACCTCGGCCCGCCGCCGTGTTGACAGTCTCCTGGCGGCCTGACACCGGTCCCCCATTGCCGCGCGTGCAGAGCCACGAGGGTGCGGGGGAACTGGGTGGGTGTCTGAAAGCCCCGCTCTCCCGCATGTCGCGCGGGGGACGGGGTATCTGCGCATCCTGTTCCACCAGCACGGCTGATCTGGGAGGCGGGCCATGACCCTGTCGGCACAGGACAAGCGGATCATCACCCTTATCGAGCGGGACCTGAAGCAGGATGACCCGCGCTGGTCGCGACGGTACACGCGCCGGCACCGCCGACTCGGCCGGCCAATGCTGGCACGGTCGAGTCGAGGCGGGCGGCGCGTGACGGTGATGGCGGCGTTCGCCGCGTGGGTCGCGCTGGTCTGCGCCGACGAGTCGAGAGGGCCGGGGGTCTGGCTGTGGATCGCGCTCGTGGCCACGGTCGTGGCGATCACCCTCGCCGTGGTGCACGTACGGGCGCACCGGCGAGGGCGCGGCGGCGAATTCGCCATGTGACGACGAGCAGGCGGCCGGTCCGGACGGCGAACGCACTGATGAACTCGGCGGCCCACCGGGGCGCCGCTCAATCGTCCCCGTTGTACCGCCACCTACGTCGTTGCTCGGAGACCATGTCCGACCGCGGCCGGACCGGACGGCCGGCGAGGGTGGTCACCGCAGCGGGAGAGTCAGGGCCCGATGTACGCGGCGTGGACGGCGCGACCGGCATCGCCGCCGTCTGATCTCCTGGCGATGCGGCGCCCGGCACCGTCGGGTACGGCTCCTCGGTGACGACGAGCGTGTCGCCAAGATGTCCCGGGGGAACAGTGTTGCCCGGCGGCACGGCGTGTCCCTGCGGCACGGTTCCCGGCGCAGGGCCGACCAGCGGCGGGCCGATCGGGGATGAGGCCGGGTTCGGCACGATGACCGGGTTGCCGGCGGCGTCGAGGACCGGTTCACCGATCGGCTCGAGCACGGCCGCGACCTCGGCGCTCTCGCGGCCCAGCAACGGGCTGTCCGCAATCAGGGTCCTGATGAGAAGGTCGGCGGCGGCGCCGAGCATGAGGATCACTCCGGCGGTCCGCAGATCCAGGTACTTCGGCGAACTCTGCACGGCGAAGGCCAGGACGGCGCCGATCGCCATGGTCACCAGAGCACCGGCGAAGCTGGTTCGATGTGTCATCGTCACCACTCGTTTCCGCCGTACTCGGGGGCGGACCGGTACGGGGATTCCCCGGGCGGCAGCGGGTCCGCGGTCGTACCGGGGATGGTGTACGGCGCCTGCGCCGGCTGTTCCGGATAGGCCGAATAGGCCGGGTACGCCGATTGCGCCGGGCCGGAGGGGCGTACCAGCACCCCTTCCATCGGCTGTCGTACCTGAACGGACGTCAACTGCCGCTGCCGAGCCAGTGCCCTGAGCTGCAGCATGAGTCCGATGACGCCCACGGCCATCAGCACGGCGCCCACCGCGTGGACACTCACCACTTCCGTGCGCACGCGCACTGCGAAGGCGAGTATGGCGCCTGCCGTGACGACCGAGACGTTCGCACCGATCGACATGCTCGTCTCCTTTCCACTCACGCCCGGGTGCCCCGCCCCTGCGGAGTGATGCGCCGTCAGGCCGAACTATCCGGTTCGCACCCACGCACCCACGCACCCACGCACCCACGGCCGACACCGCAGACGTCCCTGTCAGACCCGGAACTCGAGGCCGTTCCAGGCGAACGAGTGGGAGTAAAAGGACGTACACACATAACGGGTCCATAGATTCCACCCCCGCATGGCGGGCATCTCGTGCCACCGCTTCGAGCCGAGGTCGCGCACGTAAAGGATCAGCCGGTCACGCCGGTCGCCGTCCAGGACGGCGAAGGAGCTCTGGAAGAAGTCGATGGCGTCGATCTTGAGCGCCGCGAGCGAGAGTCAACACATCGATCCGTCCTCGCAAGTGCCCTGATAACGGCCGTCCGGCTCCTGTTCGGCCAGCCTCGCCTCGATCCGCGCGCTCGGACCACGATTCCGGCGACCTTCTTTGGGTGTTCGGCAAACGGTGGCGCCGGCTGCCCTCGTTCGGCGGAGCCAAACCTCCCCCACTCACCCGTTTGTCCGATTGGGCAGCCGGATGAGGCGGTGGGAGTTGCGACGAGCGCCGGGAGACCTCACGGTCGGATGGTGGGGATGCACCCCGAGTGCGGCTGGGAGAAGGAGGCAGCGTGAACGGACGACAACTCGTCGCGAAGCCGGTCGGTATGGCGGCCGGGGCGGCAGGCGGCGTGGCCTTCCGGTCGGTGTGGCGTCGCGTCGACGCCGGTCGGGACGTACCCAAGGCTTTGGACTCGAGCCGGTCCTGGCGGGCGGTGCTTCTTGCCGCCGCACTCCAGGGCGCGGTCTTCGCGGTCATCCACGCAGTCGTCGACCGCGCCACGGTGCGCCGGGAGCCGGCCGTGCAGGAAGAGTCCCGGTCGCACAAGCACAAGTAGTCCTCGGCGGCGGACGCGGCCCACACGGCTCCGACGCCGGTCACTCCAGCGGCCAGGCGGTCGCCGGGCCGACCGCCGCTGCGAGCACGGCGCTGTTCGGCAGCAGGACCGGCCCGGCCTTGGTCACGACGGTGACGTACGTCAGCGTCATCCCGGTGACCCTGCCGATGACCGGGCCGCCGAGCGCACCCGAGCGTATGGTCAACTCGTCGCCGATGGTGAACGGCCGGGCGAACAGGAGCATGATCCCGGCGAACAGATTCGCGAGCGCCTGCTGCGCAGCAATGCCGAGGATGACACCGGTGAATACGCCACCGAGCAGCAGGCGCTGGACCGGGACGTGGACCAGGGCGAGTGCGCACAGGATCACGACGACGTATCCCGACAGCAGGCACACCAGGCGCAAGGTGCTCGCGCGCGCGTCGCCGAGCCGGCCCGGGATGTGGATGAGGCCGACGACGTCGTCCGTGGCCGAGCGTACGGCGACGACGGCGGTGGCCAAGAAGACGATCGCGCTGCTGATCGCGAGCGCCTGCCGCAGTTCCGCGTGTTTGCCGGCGCTGAGGAAGCCGCCGTAGTGATAGGACACGATGAGCGCGGCAAGGGCGAGGGCGCTGGCGAACACGGCACGCCGCAACAGCAGACGGCGCAGCGAGGTTCCTGCCCGGACACGGAGGCTCGGCTGTCGAAACGCGGACGGGGGCCCTGGCTTGGCATCTTCGGGCCGCCGGCCGGCCGGGATGATCAGGCCCCCGTCCACGCGGGCGTGCGTGGCGGTGATCTCATTCTCGTTATCCATCGCCTTCGGTTAACCGTGGCGTCGCGGGCTCAAACGGCCGCGGCGACGTTGTGATCATCACCCGTTCAGCCCAGAACCGTTCAGCCGAGTGGACGGCGTCGTCTCGTCCCACTCGGCCGCCCCGGCCAAGGCGTGATGCACACCGGTCAAGCCGAGGACGCCGACGGCCATCAGCACGACGCCGAGTACCTCGAAGACGATGTGCCAGCCCAGCGCGATCCGCTCCCCGAACAGCAGGGCGCCGAGCGCGACGCTGATCAGCGCGTCACCGAGCGTCAAGGCGGGCTGAGACCCGGTCAGGCTTCCGGTCCGCAGCGTCCACTGCAACAGCACCACACTGAGAAGGCCGACTGCCGCGGCGACGTACGTGTACCAGGTCGTCAGAACCGCCCCAGCGCCGTCGGGGAAACGGCCGGTGACCTCCTTGATGAGCGCGGCGGTAGTCGCGAAACAGGCTGCGGTGGCGGTACCGAGGACCGCTGCGCGCGCAAGGCCGCGCAGGTGCAGCGCCACCAGTACCAGCACCACCACGAACCCTGCCACCGCGCCGCCCACGGCGAGCCAGCGCGCACCTGACGCATCGTTACCGCCGCCCGAGGGCGAGGCGGCGAGCAGGAAGATCGCGAGCCCGAAGGCAAGCATCAGGAACGCCCGCCAGAGCGCAGGGCTGGGCCGACGGCGGAATACGAGGGCGCCGATGAGCAGCGCGAACAGCAACTCGGTCGCGAGCAGCGGCTGCACCACCGAAAGCCGACCGGCGTCGAGCGCGATCACCTGGCAAATGGCTGATACGCCGGTCGCCACAGCCCCGCCCCACCAGCCGAGGCGCGCGAGCGGCTGGAGCAGTCGCTCCGTGATCACCAGCGGGCCGGAGCCGGGCAGGGGCCTGAGCCCGACCGACGCACGACGCTGGAGCACGGTGGCCGCCGCGTTCGACATCGCGGAGAGCAAAGCCATCAGGACGGTGAGCGCGTTCATCCCTGACCCGTCGTCATGATCATGCGAAGCTGGTCACCCGCCGCGTGCGGGCTCCCGACCCACCGACGCCCGACGAGACCAGACGAGGTGGTCACCATGCCGCGAACCGGACGCCGCCTCGCGTCGACGGGTGGGCGCAGGTGAGTCGATTCCTGCTGCTGAGCGCGAGCATGGGTGCCGGGCACGACGCGGCCTGTGCGGAACTGGCCCGACGCCTGAACGCGGCCGGACACGAGAGCGTGGAGTTGGACGTGCTGCGCCTGTTGCCCGGGCCGATCGGTGCCGGCCTGCGCGGCTTCTACCATCTGGTCATCCGCCGCGCCCCGTTCGTCTACTCCGGCATCTACTCGGCCTTCTTCCAGCCCGGCGACGGGCCGCGACCGGGCAGCACACCGCTCGCCGCGCTCGCCGAGGGCCGCCTGCTCGACGCCGTAGCTCACAGCCGCGCCGACGCGGTGGTCTCGCTCTTCCACCTCGCCGCCCAGCTCACCGGCCGGGCGCGGGCCCGCGGCCGGCTCGCGGTGCCGAGCGCGGCGCTCGTCACCGATTTCGCCGTGCACCGGCAGTGGCTACAGCCAGGTAATGACCTCAACCTATGCCTGACCGGCCCCGCAGCCCAGGAGGCGCGCCACGCCCTGGGCCGACCGAGCGCCGTGTACGGCCCGCTGGTGCCGGAGAGCTTCCACCCCCACCCGCCCGGCGAGCAGCGCTGGCACGAGCGGTTCGCCGAGGGCGGCCGGAGCGGCCAGAGTGGAGGTGCCGGGGGCTCTGGCGGCATGGGCGGCACTGGCACCGGCACCGGCACCGGCACCGGCAGGCCGATGGTCGTACTGTCGGCAGGCGCATGGGGGGCGGGAACACGATTCACTCGAACGGCCGAGACGCTACGCCACGCGGGTTATCACCCAATCGTCCTGTGCGGACGCGACGAGCGTCTGCGCCGACGTCTCACACACGTGAAGGGCGCGACGGCGCTGGGTTGGGTTGAGGACATGCCCGGCCTGCTCGCCGCCTCCGCCGCCCTACTCGACAACGCCGCCGGGCAGACCGCGCTGCAAGCACTCGCCGTAGGCATCCCGGTGATCGGCTGGCGCCCGATCCCCGGCCACGGCATCGCAGGCGTACGCCGAATGGCTGAACTCGGATTGAGCGACTACGCGGCGAACGAGGCAGAACTGGTGCAAGCACTCGACCGCCTGGTCCCCGACGGTCCGCGGCGCAGCAACCGCATCGCCGCCGGACGCGCCCTACTCGAGCCGGACGTGGTCGCACCGCTCGAGGCGATGGTCGCGGAGCGTTGACTACGCCAGACGGGTGAGTTGGCTGACCGCGTCCGGCAGGTGGGTGGGTGAGCTGCCGATGGGCCGTTAGGGCGACGGGCGACCGGCGAGTGGGGACAGTCGACTACCCGCAGAAAACCCCATAGGCCACCCGATCGGAGCAGCCATGAACTCGAATGGCGCAGTCGTACGACGGCGACAGGCATCGCGAACTCACCCTGTTGGCCCAGTCGTACGAGGCAGTTGGCACAGTTATACGACGCAGTGACGTGCCGGTCGACAGAGAGCATTAATCCGCCTGACGTAGTGGCCGACGCGGAGCTGTGTTGGCGAGTGAGGCGCGGTAATCCGGTTGGCGCAGCGAAACAGCCACGAGCGGACGCGGGGTAACCCGTTCGGCGTAGTGCAACGCTGGCGGGCGCGGCGGGGTAATCCGACTGGCGTAATGACGCGTTGGCTATTGGCATGCGGGGCAAGGCAAACCCCCGACTGGAGTAGTACTTCGCGGCAGCCCAAGCTGCGCGGTAATCCAATTGGCGTAGTGCTTCGCGCTTTGGCGAACGCACTTGAGTCGCGTCAGCCGAAGCGGGCGGCGAGCTGGCGGTAGACGGTGGGAGCCAGGGCTCTGATGCCAACCGGGATGCGGAACCAGCGGGGTACGAAGACCTCCTCGCGTCCGTCGCCGATGGCCTTGAGCACGGCGCGGGCGACGTCTTCCGGGGGGATCGGGCGGGGCAGACGCCGGCTGTAGGGCTTGCCGCGGCGGGCGAAGAAGGGCGTATCGACGACGCCGGGGATGACGTGGGTCATCTGGACGCCGGTGCCCTTCAGCTCGTAGCGCAGCGAGTCGGCGAACGCGCCGAGACCTGCCTTGGCGGCGGAGTAGACGGCTTCGCCCTCGACGCCCAGGCATCCGGCGACCGAACCGATCAGCACGAGTTGGCCGCGACGCTGGAGCAGCATGTGCGGAAGCGCCAAACGGACGAGTTGTATGACCGCAGCCAGATCGACGGTCAGGACACGATCGAGCGCGCTGGTAGGCATGGTGGCGAACGGTCCGGCCCAACCTACGCCGGCGGAGGCCACCAGCAGGTCGATCCGCTGGGCGATGTCGACGGCGGTGCTGACGAGTCGGCGGGCACCGTCGGGCGCGGCGAGGTCGCAGCGCAGCGGTGTCGCCCCGGTCTCCCGTGCTATCTGGTCCACGCGATCGGGGTCCCGACCGGAGACGAGCAACGTCCAGCGGTCTTCGGCGGCGAGTTCACGGGCGATGGCGGCGCCGATGCCCGAGGACGCGCCGGTTACGAGCGCGACGCCACGGCCTGGGTCGGGGCCTTTGTAGAGCTTGAGGGCCGGCACGGACGTCGGGGTGCCGAAACGGCTGAGGCTCAATCCGCCAGGACTGAGGTTGACGGAATTGACGGCGCGGTCGGTGTCAGGGTCCACGTCGAGGCTCCGGGCGGACTGGCTGCAGGTGGACTGAGCGGGTTGAACGGGTGCGCCGGCCTGGGTGCTGCTGCACGTGTGGGCGTGGGCGTCGCTGAGAGTGGGGCGATCGCTGCGGGTGCGGGCGTCCTTGTGGTTGGGGACGCTGACAAGATCTTGGCCGTGGATGACACTGCGGGCGAATTCCTGGGCCGGATCGTACGTGGCGGCTTGTTCGCAGCGGCATACGACATTCTCCGCGAGAAGGCTGCGGCTGCGTGTGGCGGCCAAGCTCGAGGTGATGTCGCTGGGATGGAAGTCCGCGTCAGAACGCACGTGTGCGTGCTCGCTCTCGAGGGCTCGCGCGGCGGCAGATGCGGGGAATCGCGGGGCGAAAAGGGTGTGCGGGGCTTGGGTGTGGGTGGTGGCGCTGCCTGCTGAGGTGACGAGGGCGTGCGCGTAAGCATGGGCCTCGGCTGCCCTGACCGAGGTAGCCAGGGAGTGCACGCGGAGGTCGGCAGACGCGGCGTCAGCGGGGACAGCGGGGACAGCGGGGACAGCGCCAGTGAACGCGCGAGAATCGGCGGTGGCGGCCGCATCAGCTGGGGAAATGACTGCGTGCGCATGGGGATGGGCTACACCAGCCGACGTAGCCAGGGCATGGGACGTAGCCAGGGCGTGCGCGCGGAACTCAGCAACTGGGCTGTCAGCTGGGACAGCGCCGGTGAGCTCGCGGGCATCGGCGGCTGCGGCATCATCTGCGGAGATGAATGCGTGCGCGTGCTGGTGGGGGGCACCGGCTGACGCGGCCAGGACGTGCGCGCGTAGGTCAATTGCTGCGGCGTCAGCCGGGGCAGCCGGACCGTGCGCGCCCGAATGGGTGGTGGCGACGTCGGTTGGGGTCGCGGCGGCGTGCGCGTGGGTGTGGTTGGGCGCGACGACAGAGAGATCGGTGGGGGCGGGCGGTGGCGCGGAGGGGTCCGCGACCGCCCGGCTGCACTCGTCCCTCGGCACGCCGTAGGCGTGCGGCAGGACTGCCATGAGACCTCCTCAGCTCGAGCCCTGCTCCGCGCGCGACCTTGTTCCTGCCGCCTTGCGCGACTACGACTCTGTCGGCCTGTTCGCCGCCTGCGTGACCGCCCGGCGCCGGGGCTCGGCGGTCCTGCTCGGGCATCGGCCACCGCACAGTAGCCTGCCACGGGGCTTTCGAACCTGCGGCCGCTCAGGTCCGTTCGGGGCGCCACGATCAAGGCGAGCGGATCAGGGTGTCCACAAGTCGAGGTGCCCAATTCGAGGTGTCCGAGTCGAGGCGCCCGCGGGTCTCGGTTCAGGGAGTCAGATCTGCTGGTCAGGGCTCCTGGTGGTTCTCGGTTCTGATCTCCGGGCCAACTCGGTTTCGATCTCTGCGGGTCGTGTGTCCACGCGGAGGACGGGGGTTACGCGTCCGCTCGGAGGACGGCGAGCGCTTCGACTTCCAGCAGCAGGTCCGGTCGGAACAGGGCCGCCACCTGGACGGCGCTGCTCGCGGGCGGGTTTTCGACGTCGACGTACTGGTCTCGGGCCTTGCGCACAGCCGGGAGGTGGGCGACGTCGGTGACGAAGAAGGTGAGCTTGATGACGTCGTCGAACGTGGCGCCGGCCGCGGTCAGGCAGCGGTGGAGGTTCGCGAAGACTTGGAGCGCCTGGGCGGCGGCGTCGCCGGGGCCTACGAGGTTGCCGTACTGGTCAAGGGCGATCTGTCCGGACACCGCGACGAGCCGTCCGGTGGCGGTGACCACGTGACTGTAGCCGGTAGCGGGGGCGATCCCGTCGGGGGCGGGGATGTGGGTGAGGTGCGTGCTCTGCGTCATGTCAGCATCCTCATCCATGATCGACTGGCTTCACAACCGCTTTGGAGAATTTGGGAACGGTGCGGTGGCGTAGGGCGGGACGGAGATCACTGGTCAGATGTCGGAAGTCAGAGGTGAGAGGTCAGGGGTCTTTTCGACTCGGCTCGATCTACGCGTCTTCGTCCTCGTCGCCGCCTACCTCGTCTTCGGGGACCAGGTGCACGGCGGCTTCTTCGGCGGAGGCGGCTTCGCCGTCGCGGCCTACGTCTTGGGCGAACTGGCGGGGTTCGCCTTCCTCAACGGGGTGGGTGCCTTCGTCTGCGGCGACGAGGCGGCCGGTTCGGGGCTGCGCTTGGTCTTCCGGCGCGACGGCGGGGATCTCGGGTTGCTCCTGGGCCATGCGGTCCTCGAGGCTCTCGCCCTCGCGGGCTTCGGCGTCGGTGACGCCGAAACGTTCGGCGGCGGGACGGCGCTCGGGCGGGCTGATGCCGGTGTCGAGCGGGTCGGACTCGAGGTCGTCGGTCAGGAGGGTGTCGCCGGGCTGGAGCACGCCCTCGTCCTCGGGGACGTCCTGGGTCTCGAGGCCGGGCTGGGCGCCGTCGATCGAGACGTCGTCGGACGGGTATCCGGGGTCCGCGGCCGGGCCGGGGTCGGAGCCGACGGGGGTTTCCGGGTCCGCGGCGGAGGGGTGATCTTGCTCGCTCATGGGTGTTCGGTATCCCGTGCGGGCCTGGTTATGCATGGATGAGGCGGCTGGTTGGCGGGACCGGAGGCCATCTGAGTGCGGGTGTCAAGCGGGCCGCGTGGTGGCTGTGCGGAGACATGGGTGGGCGGTGGATGGGATGTAGGTGGGTG
>NZ_JAGSOG010000184.1 GCF_018139695.1 Actinospica durhamensis | reverse complement strand
GAATCGGTGGCGTGCGGGGCGGTTCGGACACGGGGGTCCGGGCCGCCCCGCACGCGTATGCCCGCGCGTGCGCGCCCGTTCGGCACGGGCCTCGGGCACCCGCTACCGACACTCCGTCAGCACATCCCCGACGTGTCGCCAGACCTTCGCCACCGCTTCGCCCGAATCCGCCTGCCGCTTCATCCGGGCGTAGACCGTACCGTGGCGAACGCAACGGACGCGCAGCGCTCGCGCGCCCGTAGACTCCCCCTGTGACCGAGGCCTGGATAGTGATCGCGCCGGATAAGTTCAAGGGTTCGCTGACCGCGCTCGAGGTGGCCGAGGCCGTCGCGGCCGGGCTGCGTACGGCGAGGCCGCAGGTCGAGCTGCGCTGCGTGCCGGTGGCCGACGGCGGGGACGGGACCGTGGACGCGGCCGTCTCGGCCGGGTTCGAGCGGCGCGCCGCGCGGGTGCGCGGACCGCTGGGCGAGCCCGTCTCCGCGCACTTCGCGGTCTCCAACCACACCGCCGTGGTCGAACTGGCCGAGGCCAGCGGACTGCGCCGGCTGGCACCCGGCGTCTTCGACCCGCTGCACGCCTCCACCTACGGCACCGGCGAGCTCATCCGCGCCGCGCTCGACGCCGGCGCGCGCACCCTCGTGCTCGGCGTCGGCGGAAGCGCCAGCACGGACGGGGGCGCGGGCATGCTCGCCGCGCTCGGCGCGCGCTTCCTGGACAACTCGGGCGGCGAACTCGAACCCTGCGGCGCCTCGCTGACCGAGGTCGCCTCGGTCGACCTGTCCGGGCTCGACGAGCGGATCGGGCAGACCGAGGTGATCTTGGCCACCGACGTGGACAACCCGCTGCTCGGCACCTTCGGCGCGGCCGCGGTCTACGGCCCGCAGAAGGGCGCCGCCCCCGAGGACGTGCTCGCGCTCGAGACCGGGCTCGGGCGCCTGGTGGACGTGCTGACCAAGCAGCTCGGCGAGCACGCCGTGGCCGCCGCGGCCCAGCCCGGCGCGGGTTCGGCCGGCGGCGTGGGCTACGGCGCGATCGTCGGCCTCGGCGCCCGCGTACGCCCGGGCATCGAGCTGATGCTGGAGCTGCTCGGGGTCGAGCAGGCCATGCGCGGGGCCAGCCTGGCCGTCACCGGCGAGGGCTCGCTCGACGAGCAGAGCCTGCGCGGCAAGGCCCCGGTCGGGGTGGCCCGGCTGGCGGCGCTGCACGGCGTGCGCACCGTCGCGGTCTGCGGCCGGCTGACGCTGACGCAGGATCAGCTGCACCGGGCCGGCATCGCCCGCGCCCTGGCCCTGACCGAGCTCGAACCCGACGTCGAGCGCAGCATGGCCGACGCCGCCTCCCTGCTCACCGCGCTCGCCCCGCGCCTGCTCGACTGACGTCGTCGCGCGCGGGGCCGCGGGTGCCCCGGCCCGGAATGCCTCAGCGCGTCAGCGCGTCAGCGGATTCGGCGTCCGCGCGGCGTCGTCCGCGACCGGGTTGGGCATCGCGCCGCCGAAGCGGCGGTCGCGGTCGGCGTAGATCTGGATGGCCTGCCACAGGTGGGTGCGGTCGAAGTCCGGCCAGAGCGTGTCCAGGAAGACCATCTCGGCGTACGCGGCCTCCCACAGCATGAAGTTGGAGGTGCGCTGCTCGCCGGAGGAGCGCAGGAACAGGTCCACGTCCGGCATGTCCGGCTCGTCGAGGTACCGCGCGAACAGCCGCTCGTCGATCCGGTTCGGGTTCACCCTGCCCGCGGCCACGTCCTTGGCCAGCGCCGCCGCGGCGTCCGCGATCTCCGCGCGCCCGCCGTAGTTCACGCACATGTTCAGGGTGAACCGGGTGTTGTCCTTGGTGCGCTCCTCGGCCGTCTCCAGCTCGTCGATGACCGACTTCCACAGCCGCGGGCGCCGCCCGGACCAGCGGATCCGCACGCCGAGCTCGTCCATCTCGTCGATCCGGCGGCGGATGGTGAGCCGGTTGAAGTTCATCAGCCAGCGCACCTCCTCCGGCGAGCGCTTCCAGTTCTCGGTGGAGAACGCGTAGGCCGAGATGTGCGTCACGCCGATCTGCACCGCGCCCTCGACCACGTCGAACAGCGACTTCTCGCCCACCTCGTGGCCCTCGGTGCGCGAGAGGCCGCGCGCCTTGGCCCAGCGGCCGTTGCCGTCCATCACGATCGCGACGTGCTTGGGCACCAGCTCGGCCGGGATCTTCGGCGGCTCGGCGCCGTCCTTGTGCGGTTTCGGGTCACGGTAGGTGCGCGCCGCGCCCGGGCGCGCTTGGCCGGAGGCCTTGGCCGTTTTCGACTTCCTGCGCAGTACCACTCAGACCGCCGTCTTTCCGTACTCGTACTCGTCCGACACGTTCGCGTTCGTGTTCGCCGCGACCGTCATGTTCGCCATGTTCGCCACAGAGTCATCAGGGTTCGTCAACGCTCCACCAGGCGCAGGGACCGCAGCCCGCGCTCGAGATGCCATTGCAGATACGCCGCGACCAGGCCGCTCGCCTCGCGCCGGTGCCGTCCCTCGCTGGAGTCCGCCACCGACCACTCGCCCGCGAGCAGCGCGCCGAGCAGCTCCACCGTCGCCTGCTGCGGCATCGCCGAGCCGCCCGGCTTGCAGCTCGGGCACACCATCCCGCCGGACGGGAGCGAGAAGAACCGCCACGGCGTCCCGTCCGCCGGCTCGTCGCCGCAGCCGGCGCAGTCGCGGAAGGACGGGGCGTAGCCGGCGGTGGCCAGCGACCTGAGGATGAACGCGTCGAGCACCAGGCCGGGCGCGTGCTCCCCGGCGGTGAGCGCGCGCAGGGCGCCGAGCAGCAGCAGGTACTGCTGCAGGGCCGGCTCGCCCTCCTCGTCGGACAGGCGCTCGGCCGTCTCCAGCATCGCCGTCCCGGCCGTGTACCGCGCGTAGTCGCTCACGATGTGCTGCCCGTACGCCGCGATCGTCTCGGCCTGGGTGATCATGCCGAGCGCGCGGCCCTGCTTGTCGAAGGTCTGGAAGTCCACGTGCGCGAACGGCTCGAGCCGCGCGCCGAACTTCGAGGTGGTCCGGCGTACGCCCTTGGCCACCACCCGCAGCCGGCCGTGTTCCCTGGTCAGCACGGTGATGACGCGGTCGGCCTCGCCCAGGCGCTGGGTGCGTAGGACGATGCCGTCGTCACGGGTCAGGGTCACCCCGCCATTCTCGCATCCCGGGCGGGGCGTGCGGCCCGGGATGCGAGGGCGGGGCGGAAAGCGGCGGAGCTCAGCGCTGGGCGGACTGCTCCGCCATCGCGATCACGCCGAGGGCGTGCGCCTGGGTCATACCGAGGGCGGCGCCGGTGCCGTGCACCACGCCGCGCTCGAGGTCGGTCATCGGGCCGTCCGCCAGCGCCACCTTCACCGCGGCGCGCAGCAGGTTCTCCTTGCCCTGGTCGGCCAGCTGGCCGCCGAGGCTGCTCAGCAGGCCGGACAGATCGCCGGGCACCACGTCGATGTCGGCCTGCAGGCTCGCGTCGTCGTACCCGGCGAGCCCGGCCGAGCGCACCTCGCCGATCGCGGCCTCGCGCGCGGCCGGGGACTGGATCGAACCGGCCCGCAGCACGTGCACGAGCACCCCGCGCACGCCGTCGAGCAGCAGCGAGGAGAGCTGGTTGGTGGTGGGCCGGTTGAGGGTCTGCATGGTGAACATGCCCTGGCAGGTGGTGCAGCGCACGTGCTCGTTGACAGGGCCGCTGCACGGGAACAGCGGGATGTAGTAGAGCGAGAACCACCTCTTGCCCACGCGGTGCTCGAATTCGCGGTCGCCACCACAGCGCGGGCAGAAGAACGACCCCCGGTCGAGCGCCTTGTAGCGGACCTTGATGGCCCAGATGATGAAGAAGAACATGGACACCCCTCTAGCGAGACACGCGCGGTCGCGGAGAGCGCGAACGGCGGCGAACGCGTCGCTAGACGCGGTACGCCGCCGTTCGGTTGCATCCGCCGCGCTCACCGCGCGGCCAGGTCATTCAGGGTGCTGACGTTATCCGCGCACGGCCCGGTTCACCGCGGAGACCACGGCCTTGAGCGAGGCCGTGACGATGTTGGCGTCCACGCCCACACCCCACAGCACCCGGCCGCCGACCGCGCACTCCACGTACGCGGCCGCGCTCGCGTCCCCGCCCGCCGCCAGCGCGTGCTCGGCGTAGTCCAGGAAGCGCAGGTCCACGTCCAGCTGCTGCGTCAGGGCATTGACGAACGCGTCGATCGGGCCGTTGCCCTCGGACAGCACCGTGGTCGCCACCCCGTCCACGGTCAGGTCCACCGACAGCGCGTCCTTGCCGTCCAGGTTCGCCTCCGAGCGGTACCCGGCCAGCTGGTAGCGGCCCCACGGCTCGTCCGGGGTGGGCAGGTACTCGTTCGAGAACACGTGCCAGATCTCGGCCGGCGCGACCTCGCCGCCCTCGGCGTCGGTCTTGGCCTGGATGATCCCGGAGAACTCGATCTGCAGCCGGCGCGGCAGGTCCAGCTGGTGGTCGTTCTTCAGCACGTAGGCCACCCCGCCCTTGCCGGACTGCGAGTTGACCCGGATGACCGCCTCGTAGGTGCGGCCCACGTCCTTCGGGTCGATCGGCAGGTACGGCACCGCCCAGACGATCCCGTCGGTGTCCGTGCCGGCGGCCGCGGCGTCGCGGCGCAGGTGGTCGAAGCCCTTCTTGATCGCGTCCTGGTGCGAGCCGGAGAACGCGGTGTAGACCAGGTCGCCGCCGTAGGGGTGGCGCGGGTGCACCGGCAGCTGGTTGCAGTACTCGACGGTGCGGCGCACCTCGTCGATGTCGGAGAAGTCGATCTGCGGGTCCACCCCCTGCGAGAACAGGTTCAGGCCCAGCGTCACCAGGCAGACGTTGCCGGTGCGCTCGCCGTTGCCGAACAGGCAGCCCTCGATCCGGTCGGCCCCGGCCATGTAGCCCAGCTCGGCCGCAGCCACCGCGGTGCCGCGGTCGTTGTGCGGGTGCAGCGAGAGCACGATCGACTCGCGGTTGCGCAGGTTCCGGCTCATCCACTCGATCGAGTCGGCGTAGACGTTCGGGGTGGCCATCTCCACCGTCGCCGGCAGGTTCACGATCACCTTGCGGTCCGGCGTCGGCTGCCAGACCTCGTTGACCGCGTCGCAGACCTCGACCGCGAACTCCAGCTCGGTGCCGGTGTAGGACTCGGGGGAGTACTCGAAGTAGATCTCGGTGCCCACGACCTGGTCGGCGAACTTCTTGCACAGCCGCGCGCCCTCCACCGCGATCTGCTTGATCCCCTCGCGGTCCTGCTCGAACACCACCCGGCGCTGCAGCGTGGAGGTGGAGTTGTACAGGTGCACGATCGCCTGCTTGGCACCGCGGATCGACTCGAAGGTGCGCTCGATCAGGTGCTCGCGCGCCTGGGTCAGCACCTGGATCACCACGTCGTCCGGGATCCGGCCCTCTTCGATGATCTGCCGGACGAAGTCGAAGTCGGTCTGCGAGGCCGCCGGGAAGCCGACCTCGATCTCCTTGTAGCCCATGGAGACCAGCAGGTCGAACATCTTCAGCTTGCGCGCCGGGCTCATCGGGTCGATCAGCGCCTGGTTGCCGTCGCGCAGGTCCACCGCGCACCAGCGCGGGGCCCGGTCGATCACGGTGCCGGGCCAGGTGCGGTCGGCCACGGCGACCGGCTGGAAGGGTACGTACTTGTGGATCGGCATCCCGCTGGGCTGCTGGGCGGCGACGCGGGCGTACTGGCCGGCGGCCTCGGCCGCGGAGGGGGCGATGGTCATCTTCGTTTTCCGTCCTGAAGGCGGTACTGGTCACAAGGAGACCGGCGGGTGGGCGGGGAGTCCCGAGACCCAGGAACGAAAAGCGCAGCACCGACACCGCGGCGAGGGTGCCGGTCCGTGTACTTACAGACCCTCGCCGCGGCAGATAAGAAGCCGCGACTCGTACATAGGGCTCTCACCCTACCATCACCCGCTCGGCCGGTACCGAGGCGTCCGTCTCGCGTGGCGGCGTCCCCAGACGCGCCGAACGCGCTGTGATGGACGGGTGCGCCCTCTGTTCGCTCCCACCGTCACCGTCGCCAGGCCGTGGCGGGTCACCCGGGTGCGCGCCACCGCCGAGGACGTGCTCGCGCCCGACGAGCTCGACGAACTGGTGGCGTGTCAGCACGCCGCCGACCTGGCCGACCGCCCGGGCGAGCCCCCCTGCGCCCGCGCCGAACTGCTGGCCCAGCTGGCCCCGCCGTACCGCGGCACCCGCTTCGTCCACCTCGCCCACGATCGCTCAGGGCGACTGGTCGGCTACGCGCGGCTCGGCATCTACGGCGCGTTCCACCGGGAACTGGCGCACGCGACCCTCACCGTCCACCCGTCCGCGCGCCGACACGGCGTCGGCTCCGCGCTGCTGGAGGAACTGGCCGGAGCCGCCGCGGCCAACGGCCGGCGCAGACTGGTCCTCGACGGCCCGCGCAACGCCGCCACCGAAGCCTTCGCGCGCAGCAGCGGCCTCGCCGTCTCGAGCTGCGACCTGCGCTCCCGGCTGACCCTCGCCGACCCCGCGCTGGCCGCCCTCCTGGCCGCCGCGATCGCGCCGAGGCGGTCCGGGGCGCCGGAGCGGCTTGCGGAGCCCTCGCCCGAAGCCCCTCGCGCCGAGTCCGCGGCGCGGGGGCCGCACCGCTGGCACGCATCCGAGACCCCGCCGCCCGCGAGCCTGCCCGCCCCACGCTCCGGCCCCGACCTGCTCGCGCTGCGCTGGGCCGGACCGTGCCCCGAGTACCTGCTCGACGCGCTCACCGGCACCCTCGACACCCTGCACGCCGATCCCGACGACCCCTCCGTCACCCCGTTCACCCCCGCCGAGGTCCGCCACCGCGAACGCGCCGCCGACCGGGCCGGCCTGCGCGAGTACACCGCCTGCCTGCTCGACGCCGAGACCGGAAGCATCGCCGCCCTGTCCACCGCGCACACCGCGGACGGTGTGCGCGGCGAACAGAACGAGACCGTCGTCGTGCCCGCCTACCGGGGCCAGGGACTGGCCATCCGGGTCAAGGCCTACCTCGTCAGGGAACTGCTGCGCGCCGAACCGGGCCTGCGCGTCCTCGAGACCTACAACGCGGTGGGCAACACCCGCATACTGGCCGTCAACCGCAGGCTCGGCTTCGTCCCCGTCGACACCCACGCCGCGTGGACGATGCCGCTCTGACCCGGTCGCCGGCACCGGTCAGGCAGCGTCGTCCTCCTTCGCCGCGCCGGCCACCAGCAGCGCCCGCACCTGGTTCTCCGTCAGCGCCTCGTTGTAGGCGCGCACGTCGCGGACGATGCCGCTGAACCACTGGGTCCTGCCGTCCGCGAACGCGCCGTGGCCGATCATGAAGGTTCCCGTCGCGTCGAGGGCGTGATCGCGCGGGAAGACCGCGCTGCCGCGGCGCACGCCGTCGACGTAGATGTGCATGTTCTGCGTCGCGGCGTCGTAGACACCGGCGACGTGGGCCCAGGTCCCGAACACGACCGGCGTGCCGGAATCGAGCACGACCGGCTCGAAGTGGACGGAATCGACGGCGTATCGGAAGAAGGTCCAGCTCAGCGACGTCGCCGTGGCCATGCGCGAGCGCAGCCCGACCACCGGGACGTTCTGCCCGTTCTGGCACAGCGCGATCTCCGGGACCGCGCCCACGGTGTCCTGGCGCACCCACGCCGCGACCGTGAAACTCCCGCCCCGCGCCGCGTTGACCACCGGGCCCTTGGTGGCGATCACGGTGCTGCGACCGTTGAAGTGCGCACCGCGGCCGACGTCGGGGATCCGCGTCCAGTTCACGTCGGTCGCGCGGGCCTCGTGGTGGTGGCGGCGGTCCGCGGCGACCGTTCCGCCCCGCTCGTCCAGCCGCCAGAACGAGGCCGCGCGCGGCTCCAGACGCGCGGCGTCCAGCGCCTCGCCGTACACGCGCACGTCGCGCACGGCGCCCTTGAGCGGCCCGGCGTCCCTGCCGTCCACCCTGCCCACGCCGATCTGCAGCGGCCCGCGGGCGGCGTAGCCCATCGGCGCGGACAGCACGAGGCTCTTGGCGAACGCGCCGTCGACGTAGATGCTCAGCGTGGGGGTCTTCCCGGCGGCGTCGGTCGCGTCCGGGTCGTAGACACCGCTCACCCGGGTCCACACGCCCAGGACGGCGTCGACCCCGGCGTAGACCCGCTGGACGATCGGGCTGTTCTCGTCGGCGCCGGTGCGCTCGAGGTACCAGCTCGTGCCGGTGCGCGAGTAGCCGAGCGTGAACGCCGCGGCGAGCGTGCCGGTCTGCGCCACGATCACGCTGTTGGCCGCGGCGGGCGAGGCGTCCAGCCGCACCCAGGCGTCGACGGTGAAACCCCGGCCCGCGGTGGTGTCCAGGACGGGCGCCGCCGTGTCGATCTTGCTGTTGACCCCGTTGAACAGGGCGTAGCCGCCGAGGCCGGTGAGCGGCGGATACTGCACCTCGAAGGAGGTGGCCGGGTGGATCCCGCGGCGGTCCGGCACGCCCGTCCCGGTGACCGGGGCGAGCGGCCACGCCGCGGTCGGGGTCGGCTGGATCGCGGCGAGGAGCATCCCGTAGGCGTATCCGTGCACGCCGACGTACAGCTCCTCGTGCGAGGGCACCAGAACCGTGGGCAGGTCAAGGCCCGTGTTGGTCAGGTTGACCAGCTGCCACTGCTGCCGGATGGCGCCGTCGAGCAGGTCGAGTTCGTACACGTATCCGTCGGCGCCGGCGAACAGCCGGTCGCGCAGGCAGACGAGGGAGACGGGGCCGTGCTCGTCGATGTTGCTCAGGGCCGGGCTGCTCCACGTGGGGTTCTCGCCCCACTTCGTGCCCAGCGGCAGCGCGTACGCGACGCCGCGTGTGCCGACGAAGAGCTGGCCTCCGTCCGTCGCCAGGGACGCGATGTAGGGGCTCCACCGGCCGTGGTGCAGGTCGACGCGCTGCAGGACCTTCTCGCTGCCGTCGCGCGGAAGCTCGTAGACCACGCCGTCCGACATCGCGAACAGCCGCTTGCCGTGCACCAGCACCGCGACCGGCTGGTGGTCGAGGCTCACCCCGAGCTTCGCGCTGTACCAGAGCCATCCGTTCCACGGGCCGCGCAGGTTGATCGCGTAGACGTACCCGTGCGTGCCCGCGTAGAGCAGATCGCCGTCCGTGGCCAGGTCGACCGGGTATTCGGCGACGCCGACCTTGCTGCCGAGCTCGACCTCCTGCTTGATCGCGCCGCGCTGCGGATCGAGTTCGTACACGTAGCCGTGGCTGGCGGCGAACAGGCGTCCGTCCGGGTTCGTCAGGAGTGTGACGAACCGCAGGTTGGCCAGGCCGCCGAGCGTCGGGCTGACCCAGCCGGGCCGCCCCTCCCACGGGCCGTCCAACGGCAGGGCGTGCACGTGCGAGCTGATCCCGACGAACAGCATCTTGCCGTCCGAGGCCAGGGTGCTGTACCGGCTGCCGAGGACCTCCGGCAGTGCGTAGGCCCGGCCGTGGAGCTTGGCGCCGCTGACCGGGTCGAGTTCGTACACGTAGCCGCGCGAGGCGGCGAACAGGCGGTCGCCCACCGGCAGGACCGCCGCCTCCTCGTAGATGATCGAGTCGTCGCTGTCGGCGCGGGTGGCGAACTGCTGGCCCAGCGGCTCGTCCCGGGACACGATGCCGAGGCTCGGTGTGGTGAGCCGGGTCAGCAGTTTGCCGATCTCGTCCTTGAAGCCCTTGAAAATGGTCTCCTCGACGAACGGCCGCTGCGTGGTGGCCCACTGCCCGATCGTGGTCAGCTTGTCGGAGGCGGAACCGACGCTGGTCGGGAAGTGGCTGCGGATCTGTGTCGTGGTGATGGCGGTGGTGCCGGAGTCGATGAGCTCCTGGATCGCGCGCCGGGAGAGCTGCGCGGCCGACGCGGTGACGAAGGCGCCGGTCGCTCCGCCCTCCGACAGCAGCGTGCCGTCGCCCCAGAGCTGGTACGGCGTGGTGTGCGCCGCCGAGGAGGCCCACACCGAGTTGTCGTTGTAGTGGTTGTGCAGCAGGTTCGTGCCCAGCTGCGCGGCCGCGCTGGTGAGGAAGGTGAGGTAGTCCAGGTAGCCGCCGAGCGTCCCGTCCTCGCGCCCCGGCCCGAGCTTCGTGCCGGAGATGCGCGCGGCCTCGGTATGCAGCTCCTGCACGGTCTGCGGGTCGTGCGACGGGCCGGTGTAGGCCGGGTCGTAGAGCCGGCCGGCGGCCAGTCCGGGTTGCAGCGCCGCGGTCATGTACCGCAGGACGGACTGGTCGGCGACCAGATCCGTGTCCTGGGCCCAGTCCACGAACCACTGCATCACCAGCGTCTTGTCGATCAGGTGGCCCGCCGCGAACGAGTCCTCCAGGAAGTGGTCGGCGTATCCGGCCAGGTTCCACGCCCGCTGCACCAGCTGGGGCGTCTTGCCGCCCTTGAAGGCGTCCGTCGCGGCCTGGCGGGCCATCAGGTGGAAGCTGAGCCAGCGGTACCAGGAGTACGGGGCGAAGTGGCAGGCGTTGCGGGCCAACAGTCCCTTGTAGTGGTCCTGTCCGGCGATGCCGAGGCCGGCGGTGAGCTCGTCGAGCGCGTTGGTCTCGCGCAGCGCCTCGACGATGCCCCACAGCGCGCCGGTCGGCTGGAACGGAGAGCCCGGGAAGCGCTTGTACGGGTTGTGCCCGGTCAGCAGTTCGGTGAACTGGTTGTACCCCTCCTGCCGGATCACCTGCAGGATCGGCAGCAGGACGTCGTGGCGGACACTCTCCACCTGGTCCGGGTGGGACAGGTAGTCCGGCAGGGCATTGATCTCGCCCAGGGTGGCGACGATCTTGTCCGGGCCGAGCTCCAGGGTCTGGATGTGCGGGGCCACGCGCAGGATGTCCGCCCGCGTGACATGCTCCGGGTCCTTGCGATCGAAGAGCTCGAACAGCTTGATCTGGCCCTGCAGCAGCCGGTCGCGGGTGGGCGTGTCCCGGTTCTCGGCGATGATCCGCAGGTCCTGCGGGTCGCCGTCGCCGAGGTAGCGGTGCTCGAAGGAGGAGTGCAGCTGGATCATGCCGGACGGGCCGGCGGCGACGCGCAGCACGTCGTGACCGCCGCGGCCGTGCGGGAGCGCGAGGGCGGCGAGCGAACCATCCGTGCTCCCGCCGTCCGCGTACGCGGCGGTGAACGCGTCGGCGAAGCGGTCCGCCGCCGCCTCGCCGACCGCGCGGTCGAGCCGGGCCGGGCTCCCGGCCCGCAGGGCGGCCTGCTGGACCGTGTGCGCCACCTCGTGCGCCACCAGGTGCACTCCGTCGCGGCTGCCCGGGTCGAAGGCGCCGCGCCGGAAGAAGAGGGCTGATCCGGATGCCACCGCGTCCGCGCCGAACGCGCGCGCCGCCGCGTCGGCCGCGGGTCCGGTGTACACCCGTACCGCGGACAGGTCCGCGTCCAGTGCCCGTTCCAGCTGCTCGCGCAGCCGCGCGGGCAGCTGGCCGCTCTCGTGTCGTGCGTGCCGAGCCCGGTCGAGCCGAAGTCTCGCGGTGGTGGCCATGGCCATGTGTCGTTGCCCTCCTGAGGCGCAGGCTGAGTGGATGAGCCCGGCGTGTGGGGAGAGCGGGGCCCGCGCCGCCGCAGGCGGACACGGGCACCGGGAACAGGCCTTGGGACCTCTTAGGAGAGACACGTGCGGAGCCGTTTCGGACACGGTGGCCGAAACGGGTCCCTGACGGCTCCGGCTTCACCGGCGTATCAGGGATCGAGCTGCGAGGATCCGGGAAAATTCGTTGGCCGGATCCGATCGCGGCGTCGCGGGGCCGGCTAGAACCCGAGCCGCTGCAGCTGCTTCGGGTCGCGCTGCCAGTCCTTGGCCACCTTCACGTGCAGGTCCAGGAAGATCGCGGTGCCGAGCAGCGCCTCGATCTGCTGGCGGGCGCGGGAGCCGACGTCGCGCAGGCGGACGCCGCCGGTGCCGATGACGATGGACTTCTGGCTGGAGCGCTCCACGTACAGCGTGGCGTGCACGTCGAGCAGCGGCTTGTCCTTGGGGCGGTCGGTGCGCGGGATCATCTCCTCGACGGTCACCGCGAGGGAGTGCGGCAGCTCGTCGCGCACGCCCTCGAGCGCGGCTTCGCGGATGAGCTCGGCCACCATGACCTGCTCGGGCTCGTCGGTCAGCTCGCCGCCGGGGTAGAGCGGGGGGGACGGGGGCAGCTGCTTGACCAGCAGGTCGGCGAGCAGGCCGACCTGCGCGCCGGCCACCGCGGAGACCGGGATGATCTCGGCCCAGTCGATCCCGACCTCCTTGCCGAGCTCGAGTACGGCCAGCAGCTGCTCGCCCACGGCCTGCTTGCCCATCGTGTCGGTCTTGGTCACGACGGCCACCTTGGGGGTGCGCCGCACGTCGGCGAGCTGCTGCGCGATGTAGCGGTCGCCCGGGCCGATCTCCTGGTTGGCCGGGATGCAGAAGCCGATCACGTCCACCTCGGCCCAGGTGGCCCGCACCTGCTCGTTGAGCCGCTCGCCGAGCAGCGTGCGCGGGCGGTGTAGGCCGGGGGTGTCCACCAGCACCAGCTGCGCGTCCGCCCGGTGCACGATGCCGCGCACGGTGTGCCGGGTGGTCTGCGGCTTGCCTGAGGTGATCGCGATCTTCGCCCCGACCAGCGCGTTCGTCAGCGTGGACTTGCCCGCGTTGGGCCGCCCGACGAAGCAGGCGAAGCCCGCGCGGTAGTCCTCGGGGATGTCCAGGTACGAGGCGGGTGTGGCCGCCCCGGCCCCCGCGGGCGCGCGCCCGGCCGCCGTGGGCGCGGGCTCGGTCGAGCGCACGTTCGCCGGAGTGGTGCGCTTCTCCGCCTTCGCGATCGACTGCCGCTTGCGCCGCTCCGCCGCCTCGAGCTCCGCGGCCTTGCGCGGCTGCGCGTTGCGCGCCGCGTTGCGGGCGGCCTGCGGCTTGCGGGGCTGGTCGGAGGAAGAGGTGCGGCGCGGTTCGCTCATTGCCCCATTGTCGCAGAGCCTCAGGCGGCCTGAACCCCGATGACCGACGGCCGCGGTCTCCGTCGGCCCGCAGCGGAGGGCTCGACCGGCCGCCCGCCGATTGATATCATCGATGACATCGATATATACGACGATGTATCGCCTGGGAGGCGGATATGAGCAGGACGCTTATCGATCTCGACGACGAGATGCTCTCTTTCGCCCAGCGTCAGCTCGGCACGACCACCAAACGCGACACCATCAACCGGGCTCTGGCCATAGCGGCCGGGAGCACCGCGGACGATCGGGCGCGTGCGCTCAAGTGGCTCCAGGACAACGCGGCCGACTACCTCGACTTCGACGTGCTGGAGAAGCGGGAACAGGCGGGACTGTGACCTACCTCGCCGACACTTCGGCCGTGTGGCGCCTGCTGCGCGGCCAAGTCGCCGATCCGTGGCCGCGGCACGTGGCCCAGGGTCTGGTCGCGCTCTGCCCGCCGGTGGAGGCCGAACTGATGGCCGGGGTACGTTCCGACCGCGACCACGCGCCGTTCTTCGCGATGCTGGGCACCACGTTCACGTGGTGCCCAGCACTCGACGACCCTTGGCCGCGCATCCTCGAAGTGCAGCGGCAACTCCTTGCGATCGGCCATCACCGGGGTCCGTCACCGATGGACATCCTCATCGCCCTGACGGCGGAACACCATCGGCTTACGCTCTTGCACGTCGACGACGACTTCGCGTCCATCGCCAAGGTGCGGCCCGGCATCTCCATGATCCGGCTGGCCGAACGGAGCTGACCCGCCCCTTCTACCGCCCCCGCAGCTCCCGGTACGTCGCGACCAGCGCGTTCGTGGAGGAGTCGTGGGCGGAGGGGGCGGGGGTGCCGTCGGGGACGAGCTCGGGCTCGATCTTCTTGGCGAGCACCTTGCCGAGCTCCACGCCCCACTGGTCGAATGAGTTGATGTTCCAGACCGCGCCCTGGGTGAAGACCTTGTGCTCGTAGAGGGCGACGAGCTGGCCGAGGACCGAGGGGGTGAGCTTCTCGGCCAGGATGGTGGTGGTGGGGTGGTTGCCCTTGAACACCCGGTGCGGCACGATCGGCGCCGCGGTGCCCTCGGCCTCGACCTGCTCGCGGGTCTTGCCGAAGGCGAGGGCCTCGGTCTGGGCCAGGAAGTTCGCGGTGAGCATGTCGTGGTGGGCGCCGCGGGGGTCGGCGGCGGGGACGACGGGCTCGGCGAAGCCGATGAAGTCGGCCGGGATGATCTTCGTGCCCTGGTGGATCAGCTGGTAGTAGGCGTGCTGGCCGTTGGTGCCGGGGGTGCCCCAGACGATCGGGCCGGTCTGCCAGGCCACCGGCTCGCCGTCGCGCTGGACGGACTTGCCGTTGGACTCCATGTCCAGCTGCTGCAGGTAGGCCGAGAACTTCGAGAGGTAGTGCGAGTACGGCAGCACCGCGTGCGTCTGGGCGTCGAAGAACGAGCCGTACCAGACCCCGAGCAGGCCGAGCAGCGCCGGGACGTTGTGCTCGAGCGGGGTGGTGCGGAAGTGCCGGTCGACGGTGTGGAAGCCGGCCAGCATCTCCCCGAACGCCTCCGGGCCGATCGCGATCATCAGCGAGAGGCCGATGGCCGAGTCGTACGAGTAGCGCCCGCCGACCCAGTCCCAGAACCCGAACATGTTCGCGGTGTCGATGCCGAACTCGGCCACCTCGGCGTCGTTGGTGGACACGGCCACGAAGTGCTTGGCCACCGCCGCCTCGTCCCCGCCGAGTTGGCCGAGCAGCCACGCCTTCGCGGACGTCGCGTTGGTGATGGTCTCGACCGTGGTGAAGGTCTTCGAGGAGATGATGAACAGCGTCTCGGCCGCGTCGAGGTCGTGGGTGGCCTCGTACAGGTCGGCGCCGTCCACGTTGGAGACGAAGCGGAAGGTCAGCGAGCGGTCCGAGTACGCGCGCAGCGCCTCGTACGCCATCGCCGGGCCCAGGTCCGAGCCGCCGATGCCGATGTTCACCACGTTCCTGATGCGCCGTCCGGTCGCGCCGGTCCACTCGCCCGAGCGCACCCGGTCGGCGAACGCGGACATCCGGTCGAGCACCTCGTGCACGCCCGGGACCACGTCCTCGCCGTCCACCTCGATCTGCTCGCCGCGCGGCGCGCGCAGGGCGACGTGCAGCACGGCCCGGTTCTCCGTGACGTTGATCTTCTCGCCGGCGAACATGGCGTCACGCAGCGGTTCCACCCCGCGGGCCTTGGCCAGGTCGAGCAGCAGTGCCAGCGTCTCGTCCGTGACGAGGTGCTTGGAGAAGTCCACGGCCAGGTCGCCCACGGTCAGCCGCAGCCGCTCTGCGCGCCCCGGGTCGGTGGCGAAAAGCTCCCGCAGGTGCGTCTCGCCGAACGCCTCCCGGTGCTTGGCCAGTGCCTGCCACTGCGTGGTCTCGGTCAACTGCTGCGTCATCTTGACGGCTCCTCAGGCTGCTGCTCTGACGTCAGATCTGTGGTCGGGATCAACCTAACACCGGGGCGCTCGAGCGGCCGACGAACAGGTCCTGACAAGCCGTTGGGCGGCCGCGACGCAGACCCGGACCGAGATCGCGCACTACTGTGCTGCCATGAGCCTGCCCGCTTCCGACGCCGCCCGGCGCAAGATCCTCGTGGTCGAGGACGAGCCGACCCTGGCCGACGCCGTACTGGCGCGGCTGAACGCGGCCGGGTTCGCCACCGCCTACGCGGCCACCGGGCCGGCCGCGGTGGCCGCGGCGCGCGAGGAGCAGCCGGACGCGCTGGTGCTCGACGTGATGCTGCCGGGCTTCGACGGCCTCGAGGTGTGCCGCAGGCTCCAGGCCGAACGCCCGGTGCCGGTGCTCATGCTCACGGCCCGCGACGCCGAGTCCGATCTGCTCGCCGGGCTCGGCGCGGGCGCGGACGACTACCTGACCAAGCCGTTCTCCATGCGCGAGCTGATCGCCCGGATCACCGCGCTGCTGCGCCGGGTGGACCTGGTGCGGGCCCAGGCGCTCAAGACCGACGCGCCCGCCGGCGACGCCGAGCCCTCGGCCCCGCTGGCGCTGGGCACGCCCGAGCACCCGCTGACCGTGGACCGGGCCAGGCGCCGGGTGCGTGCGGACGGGGCCGAGGTGCACCTGACGCCGATCGAGTTCGACCTGCTGCTGAGCCTGGCCCGCCGCCCCGGCCAGGTGGTCTCCCGCCAGCAGCTGCTGGCCGAGGTGTGGGACTGGGCCGACGCCTCGGGCACCCGCACCGTCGACTCCCATGTCAAGGCCCTGCGGAAGAAGATCGGGGCCGGGCGGATCCGCACCGTGCACGGCGTGGGCTACGCGCTGGAGACCGGCGGCGAGGCGGAGGCGCCGTGACCGACCGGGTGACCCGGCTGCGCGAACTGCAGCCCCTGGACCGGCTCTCCTCGCTGCGGATCAAACTGGGCGTGCTGGTGGCCGCGTCCGTCACGGTCGCCACCCTGTTCGCCGCGGTCGGGGTCTCCCTCGGCATCCAGGCCAGGTACGTGGTCACGGTCGCGGTGGTGGCCTCGCTGGTGGTCACCCAGATCCTGGCGCACGGCATGATCGCCCCGCTGCGCGCCATGGCCGACGCCGCCTCGTCCCTCGCGCACGGCGACTACTCCCGCCGGGTGCGCGCCACCTCCCGGGACGAGGTGGGGCGCCTGGCCGTGCTGTTCAACCAGATGGCGGCCGACCTCGAGGCGGCCGACCGGGCCAGGCGGGAGCTGATCGCCAACGTCTCGCACGAGCTGCGCACCCCCATCTCGGCGCTGCGGGCCGTGCTGGAGAACGTGGTGGACGGGGTGACCGAGCCGGACGGCGCCGTGGTCAAGGCCGCGCTGGCGCAGACCGAGCGGCTCGGGCTGCTGGTCGAGGAGCTGCTCGACCTGTCCCGGCTCGAGGCCGGCGCCGTGCCGCTGGACGTCTCCGAGTTCGCGGTCGAGCCCTTCCTGGCCGAAGTGGTGCGCCAGGCCCAGACCGCCGGGCGCCCGGTGCGCTACCGGCTGGACGTGCGCCCTCCGCAGCTGCTGGCGCGGGCGGACGAGGGCCGGCTGCACCAGGTCGTGGCGAACCTGGTGGACAACGCGGCCAAGCACTCCCCGGTGGACGGTCTCGTGCAGGTCTCGGCCGTGCGCACGGCGGGCGGGCAACTGCGGATCGAGGTGGCCGACGAGGGCCCCGGCATCCCCGAGCCGGAGCGCAGCCGGGTCTTCGAACGCTTCACCCGCGGCTCGACCGGGCAGAGCGAGCCCGGCGGCGGCACCGGCCTGGGCCTGGCCATCGCGCGCTGGGCGGTTCAGCTGCACGGCGGAACCATCGAGGTCATGCCCTCGGCGCGCGGGGCGCTCATCCGGCTCGAACTGCCCCAGGAGCAGCCGCAGTCCGTTCCGCATTCGGAATAGTCATCTCGGACTACGGCATTATGCTCAGTAAGGGTGGTTCAGGTCCCGAGTTAGTGTGACTCTCGTCGCGTTGGCCGGTGCGAACTGCGATTCGCGCGGGAAAGCGCGTAACCTGGGCTACCGCTGCCCGCTGAGGAGGAACCGCAGGGGCCCGCGCCGGCGTTACATCGCCGCGGATCCGTCGGCTCCCACCTGCCGGGTGCGAGGCAGTCCGAGAACGCGGATCTACGAAGCGGAAGAGGGCGGAACCCGCCGTGTCGCCACAGTCCACACCGACCACGTCTGAGTCCACTCCAGCTCCGGGCGGCGGCGAGACGCCTCCTGGGGAATTGGCGCAGTTCGGGCCCAACGAATGGCTCGTCGACGAGATCTACCAGCAGTACCTGCACGACCCTGAGTCGGTCGACAAGGCCTGGTGGGACTTCTTCAACGACTACCAGCCCGCCGCGACCTCGGCCACCGGTTCGGCTCCCGCCCCCGCAG